>JAFTBM010000024.1 GCA_017455205.1 Bacteroidales bacterium
GGTTATTATACTTTTGCCTCAAGAGATGTTGAGCAATATTTGAATTACAAATTATCAGAAAAATATGGACAATCACGAATTTCTAAGGGTAATCTCGAACTCTTTTAAGACCTTTTTGAGTACGGGGTCACGCAGCAATGAGAAACTTAAGGTACTCCACGGAGCAATAGCCGCTGATTTAGAGTCACGGTTAGGCGGAGGCTATGAGGTTCAGTCTCTCGGAATCGGCGAAGGCAGAGAGTGTAATATCGAAGGGCGTTATATTGACAAGAAGGTTGATATTACAATTCTTCGGGATGGGATTGTCTCGGCAGGAATAGGTGTAAAGTTTGTAATGCAGAACTATTCACAGAACTCCAACAATTATTTCGAGAACATGCTTGGAGAAACTGCCAACATCCGTTGTGCAAGCGTCCCGTATTTCCAGATATTCATCATCCCCGAGAAACTGCCTTACTATAAGGATTCTGGAACGTTCAGCAAATGGGAACAATTCACACAGCACAATGTGCAGAAATATCTGCGCCTATCGGAGGACAATATCGAATTGTCGGTACATACCCCAACAAAAACACTGCTGTATGTCATAAACCTGCCCGAGATGCCACAAGAGCCTGCTGACAAAAATGATTACGTACACTACTATCAATCTATTCCGAGGATTAAAGTGTACCCTACAAAAACACGATTTGGAAATTTTCATCCTGCAGTAGTGTTCAACGACTACGACTCTTTTGCTGACAAGGTGGTGCATTATATCAAGTCTATATGAATAGAGAGCAGCAGTTGTGCATAAACATATAGAAGAGAAATCACCGAGAGGTCATGGAGTGATGGGACTGGAGAACAGTGTTTTATTGGTTTTATATCGAACTTTACTTATCGGGCTGGTTTTCACTGCTTTCTTAAGGGGCAGGAAGAAGGATCGAAGAACCCATATCTAACCCATACAGAAGGGTGCAAGAAAACCGCCCTGCACTTTATTGTGCGGGGCGGCACGATTGTTGCCTCCTCGGGGCAGATTATTTCACCACGCCTTTGATCCATTTTTCCACCTTGGCCTTGCCTGTGCGCACCTCGTGGCCAGCGATGGCAAAGCCAGCACCCACTTTGGCCTTGGGGAAGGTCTTTCGCACGTCGCCTTCGCAGTTGGCCAAGCCGCTGCCCTCATGGGTGGTGAAGGGAATGACTGTCTTGCCATCGAGGTTGATGTCTTTAAACAGCGTAAACATCACCTGCGGGTAGGTACCCCACCACACGGGGCCACCGATGAAGACGGTGTCGTACTGCGAGAGGTCGGGAGCCGCACCCTCATAGGGTGGCAGCTCGCCGTTGTTGGCCTCTTTCTTGGCCAGGTCGATGAGCGGCATATAGGCCATACCATCGTACTTGTGGGTAATGATTTCGTACTGGTCGGCACCCGTCAGTTCGCTGATGTAGTCGGCCACAATCTTGGTGTTGCCCACCTTGATATTGCCCACGCTGTAGTTGTCGCCCGCGTGCGAGAAGAAAATGACAATTTTGTTCATTGCTTGATTATTTGATTGTTTGACTTCCTTTTTGTTTTGCCCGTGGCAACCCGTGGCCATCAGTACCGCAAGTGCCAGAAAGAGAGTATTCAGGTTCATCTTTTGCATCGTTTTGAATTTTTTGCAAAGGTACGAACAATTTTCCACTCATCATAATCGCAATCTACGGTAAGTGTTGCCAATTTTGCTGCAAACATTCGTCAAATAGCCTGGACGTGCCATGTGTTGGTGTATAATTACTCCAGTTGAAATACGGTAGGTGATTGGCGAAGACCTGCGGCTGGTGCGCAATCAGACAGGACATTACCTGACAGAAAGCGACTGGATGCTTGGAAGAGGAGTGAAGCCGTATTCATCGTGCCGACAGAATGGAGGGAGGGTGAAGGTGAAAGAATCTATGGCTTCGTAGAAGCTGCGATTCATACAGTGAACGTGCAGGTGGCAGGACGTGGCAGTAGTTCGACAATGGCTCGGTTGGGTTGGTGAAATATGACCGATGACACCATTAAGGTGCTTTCTATAAATTCGATGATAGCTCTTGTCCTTTCAGGGCGAACAATTAATAGAAAGCCCATTAATTGATGATTATTGCCCCCTGCACCTCAATCCTCGCTATGCTTACGACTACCATCGATAGCCTCCGAGACGTTGATTACATAGTCCCCAAGCTTCTCATAGAGTGCATAGAGGCTGCTGTAGGCGTTGCCTATGGCATAGTCGTAGACCCCACGCTTGATATCCTCCAAGTGCTGCGTCCGCAACTGGTCGCGACAGGCATTGATGTCGTGCTCGGCAGCGTAGGCCGCATCGAGGTCCACATGGTCATAGTCGTGCAGATTAGCATCCATCACATTGAGCGCTTTCTGCACTAGGTCGCTCATCCTCGCCAGGTTGGCGTTGAGCCTATCGTCGAAGTGGATTGCATCCTCGCGTTTGTTTTTGCGAGTCATCGCTATCTGATAGACCGCATCGCCGATGCTCTCCAGATTGTCGATAATCCTCAGCATCGAGCTGACCCGCTCCGAAGCGTGCTGGCTGACGTCGCCGCTGCCCACCCGTGTGAGGAACTTTGATATCTCCATCTCCATCCGGTCGGTGATGCCTTCATACTTCACTATCCGTTCCATCGTAGCCTCAAACTCCTCCTCGCTACCCGCCGTGCGCAACCCTGGCAGGAAGGTGTACATCCGCAGCACACGCTTCGAGAACTCCTCAATCTCCCCTTTGGCACTCTGCAGGTTGAGCTCAGCCGTGGAGAGCAGATTGGGTTCGATATAAGCCAGGCGGAACTCCTCCTCGCCAGCCTCCTGCCGCTCGGGTACCATCCACTCCACTACCTTCACTATCTGCGGGATGAAGAAGGCCAGGATGACCGTCGTCCCCACGTTGAAGAGTGTGTGGAATATGGTGATGGCCAGTGGATAGACCTCGCGGTTGTGGGCCGAGGTGAGGTCATCGGTGATGCCCGTGAGCGACATAATGCCCGAGCATATCGGATAGAAGAGCACCAAGCAGAAAAGCACGCCTGCCACGTTGAACGCCAAGTGAGCCCTTGCGGCACGCTTGCCCGTGGTGCCCGTAGTCATGGCCACCACCTGTGCCGTCAGCGTCGTGCCGAGGTTCTGCCCCATCACCAGTGCCAACGCCATCGGGAACTCTATCCACCCCTGGCTGGCCATCAGCAGGATGACGGCCGTCATGGCCGCCGAGGTCTGCAGGATGATGGTCAGCACCGCCCCCACCACGATAAAGAGCAGCACCGACCAGAAGCCCCAGTGGCTCCAAGTGGCAATGGCCGCCACCACCTCGTCGCTGAGCTCGGGTATCGCCTTGCCGAGGTAATCCATGCCGATAAGCAACAAGGCCAATCCGATAATGGTCTGCCCGAGGTATTGCATCCGGCTCTTCTTGCTGAATATGAAAAAGAGGCTGACCGTACCCAGCAGCATCGGGAGGAACGGAATGCCGCTCCCCTCGCCCCCACTGTCGAGACCGAAGAGGGCAATAATCCACGCCGTGATGGTGGTACCGATGTTGGCACCCATCACCACGGCCACCGCCCCACCCAGCGTGAGCAACCCCGCTCCTGCAAAGCCCACCACCATCACCGTGGTGGCCGTCGAACTCTGGATGGCAGCCGTTACCCCCGCACCAGCCAGGATGCCACTCAAGGGCTTGCCCGTGATCTTGCTCAACCAGTGGCGCATCTTGCTGCCTGCAAATTTCTGAAGCCCCTCACTCATGAGCTTCATGGCGAAAAGAAAGACGGCCATCGCCCCGGCCAGGTTGATAAGGATTAGTGCAATGTCAACTGCGTTCATTGTCTATTGTTGGTTTGGTTTGTCGGTTGTGGGCGACCCTGCTGGCCACCCCTCTCGGGGAGCTGCATCCCCAATCTCCTACTCTCGCACTCAAGTCTCATTCTGGAAGCTTTATCTCTTTGAAACGCCGCTGCCGCTGCTGCCACCGCTCCCGTGCATACTGCTGCATATCGCTCACCTCATCGTTCTCGTCGATGATCTCCAGCCCGAGGATGGTCTCGATGATATCCTCCAGCGTCAGTATGCCTTGAAAGGCTCCGTACTCGTCGATGATGCCAGCTATCTGCTCTTTGTGCCGCAAAAGGTTGTCCCAGATATCGGCCACCGACATCTCCTCGTTGAAGAGGGGTAGGCTGCGCTTGATCTCGCCCAGCGTCTTGCCGAAGTGGTCTTCGGCCAACTCCTCCAATGCCTCGCTGCGCAGCACGTAGCCCGTCAGGAAATCCTCCTCCTCGGCATAGACGGGTATGCGCGAGAAGTGGGAGCAATCCTCCTGCTGGTAGAATTCGCGCAGGGTCATTGTCTCGGGGGCCGTAGCCGCTACCACCCTCGGCGTCATCACATCGTAGGCCTTTATCTCGCCCAGCTTGATGACGTTTTGTATAATTTTGTTCTCATCCTCGTCGATCACTCCCTCGTCCTCACCCATATCGGCCATTGCAGCCACCTCCTCGCGGCTCACCGCTGCCTCCTCCGCACCGTGCCGCGCCACCAGCCGTGTCAGCCACTGCACCACCACCACCACTGGATACAGCAGCACTATCAGCACCCGTATCGTATATGCCGTGAAGCCCATCAGATGCCGCCAGTGCGTAGTGCCTATGGTCTTGGGGATAATCTCGCTGAAAAGCAATATCAGCACCGTCGTAACGCCCGACACCACCCCGAAGGGCACACTGTCCAACGCCACCGCTGCCTGCCGCCCCACGCCAGCCGCACCGATGGTGTTGGCTATCGTGTTGAGGCTCAATATGGCCGCTATTGCCCGCGCATTATCCTGCTTGTATTGTTTGAAGAGTGCCGCCGCCCGATTGCCCTCGTCCTCGCGCATGGTGATATACGATAGCGGCGTGGACATCAGCACCGACTCCAGCACCGAGCAGAGGAACGATATCGCCATCGCACCCAACAGAAACACAATGAGTAGCGTCATCTGTCAATCATCATTGGCAGTGCAAAGTTACGAATAATTGTGTACCTCCACAAATTTATTTCGCACCTCCGCTCCACTCTCCCCTGTCGATTTTCGATTTTCAATTCCCAATTCTCAATTTTCCATCCAATTCTCAATTTTCAATTCTCAATTCCCACTTGGTCCGTGTCATCTCCGTGTCAACTCCGTGTCAGGTCCGTGTCACCTCCGAGTGGAGTCGGACCTGACACGAACCTGACACGGACCTGACACGGGCCAAACACGGGCCAAGTCCCTACGAGAAGCTGAAAATGAATGAGTTGGACTGCGTGCATACACATAGTGCACTGTTTCATAGCGACTTACAACATCCGCTCCTACACTCTGGAATGCACCTCGGGCAGCCTCCCCTACAAAAACACCAACAGAAGAAAAAACACACGGATTTGCGATTAATGTTTGCACGGGTGGCAAATTTTTTGTAGTTTTGTGGCAGAAACAAGGTGCGGGCTTTCGACAATAGCAGTTGGAAGTCAGCACATTGGGTTGATATTAACTGCCGCAAGGCGGGAAAAGCGGGCTGCGGAAGTGGCAGGCCGAGGCAAAGATGAAACTGAAAACATACCGAACACAATGAAAGAACAGGCAAAGAGGTGGGCAAAAGGAGTGTGGATGGCGATGACGCTGCTGCTGGCTGCGGCAGGCGTTTCGGCACAGGGGACGCAGAAGATGGTGTACCAGGCTGTGGCGCGAACCGATAGTGGGACGGTGGTCGTATCGTCCAACATCGGACTGCGGCTCACCTTGCTTCGCGACCACTCGCAAGGCACCACCGTGTGGAGCGAGCGGGCGGTGGTGCGCACTGATGCAGGCGGACTGTTCACCTACGTCATCGATGGCTTGGAGGGCATCGCCTGGGACAGTGCAGCCTACTTCCTGCGCACCGAGATCGACCCCGACGGAGGCAACCACTATGCGACTTCCACGGTGCAGCAAGTGCTCAGCGTGCCCTACGCGATGCATGCAGCAGTGGTGGACAGCCTCGATTGGCGGCACCTCGACGTCAGCGAGCGCGATCCGCAGTTCCTCGCTTGGGACCGCGACTACCAGAGCCTCACCAACCTCCCGACGGCAGTCAGTGCCTTCGTCAACGACGCGGGCTACCTGACGGCCTACACCGAGAGCCAAACTTTGGCCGCCGTGGTGGCTCGCGGCAACGCGGCAGGTGGCCAACTGAAGGGGGTCAGCGACCCGACCGAATACCTCGATGCAGTGAACCTGCAGACCCTCACAGCCACCCTCAACGCTTGGGCTGCACAGATGGATGCCACCGTGGAGCGGCAGCAGCACGTCATCGACAGCCTGCACTTGGAGGCCGCTCGGATAAATCCGAACACCCGCTGGGGGGTGGACACTCGGTCGGCCTGCGACAGCCTCACCTGGATCGACGGACGCACCTACACGGCGGATGACAGCACGGCCATCCACTTTGTGGCCACCAGCTCGGGCTACGACAGCGTGGTTACGCTCCGCCTGACCATCCTCCACGGCAGCACGGGCGACACCACGGCAGCGACCACCGCAAGCAGCTACACTTGGCACGGACACACCTACACCGCCAGCGGCGACTACCTCGACACGCTGACCAGCGCCGCCGGCTGCGACAGCGTGGTTACGCTCCACCTAACGTTTGTGGCTCCCGTAGCTATCACCTGCGGGGCATTGCCTGGGGAATTCTCGGTGGCCGACGGGCAGAAGGTATACTTCTCGCGGGGCAACCTTCAGTACAACGCCGCGCAAGGCACCCACGCCACTGCCGACGGCGGCACGGCGCAGGGTACTTGGCGCTTCGCCGAAAAGCAGTACGACACTATCTTCCACAGCAATTCCGGAGCATCCTCCACCTACAACGGCTGGATAGACCTCTTCGGCTGGGGAACCAGCGGATGGAACAGTGGCGCGGTGGCCTACCAACCCTGGAGCACCTCCACCAACAACGCCGACTACTACCCTGGGGGCGACTACACCAATAGTTTGACTGGCAATTATGCCAACGCCGATTGGGGTGTATACAACGCTATCAGCAACGGCTGCGACACTCCTGGCCAATGGCGCACACCGACCCGAGATGAGTGGATCTACCTGCTCACTACCCGCGCAGCCTCCACCGTGAACGGCACTGCCAACGCCCGCTATGCCAAAGCAAGCGTGAACGGCATAGCAGGAGTCATTCTCTTCCCCGACAGCTATTCCCACCCCGTATGGGTGGCGCAACCAGTGGGAGTCAACGCTACCGACAACACAGGCTGGGACGGAAACGTCTACAGTGCGACCGACTGGCAGCTGATGGAGGCTGCAGGGTGCGTGTTTCTGACAGCAGCAGGTCATCGTGCAGGCTCGACAATTGTGGCCTACACTGGAGTGTATGGCAACTACTGGGGGGCATCGAGCGGACTGACCCCAAACGAGACAGACGCCTGCTTCCTAACCTTCGGCAGCAGTGGGTTTCACCCCTCGATAGACCAGAACCGCGACGATGGACAATCAGTCCGCTTGGTGCAGGACGTGCCGCAGCCATAACCTCAACAAAAGACCAACAATATAGCAACTATGCACAACATACAGAAGATTAGCAACGACTTGATCTACGTAGGGGTCAGCGACCGCAGGCTGGCGCTTTTCGAGAATGTCTACCCCGTGCCACAAGGAGTGTCGTACAACAGCTATGTGCTGCTCGACGAGAAGACCGCCCTGCTCGACACGGCGGATGCCTCGGTGGCCAACCAGTTTTTTGAGAACCTGCAAGCGGCCCTCGGTGGTCGCTCGCTCGACTACCTGATAGTAAACCACATGGAACCCGACCATGCCGCCCTCATCCCCCAGCTGGTGGCTATGTACCCCGAGGTGGAGATTATCGCCACTGCCAAGGCGGGGCAGATGATGGAGCAGTTTTTCGGCAGGCCGATGGGTAGGCTGACCTCCGTGAAGGAGGGCGACAGCCTCTCGCTTGGGCGGCACCAGCTGACCTTCACCCTCGCGCCGATGGTGCATTGGCCCGAGGTGATGATGACCTACGACAGCACCGACCGCGTGCTCTTCTCGGCCGATGCCTTCGGCACTTTCGGTGCACTCGGTGGCAACCTCTATGCCGACGAGGTGGACTTCGAGCACCAGTGGCTCGACGAGGCAAGGCGCTACTATGCCAACATCGTGGGCAAGTATGGCGTGCAGGTGCAGAACGTGCTGAAAAAAGCCTCTGCTTTGGAGCTGAAAATGGTATGTCCGCTGCACGGACCCGTGTGGCGGCAGAGGATTGACTGGATAGTGGGCAAATACGACACCTGGAGCAGATATGAGGCCGAGGAGCAGGCGGTGGTAGTGGTCTACGGCAGCATCTATGGCCACACCGAGTCGGCGGCGATGCGACTGGCCACCATGCTGGCCGAGCGCGGCGTGAAAGACATAAAAGCCTACGACGCCAGCCATACGCACGTCAGTACACTGGTGGCCGAGTGCTTCCGCGCGAGCCACATCGTGCTGGCCTCCAGCACCTACAACAACGGCATCTTCCCCCCGATAGAGACCCTCCTGGCCGACCTCAAAGCCCATGCGTGGCAGCGGCGGAAGGTGGCGCTGATTGAGAATGGCAGCTGGGCACCGCAAAGCGGGAAACTGATGCGTGCGGAGCTGGAGCAGATGAAAGACATCACGCTGCTTGGCGAGATGGTTAGCCTCAAGAGTGCACTTGCACCGCAACAGGAGGCCGAGTTGGAAACCCTCGCCAAAGCCATTGTGGAGAGCCTCGGTAAATAAGCATTGGCAATAGCAAAAGCATAGATAACCATGATAGACGAGAAAGCAATATTCAACATAGGCTATGGCCTCTACGTGCTGGTGGCACGCCAAGGCGAGAAAGACAACGCCTGCATCATCAACGTGGCGCAGCAGGTTACGAGCAATCCCAAGCAGCTGATGATATGCGTCAATAAGCAGAACCTGACCCACGAGATGGTACTGCGCACCTTGAAGTTCAACCTCTGCCCCCTGTCGGAAGATGCCACGATGAAGCCCTTCGAGCACTTCGGCTTTCAAAGTGGGCGCACGGTGGATAAGTTTGCGGGCTGCACCGAGGAGCTACGCACCGACAATGGGTTGCTCTACTTGCCACGGTTTATCAATAGCGTGATATCGTGCGTGGTCAGCAAGAGCATCGACTTGGGGACGCACACCATGTTCATTGCCCACGTGGTGGAGGCTCGGAGCTTGACCGAGAGTCCGAGCATCACCTACGCCTACTATCAGCAGCACATTAAGCCCAAACCCGCAGCCGCCGAAGCTAAAACCGAAGGGGGCAAAAAGCGGTGGGTCTGCGAAGTGTGCGGCTACGTATACGAAGGCGATGAACTGCCAAGCGACTTCGTTTGCCCGTGGTGCAAACATCCAGCGAGCGACTTCAAGTTAATGGAATAGAACCAATAGGAGCGTCATGAAAAAGAGACTGCTGATAGCATTGGCGGCACTGGCCGTATGGCCTACGTTGCACGTAGTGGCCCAAGAGGACAGAGGCTTCGAGATAGCCAAGAACCTGGAGATATTTTCCTCGGTATATAAGAGTTTGAACCAAAACTACGTGGACGATGTAGACCCTGGCAAGACCATCAAGGTGGCCATTGATGCCATGCTGGCCTCGCTCGACCCCTACACCAACTACTATCCCGAAAGCCAAATGGAGGACGTCAAGTTGCAACTGCTGGGACAATACGGTGGCGTGGGAGCTATGATCATGCAGCGCGGCGATTCGATACTCATCTCTGAACCCTACGACGGGTTGCCCGCCGCCGAGGCTGGCCTTCGCGCTGGCGACCGCATCCTCTCCGTCGATGGCGAAAGCACTGCGGGGAAGAAAACCCCCGATGTGAGCAGTGCCATGCGCGGACAGGCCGGTACCACGGTGAAGCTCACCATCGAACGTGCGGGCAAAGTGATGGACTTCACCATCAAGCGCCGCGAAATCAAGTTGCCCAATGTGCCATACTATGGCTATGTGGGTGCAGATAGTGATTACGGCTACATCAAGCTCGACGAGTTTACCACCGATGCCGCCAAGCACGTGAGGGAGGCTTTTGTGGAGCTCAAGAAAGGGAAGCCCGAGATGAAGGGGATGATACTTGACCTACGCGGCAACGGTGGCGGGCTGATGAATGAGGCGGTGGACATAGTGAACATCTGGGTACCACGCGGCACGCTGGTGGTGGAAACCAAAGGCAAAGTGGCCTCGAAGAACACCAAGAGCTACACCCGTATGGCACCCGAGGACACCGAGATTCCGCTGGCAGTACTTATCGACAACAGTTCGGCCTCGGCCAGCGAGATAGTCAGCGGAAGCCTGCAGGACCTCGACCGTGCCACCATCGTCGGTCAGCGCAGCTACGGCAAAGGGCTGGTGCAAAATATACTGCCCATGGCCTACAACAGCCAGATGAAGATAACCGTCAGCAAATACTATATCCCCAGCGGACGCTGCATCCAGGCCATCGACTACAGCCACCGCGATGCCAACGGGCGTGCCATGAAGGTGCCCGACTCGCTGAAAACCGCCTTCATGACCCGTGCAGGTAGGGTGGTCTACGATGGCTTCGGCATCGAGCCCGATGTGGAGGTAGAACCCGAATACATGTCGAACATAGCCGTGGCTCTGGTGCAGAAGTTCCTCATCTTCGACTATGCTACCGATTATGTCCGCTCGCATCCGACCATCGCCCCAGCCGACCAGTTCGAGGTGGACGATGCACTCTATGCCGATTTCTGTCGCTACCTGAAAGAGAAGCAACTCACCTACTCCACCATCACCGAGCGCCTACTCGGGCAGTTGCGCGAAGTGGCCAAAGAGGAGGAATACGACTCCGCTATTGCCGCCCAGATGGATGCCATGCAGGCGATTGTGGAACAGGAGAAGGCAGGCGACTTACAGCGGCATCGCGAGGAGGTGGCCGAAATGCTCAAGGGCGAGATTCTCACCCGCTACTACTTCGACCGCGGACGCATTCAGGGCACCATCGGGACCGACAAGGTGGTAGGTGCGGCCATCAAAGCACTGCACTCCAAATAGCCTACTGATGCTTGGAGAAAAGGCTCACCGCCAAATCTACACCGTACTGCTGGCCTTGCTGGGCATCACTATGGTCAGTTCGGTGTTCGCTGCCAACCTGGTGTGGGTGCTGCTGGGGGTGAACTGGTTGGCCGAAGGACGGTGGCACGACAAATGGCGGCGAGCCAAAGAGAGCCGACTGCTGTGGGCAGTGGGACTGTTCTATGGACTGCTGCTTGTCGGTATGCTTTGGACAAGCGACACAGCCAATGGCCTTCGCATCTTGGAGGCCAAATTGCCGCTACTGGTGCTTCCGCTGGTAATACTCACCACGCCCCCGCTGGCCGAGCGGCCACGACGAGCGGTAGCCGCTATCTATTCGGTAGCAGTGATAGTGGTCTCAATCATAGCAATCATCCGCCTCAACACAATCCCCGACCTACCCTACCGCCAAGCAGTCCCCCACCTATCGCATATCCGCTTCTCGCTCAACTGCTGCATCGTGCTCTACCTCCTCGTGGGACAAATCCACCGCCCTACTACGCCACTGGCAGCACGCCTCGCACTGCTGCTATCCGTCGGGTGGCTACTCGCCGTGCTGCTTTCCCTTCACTCGCTCACTGCCCTCTCCATCCTTGCCATAGTCTCCCTCGCAATTCCGCTCTACCGCCGACGCTGGGCATTCGCACTCGTATGGCTAACTACAATGACAGCAACAGCAACGATAGTGGGCATTGAGGTCAAACGCTACTACCGTCCCTCGCCCCTCGCCCAGCAGCCGCTACCCACCTTCACCGCTGCTGGCCATCCCTACATCCACCTGCAGGACGGCCTCATTGAGAACGGCAACTATATCAACAACCACCTCTGCCCAGAAGAGCTTGCCAGCGAGTGGAACAAGCGGTCAGTCCTCCCCTACGATGGAACTGCACAGAACGGCTACACCATCGCCGCAACCCTGATACGCTACCTCAATGCCAGCGGCCTGACCAAGGACAGCGTAGGAGTAGCCAACCTGACCGATGCCGAGATACGGGCTGTGGAGCAGGGAGTGGCCAACCCCGTCTACCGACAGCCCAATCCAATTCGCCGCATAGTCTACACCACCCTCTTCGAACGCGAACACTACCGCCACACCCACGCCACGGCAGGCTTCTCCAACCTCCAACGGCTGGCACTATGGGAAGCCACTGCCGACATCATCGCCCACCATCCCCTCGCAGGCGTTGGGACAGGCGACGTGGTGCAAGCCATCCAGGAGGTTCTTACCCTGCGGGGAAGCGACCTTGCGGGAACGCCAATGCGCTCGCACAACCAGTATCTTGGCACCGCAGCAGCCGTCGGCCTCCCCGCTGCGTTGCTCGTCCTGCTGCTGGTGCTTTGGGCTGCGTACCGTGCATGGAGCCGCCGCCATAGCGCCACCAGCCGCGCTACCGCCTTTGCTCTGGCCTACGCGCTGACCATAGCCATCTCCATGCTGACCGAGGACACGCTCGACACCCTGATGGGCATCCTCGTCAGCCTCTTCCCGCTGGTACTTCTTCCCCCTCGGGGGAAAGAGGAGCCTACCCCTGCCGCCGCTGCTGACGGCGCAAAAGGTAGCGAAGCCCCTTGTCGATAAGCCGTATGACCCGCCAGCGGAACACTGGCTGCGTGCACCGCAAGTAAGCGTGCAGCACGCGGTCGGCCAGCGGTGGCCGATAGTTTATGCCCGCAGCACGCAGATCGGGGTTGTCCCAAATGCAGAGGTGGCGGAATCGATAGCACCCCTCACGGCGGAAGATGGCCACCATCTCGTCAATATAATGCTGGCCGATGCCACTCATCTTGACCATCTCATGCCCCACCCCAGCCAGCTGCACACTTTCGCCCCGAGGAGTCGAGTGGCGGATGATGTAGGTATACTCTCGGTAAAGTGAAATCGGCGAGGCTTTGCTTGCCAGCGGCTGCTTGTCAATGTTCACCACCGAATAGAAGTCGTACTTATTGCGCACGCGTGCACGGTTGAGATTGCCCAAGTGGATGATGGGCAAATCCTCAATAGGGATATAACTGGCTTGGTGCTCGTAGACGCACGGCACACGCGAGCAGTGGACTGCATTGCGCCCACGGGCACGGTACTCGGCCACCACGTCAATCTCTGGGCCGAAATGCGCCGCCCATTCAGCACCCGCCACATTCTCGTGATGTTCGAAGTCGCCATAGCAGTTCTCCCAACGGAAGTAGAATATCTCACTCTCCTTCGACCCCATAATGCGTTGCCACCCCTGCGTCCGCTCATACCCCTCGGGCAAAAACTCATCGGCATCGAGGCCAAAGATTATCTTGTCGCCCTCAATGGCGGCTGCCTCCTGCAGCAGGAGGGTGCGCACCTCGTATTCCACCCATTCGGGATTGGGATTATCTATCAAGCGCACCTTGGGAAACCGCTGTGCTATCTCGCGGCTACCGTCGTCGGAATGCTGGTCGGCAATGATGATATGGTCTGCCCAAAGCGAACAGCTGGTGAGGAAAGCCTCCAGCACCCAGGCTTCGTTGCGCACGGGCGTGATGACTACTATGGTAGGATTTGCTGACATACGGCTAATGGAATTGCTTTGTTATACGTTTCAGTGCCGACAGCAGCTGGCTCACCCTGCTGCGGCGACGGCTATCGGTGAGCACCCACCGCAGCAGTCCACCCGCCCACGACGGCAAGCTATAGAAGAGATTCCCCCTCCGCCACACTCCCCTACCTTTCCCCCATAGCCTCCCCACGAAGGGACGATGCCACCAGCTGACGCGAGCCAAGTAGTGCAGGTACTCTTTGTGCGGACGATCGGAGAAAGCCACCAGCGTGGGGAGTGCCAGATGGTGAAGCACCTCGTGGCTGTAGGCCACCAGCCCAGTGGCGGCAAAGCCATCGGCAAAATTGCACAGCAGCTGGTCGTTAGCACGTTTGGCTCGCCTCGTGCTGGCGAGGCTTCCTGCATCGAAAGCATCATGCCTATCCTCGCGCAGCACAGGCCGCAGCCTATCGCCTCGGAGGGCGTAGCCGTAGGTCTTGCGGTGGAAGTTGAGGGAAAAGAAAAGCTCATAGAGAATCCGCATCCCCATCACGCAACTGACGCGCCGAGGGGTGATAGCATTCAGGTAGTCGCCCACCAGCAGGTAGTGCCCCGCCGCAGTCTGATAGCCCTCCACAGTCATCTGTGCCCAGAAATAGCCCTCCACAGGTGGCAGCCCATGGCTTGTCAGCAGACGGTTGAGCACCGTCAGCGTCTTGCCACTGGAGCAGGAATCCACGATGGCCGCCGCCGTGCCATCGGCCATACCCTCCTGCCGCAGGTAGTCGATGCATCTCGCATCGTCGTAGAGGGCAGGCCCAGAGATGAAAAGGTAATGCACCTCCACCTCGGGAAAAAGGGGAGAAAGCTGCCGCGCAATATGGAAGAAGGAGTGCATATCGCGGGCGCAGAAGTAGAGTCGGCGTATGCCACGACGCTGCGCATCGGCCATCACCCGTGCCGTCCAACTGGTCATCAAGGGCGCACTAACATTGCCCACGAAGGCCTGCTGGTCGGCAGGGCAACTTGTCGAAAGCCGCACCGCACGCGCCACGCCCGCCAGCATCGCCGCCCACTGGTAGCCCACCACTGGGCTCTCCATCCACTGCCGCTCATAGGGCAGATAGCCATAATCCACCCTGTGGGCATGGATACCCAAGCGGCGAGGAACACTATAATCAGATAGTTGGTTGTCTCCCCAGTGGTGCCACCGGTGGAAGCTCACCCCCTCGCGCTGCTGCACCAAGCGGAAGAGCGACCCATCGCGCTTGTAAGCACCCAACTCATCGCTGACGTAGATTCGGTCGCCCTCGCACCAAAAACCGTGTTCAGCAAGCACCTCCACGAGGAACTGCGAGGGCAGATACATATCGGAGATGAAGGCCACCGACCCATCGCCCTTCGTCCGCAGCTCCTCCACCAGCCGTCGCGTGGCCTCAATCGGGCGCAGCATTTCCCGCTCGGTTTGCAATTCAAGCGCAGCTATTTCCGCAGGCGTAACTGGCAGCGGGAAGTGCAAAGCCACTCGCCGATAGACCTCCTCCAACGGTCCTCCGCCACCGGTTGCCCTGGCGGCCACAAACACCCTCCGCAGATGCTCGTCGCATCCCTCACCCATCAGCCGCTGCAGCCGCAGCGAAAGCACCTCCAGCAGCATCCGCGGCTCGCCGCAAAGGCGGCAAAGACAAGTGTCGAACACATCAAGCGAGTAGAGCACCTTCACAGGGTGCCGACTGTGGGCGGATAGGGTAGCAGCCATCTTATATTAGCGTTATAATTCCGTGGCCGACAGGTGCTAATGCACTCGCCCGGCACACGGCAACGGCTACAAAAGTAGGCCAAAACAGCAACCCAAAAGGTAGCAGATATTGCAACGTGGCAACATCCGCTACATCTACAACCGCTCCGAGTAGTGCCTAAACAAATCGCACCCCAGTATGCGGCTCAAGCGGAAAAGCTGCTGCGTATCAATCGAAGGCTTATTGAAAAGGCGCTGCAGGGTGCTACGATCCATCCCCATCTGGTCGGCCAGCCACTGATTGGTGTGTCCACTCTGTCGAAGCGCCTGGCGCACAAGGTTTCCTATGTGTACTTGCATGGTTGTCGGCATTCCACGCCATGCCACCGATTTCCTTTGAGCATTCCGACGACCGCAAAAAGAAGGCGAGCAACTCTCGTCCCCTCACTGCGGTCGTGGATTACCTCTCAAAGGAAAGACTCAAATGCTCGCACAAAGCGAACACGTGCCTTTGTCCTCCTTTGAGCCTTTGATGAAATTTCCACGTTTCAGTGAGGTCGGAAACAAATAGCAAACGTGCTGTTTATGTATCTCTATGTTCTGTTATTCCATATCCTTATTACCTGTCGGTTATATCCATTCCACCTCCATCCTCTCTTCCTCACCATCCCCCACGCCTATGCCTGCCTCTTCGGTGCAACGCACTGCTCCACCGCCGCAAGCCGCTGCAAAGTTACAAACAAATATCCAATCCGCCAACAAAATCTTCTTTCCCGCCCCCGACTGCTCCCTCCTACTACCTCATTCCTGCAACGCTCGGAGGCGTTGCCTACTTAGTGGGAAACGCCTCCGAGCGTTTCTACTTCTATTTCTCTGCAACGCTCGGAGGCGTTGCCTACTACCTCTCTGCAACGCTCGGAGGCGTTGCCTACTACCTCTCTGCAACGCTCGGCTGCCTATTAAGCACCTTCACCACCCTATTTTCCTCCCTCCAACTTCGCACCCGCTACCCTTCCCCTTCTTCCTCGGAAAAGGGGGAGAAAAAGAGGAGAAGAAGAGGGGAAGAAGAGGGGAAGAAGGGGAAGCTTACAGGAGGCTAAATATCAGCCAGTTACACATTTCTCCTTCTTAAATTACAAAACATTCATTTTCAACGATTTGCGTTTTGGCGAATTTTGTGATTTTTTGACGCTGGATAGGGGCATTTGGGGAGGGGAAAGGGAGGCTTTGGAGGAGGACGGAGGGTAGCGGTGGGTGGTAGTGAAAAAAAATGTTAAAAGTGGATAGTGGGACGGCTTGCATGTAATAAATGGGGCTGCTTTTTGTTATGAAGTGAAAAGTATGAAGGTGCAGGGGCTTTGCTAACCGAGCAGAGGACTTGGGCCGCATGAAACATAACAACCGACAATTGATATGAGACTATGGAAGGAGTAAACATTCAGGAGCTTAACGAGCGCATCGGGCGCGAGAGTGCACTGGTGGATGTGCTGACGATGGAGCTTGGCAAGCGCATTGTGGGGCAGCGCCACATGGTGGAGGGGTTGCTCATAGGGTTGCTCAGCGATGGGCACATACTGCTCGAAGGCGTCCCAGGCTTGGCCAAGACGCTGGCCATCACCACGCTGGCCAAGGCTGTCAATGCCAAGTTCAGCCGCATCCAGTTCACGCCCGACCTGCTGCCGGCCGACCTTATCGGGACGATGATCTACAGCCAGAAGAGCGAGACATTCCAAGTGAAGAAAGGACCGGTGTTCAGCCACTTCGTTCTGGCCGACGAGATTAACCGTGCGCCAGCCAAGGTGCAGAGTGCTTTGCTGGAGGCCATGCAGGAGCGTCAGGTAACCATAGGCGAGCAGACCTTCGCACTGGAGGAGCCGTTCCTCGTGATGGCCACGCAGAACCCCATCGAGCAGGAGGGTACCTATCCGCTGCCCGAGGCCCAGGTGGACCGATTCCTGCTGAAGGTGGTCATCGGCTACCCCAAGCGCGAGGAGGAGCGGCAGATACTTCACTCGGTGGTGAACGACACGCCTTCGTCCAATGGAGGCTCGCAAGCGGTGCTTTCGCCAGCCGACATACTGCGCGCCCGGGCGGCGGTGAAGGAGGTGTATATGGACGAGAAGATTGAGAACTACATCACCGACCTGGTGTTTGCCACGCGCTACCCCGAGCAGTATGGCCTCGACCGACTCAAGCCCCTCATCAGCTACGGTGCATCGCCCCGCGGAAGCATCGGGCTGGCCACAGCCTCGAAAGCCTACGCCTTCATGAAGCGCCGCGGCTACGTCATACCCGAGGACGTGCGGGCAGTGGCCATGGATGTGTTGCGCCACCGCGTGGGTCTCACCTACGAGGCCGAGGCCGAGAACATCGGCAGCGAGGAGGTGGTGAGCGAAGTGTTGAACCGCGTGGACGTGCCGTGATGGACGAAGAGATTATAAAGAAAGTCCGCAAGATAGAGATAAAGGCGCGTGGTTTGAGCCGTCAGCTGTTCAGCGGCGAGTACCGCTCGGCCTTTAAGGGGCGTGGTATGGCCTTCAGCGAGGTGCGTGAGTACCAGTATGGCGACGACGTGCGCAACATCGACTGGAACGTAACGGCTCGGCTGGCACACCCCTACGTGAAGATATTTGAGGAAGAGCGAGAGCTGACGGTGATGCTGCTGGTGGATGTCAGCGGCAGCGGACGGTTCGGCACACAGGGTCAGTTCAAAGAGGAGCTGGCCGCCGAGGTGGCTGCCACGATAGCGTTCAGTGCCATAGCCAACAACGACAAGGTGGGGGTCATCCTCTTCAGCGACCGCATTGAGAAATTTATCCCACCCAAGAAAGGTAGGTCGCACATCCTGCGAATCATCCGCGAACTCATCACCTTCCGCCCTGCGAGCAACGGCACCGACATAGGGACTGCACTGGGCTACTTCAGCAACGCCATGAAGCGGCGCTGCACGGCATTCCTCGTGAGCGACTTCTTCGACGCGGGCTACAGCGACGCACTGAAATTGGCCGCTGGCAAACACGACTTGGTGGCCTTGCGGCTGGTGGACAGGCAGGAGGAACGCGTGGAGAACCTCGGGCTGGTGAAGTTCTACGACCCCGAGAGCAGCGAGACACTGTGGGTCGACACGGGCGACAGGCAGGTGAGGCAGGCGGTGGAGAGCCGCATCGAGGAGCAACGCCGCCGCACGGTGGAGGGGCTTCGCCGCTACGGCATCGATATGGCCACACTCTACACGGGCGAAGATTTCGTCCGCCCACTACAGAACCTGTTAAGCAGACGCAGTTAGATGAACGTTAGAAGACATATAGCAGTGCTGGTGGCCGTGCTGGCCGTGGCCACGGCGGCCTGCGGGCAGACCGCCGCTCGCATCACGCCCGACACCATCGCCCTCGGCGACCAGGCGACCCTGCGCGGCCACTTCGACCGCGTGGCGGGTCAGGGAATCGAGGTACTCTCCATCGCCGACGACACCGCCAGCGGCGAGCGTCAGGCGGTGGTTACCAGCTTCACGGCGGGCGACCACTATATCTACCTCAGCCCCACCGACTCGCTGCGGCTGACGGTGGCCGAGGTGGAGGTGGACACGGTGGCTGCCGAGATTCGCGATATTGCCCCCCTACAGCGGGTACCCTACACCTTTTGGGAGATATTCCGCTGGGTGCTGCTGGTGCTGGGCATTGCAGCCCTGGCCGTGGGTGCAATATGGCTCATGGAGCGATTGGGGCACAGGCGCATATTGGGGATAGCCAGTAGTGAACCCCGCGACACACGTCCGCCCGACGTGCGGGCACTGGAGGGCCTCGAAACACTGCGCAGAGAGCAACTGTGGCAGGCGGGCAAGGCAAAAGAGTACCACACCGAGCTGACGGATACACTACGCCGCTTCGTGGAGGAGAGCACCGGGATCCGCGCCACCGAGCTCACCAGCGGCGAGACCTGCGATGCCCTGGCCGAAGGCAATTGGGCAGCGGACAGCAACCACTGGCATGCGGAGACCGCAGCACTGAAGGAAGAGGTACAGCGGCTGAAAGAGATATTTGAGGTGGCCGACATGGTCAAGTTCGCCAAAAGCGAACCCCTCGCCCACGAGCATGAGCACGCTATGAGCGAGGCGGTGAGGTTTGTGCGCGACGTGTGGCAATGGCACACCGATGAGGATTCGACAGCCGAGGCACCCGAGGCCGAAATGAGGAAGGAGGGCGGCGATGCATAGCCTGACATTTGCCCACCCGTGGGTACTGCTGGGGCTACTGGCGGTGCCACTGCTGGTCGCCTGGTGGTTGTGGCGCTACCGCAAGCAGGAGGCCGCCTTGCAGCACTCGGACATAGCCCTCTTCGATGGTGTGAAGAAAAGTCTGCGTGTGCGCCTGCGGTGGTTGCCCTACGCCTTGCGAGTGGTAGCCGTAGCGGCGGCAGTGGTGGCATTGGCTTGCCCACAAAGCCAGTTGAGCCGCCAGGAGACCACGGTGGAGGGCATCGACATCGTGGTGGCGATGGACATCTCGGGCAGTATGCTGGCCGAGGATTTCCGACCCAATCGGTTGGAAGCTGCCAAGCGGGTGGCATCCGACTTTGTGGCGGGACGAAAAAACGACCGCATGGGACTGGTGGTATTCGCAGGTGAAGCCTTCACCCAGGTGCCGCTGACGATAGACCACCAGGTGCTTATCCGCCAGCTGGATGCAGTCAAGAGCGGCATCATCCGCGACGGGACGGCACTGGGCGATGGACTGGCTACTGCCATCAACCGCATCAAAGACAGCGAGGCCAAAAGCAAGGTGATTATCCTGCTGACCGATGGGGTAAACAACCAAGGGAGCGTAGACCCGATGAGTGCTGCCGAGATAGCCTCGCTCTACGGTATTCGGCTCTACACCATCGGCATCGGGTCGCTGGGCAAAGCCCCCTACCCCTTCCACGACCAGTTTGGCCGAACAATCTACCAGGACATTGACGTGGAGATAGACGAACCGCTGATGCGGCAGATGGCATCCGCCACCAGCGAGGGGCACTACTTCCGCGCCACCAACAAGAAGGTGCTGGAAGAGATATTTGCCCAAATCGACGAGATGGAGAAAAGCAAGATAGACGTAACACAATATGCCCAAACTCGCGGCGAACAGGCACCTTGGCTATGGCTTATGGCAATGGCATTGCTGCTGGAGGTAGTGCTTCGTCGAGGGTGGTTGGAGATGTAGGTTAAAAGACTACAAATGATGCACTTCGAACATACAGAATACCTTTGGCTGCTTGTGGCCGTGGCGGCTGTGGGGGCATTGTGGGGAGTGGCTGCATGGCAAAGGAGGAAAAAGATAGCTCGCTGGGCCGACCTCAGCATGCTGGGAAGGCTCATTCCCGACCAGTCGGGTTGGCGCCCCGCCGCGAAGATGGTACTCACGCTGATGGGTATGGCGTTGGTGGTGGTAGCCCTTGCCAATCCGCAGGTGGGTACCAAACTGGAAAAGGCCAAGCGCACAGGCGGCGATGTGGCCATTTGCATCGATGTCTCCAACAGCATGATGGCCGAGGATGTGAAGCCCAATCGGCTGGAGCGCAGCAAGCGGGCAGTGAGCCAGCTGGTAGGCCGCATGGCTGGCGACAGGGTGAGCCTCGTGGTCTTCGCCGGCACAAGCTTCATCCAAATGCCGCTGACCAACGACTACAGCGCGGTCAAGCTCTTCCTCGACCAAGTGAGTTGCGACATGATTGCCACACAGGGCACAGCCATCGGTGGCGCCATAGAGAAAGCCATGCAGACTTTCGGCTACGGCGACCCCGACCGCGAGTGGGAGAAAAGCCGTGGCCGTGCCATCATCGTCATCAGCGATGGCGAGAACCACGAGGACGATGCCGTGGGGCAGGCTCGTGCCGCTTGGAAAGAGGGCGTGCGCGTATGCACCATCGGTCTCGGTGAACCCAAGGGAAGCCCTATCCCCGAACACAGCACTCGGGGCAGTCAGGGCAGCTACAAGCGCGACCGCAACGGAGATATCATTATGACCTACCTCAACGAGCAGATGCTGCGCGACATAGCTTCAGCAGGCGGTGGCAACTATCAGCGGGCAGGCAATGCAGGAAGCGAATTGAGCGACATAGCCAAAGTAATTGACAACCTCGAAAAGGAGGACTACGATGAAACCGTGCTCGGCGGGTACGAAAGCCGGTTCCAATATCCACTGGTGGCCGCACTATTATGCCTCATAGCCGAATTACTGATATTTGAACGCCGCAATCGCAAATGGAACCTCGACGACATACTATGAAAAGGATTCTTATCACGGCAATACTCTTGGCTGTAGCCACTTCGGGATTTAGTCAAGCCACACGCAGCCAATTGCGCAAAGGCAATCGAGACTACGGCAAGGAGAAATACGATCAAGCAGAAGTAGACTACCGACGTGCCCTCGAGGCCGACAGCACCGACTTCCGTGGGCAATACAACCTCGGCAACACCCTCTACCGCCAAAAACAATACGCCGAGGCAGCCCACCACTACCAACAGGCACTGGCTGGCAACGACCTGACCGACCACCAGAAGGCTCGCACATGGCACAACCTCGGCAATAGCCTCTTCCAACAGGGAAGGCTGAACGGTGAGCAAGGGATGCAACAATTGCAGCAGGCCGCAGGTGCCTACCAAGAATCCCTCAAGTTGGAGCCCAAAGATGAGGATACTCGCTACAACCTTGCCCTCACGCAGAAGCTCCTTCAACAATTGCAACAGCAAAGCCAGCAACAACAACAAGGCGACAGCCAGCAAAACCAACAGCAGCAAGGCCAGCAGCAGCAGAACCAACAAGAGCAACAGCAAGGTCAGGAGCAACAATCCCAGCAGGCACAACAGCAAGAGGGGCAGGAACAGCAAGCGCAGCAAGCCAAGCAGAGCGACAAAGACCTCCAAGATGCCGAGCGAATGCTGGAAGCAGTGAAAAACAACGAGCGCCAAACCCTGAAGGAACAGACTCAGAAAGAACAGAAACGCCAACCCGTAAGGTCGGGCAAAGACTGGTAGCCCCACCAAAACACGTCCACCACAATGCAAAGATACAGATTACCAATCATCCGCAGCCTCGGTCTGCTGACCCTACTGCTACTCACGATAGCCACCCCATCCCTCGGGCAGCAAATAGACGTGCAGGCCCCCTCTTCAGTCTACGAGGGCGACAACTTCACCATCCGCTTCTCGGTCAATGCCAAGGTGAAAGACTTTCGCGGACCCTCGCTCGATGGCTTTGCCGTGGTATCTGGGCCGCACCAGTCGCAATCATCAAGCATCAGCATCATCAACGGCCAGGCCAGCTCATCGGTAAACAACACCTTCACCTACAACCTGCAGGCACGAACCGAGGGTAACTACACCATCGGAGTGGCACGCTGCACGGTGGATGGCAACGTGATAGAATCGCGCCCCATCAGCATACGCGTGGAGAAGCTCAGCCAGCAGATGCAGCAGCAACGCCAGCAGGCTCAGCAGCAACGGCAGGCATACGACCCGTGGGCGCAACAGCCGCAACCAGCCACGCAGATTGACGAGAAGTCGCTCTTCGCCCGTGCCTCGGTGAGCAACAGCCACCCCTATCAAGGCGAACAAGTGATCGTAACCTACAAAATCTACACCCAGCTGCCCATCAGCCAGTTTGGCATCGACAAGCTCCCTGGCAACCGAGGCTTTTGGGCCGAAGACCTCAGCAGCGGGCAGCAGGTGAAACAATACGAAGAAACTGTAGACGGGCGTCAATACCAGGTGGCTGAGATACGGCGTGGTGCCTTGTTTGCACAGCAAAGCGGTCAATTAAGCATTGAACCCCTCGACCTTAACGTCCTCGTCATGGTGCAACGCCAGCGGCAACGCACAGGGAGCATCTGGGACCTCTTCGACGACCCCTTCTTCAACCCTCGCCAGGCTGTGGAGCGCCCCCTCTCGACCAACCGCATCAACATGCAGGTGAAATCCCTACCGCAAGCCCCCGAAGGCTACAGCGGAGCTGTGGGGCACTTCGAGGTGCAAGGAAGCCTCTCATCGGGGCAAGTGAAGGCCAACGAAGCCATCACCTACCGCATCACCGTCAGCGGAAGTGGCAACCTCATGCTCATCGATGCACCCCAGCCGCAATTCCCCACCGCCTTTGAAGTCTACGACCCTCAAATCACCGACAACCTCAAGCGTAGCGACAACGGCATCAGTGGCAGCCGCACCTACGAGTGGATACTCATTCCACGCACCAAAGGCGACTACACCATTCCAGCCTTCAACTTCATCTATTTCGACCCCACCACTGGCCAGTACACCACTCGCCAAGTAGCCGAGCAGCAGATAGCCGTGGCCAAAGGCGATGCCTCAAGTCCCTCCTACGCCACAGGCAAAGACGACGTGCGCCTGTTGGCCGAAGACATCAACTATATTCGCCCCACCACCAAGCTCACCCCCAAAGGTGCGAATGAGCACGTCGGATGGGGCTTTTGGACAACAGTCGCAGCCATTATATGCCTTACAGCAGCCGCCCTTGTGTGGGGAAAGAAACACCGCGCTGCCATGCAGGATACCGCTGGTCTGCGCCGCCGCCGTGCCACCCGCATGGCACAGAAACGCCTCAAGAAAGCTGCCGCCCACCTCGGCAGTGGCGACACCGCCCTCTTCTACGAGGAAATCTACCGCGCCATCTGGGGATGCTTGGCCGACAAATACAGCATCCCGCTCTCGCAGCTCAACCGCGACACTGTCAGCCTCAAGCTCGGCGAAAAGCAGGTGCCCAACGACCAGCAGCAGCACATCATGCAGGTGCTCCAAGACGTGGACATCGCACGCTTCGCCCCAGGCGACCCTGCCACGCTCCAGCAAGGCATCTACGACGAAGCCCTCAATATGATAGCCAGCCTCTAACCCAACAACCCGACACCATGAAAAAGCTCCACACCATCGCCCTCGGCCTGACCCTCCTGCTGACACTTCCCTGCACGGCACAAAAGCCCAATCCACAGGCAGCCGACAGCCTCTACCGTCAAGCCGACTACCCCGCCGCCATCGCAGCCTACGAGGCGATTGCAGCCAGCGGCTGGGAAAGCCCCGAGCTCTACTACAACCTCGGCAACGCCTACTACCGCGACGGACAGAACGCCCGATCCATCCTCAACTATGAGCGCGCCCTGCGCCTGCGTCCCTCCATGCGCGACGCACAAGAGAACCTTGCCCTCGCCGTCAGCCACACCACCGACCGCATCACTCCCCTGCCTCAATTCTTCCTCTCCACTTGGTACAACAATCTCCGTACCCACACCTCCCCCACCCTGTGGAGCCTCCTCTGCCTCCTCTTCCTTGCCCTGCTTGGAGCCTCCATCGTCGGCCTACGCCTCGGCGGAAGCCTTGGCCTGCGCAAAGCCTCACTCGCCACCGCCATCGTCAGCTTGCTGCTGGCTGCAATATCGGCTCTGCTACTGGCCACTACCACCTCGCACCTACGCTCCCACAGCGAAGCCATCGTCATGGAAGCCACCCTTGCAGTCAAAAGTTCGCCCGAGCCGCAAAGTGCCGACAAGCTCATCCTGCACGAAGGCACCAAGGTCAGCATCCTCGACCAGCTCTCCGACTGGTGCAAGATACAGATCGCCGACGGCACCATTGGCTGGTGCCCAGCCGAAACCATCGAGCGTATATGACCCACCTCCGCACCCTCCTCGTCGCCCTCGCAGCCCTGCTCTGCCCCCTGGCCGCCGCAGCGCAGACCGTGGAATATGTCGACGATGAGGCCTGCGGATGCGAACTCGTCTTCATCGATGGCATCCAGACCACCACCGACGGCACCCTCTACGGCTTCCGCCGAGCCGACGGCACCACCATCGCCCCCAACCGCTATGCCTACGTCGACCACTTCCACGGCGACTACTGCAAAGTCTATCTCGACCGCAGCCACTGCGGAATGATTGACCGCGAGGGCAATGAGATTGTTCCCTGCCTCTACTCCGACCTCGACTACCCCGCCGAAGGACGCATCCTCGCCATCAGCGAAGGCCGCATGGGTCACCTCAACATGCGCGGCGAAGTGGTCATCCCCCTGCAATACCGACAGGCAGGCAACTTCTCTGAAGGCTTGGCACCAGTGCTTATTGACCTTGACAGCTTCAGCATCGCCTGCACCTTTATCGACACCAACGGGCAACAGGTCTTCCCACCCATCTATCAAAACGTCATGCCCTTCTGCGAAGGCTATGCCCCCGTCCGCCGCTACGACCGCTGGGGACTCATCGACCACACTGGCCGCGAAGTCTTGCCCACCCGCTACGAAGAAATGACCACCCCACAGAACGGCCACTTCTTCACTGGCGACTCCGCCCACTGGGCACTCTTCGACTACTCCATGCAGCCACTCACCCCCTTCGTCTACGACTGGACTGCCGCCGAGGCCGACCGCCGCATCCCCGTCCGCCGCAATGGTAAGTACGGCTTCCTCGATCCCAGCGGCCACGAGGTCATCCCCTGCATCTACGACCTCACTGGCATCTTCCGCCTCGGGCGCACCATGGTGAAACTGGCTGACCACTACGGCATCATCGACACCACAGGCCGCATCATCCTCCCCATCGACTACGACGACCGCACCCCGACGGGCATGAAATACATGTACTACGACAGCCTCGCCCTCGTGGAAAAGGACGGCAAACTCGGCTTCGTCGACCTCGAAGGCCACCTCTCCATCCCCTTCTACTTCGAAGGAGCCTACCACTTCTCCGAAGGTCTCGCCTGCGTCAAGCACAAAGGTGCATGGGGCTACATCGACACCCACGGCGAAGTCTACATCCCCTTCGCCTTCCAATACGCCAGCCCCTACGAATGGGGACGCGCCGAGGTGGTCTACGACGGCAACGTCAGCCACATCGACCGCCGCGGCAAATGCGTCAAAAACTGCAAAGGCATCATCGCATGGAGAGACTACACCGAATAGCCACCCACAGCGGCATGGTAACCGCCGTTCAGCCAGGCAGCGTCAGCGTGGAAATCAAGGCCACCAGTGCCTGCGCCACCTGCCAGGCACATGCCCACTGCGGCTTCGCCGAATCGAAAACCAAAACCCTCACCATCCCCTCTGCCGACTGGCAGCAATACGCCGAAGGCCAGACCGTCAGCGTCGGCATCGACGAGAGCCACGGCCTGGCTGCCGTCTGGATTGCCTACCTCCTGCCCGCCCTACTGCTGATAGCCTTCGCCGCAGGCGGCACCCTCGTCGGACTGCCCGAATGGGCTGTAGCCCTCGGCTCCATCGGAGCACTGCTGCTCTACCTCGTAGTGCTCTACCTGCGCCGCCAACGCCTCGAAAGCCGCTTCCGCCTCACCCTCTCGCACCACTCCCCCTCCTCCCCCATCCAACCACCCACCCAATCTCCCTCGCCATGCTAATCCTCGGCATCGACCCCGGCACACGCATCCTCGGCTACAGCCTCCTCGACAACGAAGACGCCCACATCCGCATCCTCGCCATGGACGTCCTCTACCTCAAACGCCTCCCCGACTTCAACCAGCGCATCCGCCGCATCTTCGACTCCACCCTCCGCATCATCGACTCCTTCCACCCAGACCACCTCGCCATCGAAGCCCCCTTCTTCGGCAAAAACGTACAATCCATGCTCAAACTCGGGCGTGCACAAGGCGTGGCCATCGCCGCAGCCATGAGCCGCGACCTAAGCTACACCGAGTATGAACCCGCCACCGTCAAACAAACCGTCACTGGCAACGGCAACGCCACCAAAGAGCAGGTAGCCTCCATGCTCCAATCCATCCTCCACTTCGACCAATCGCCCCAATACCTCGATGCCACCGACGCCCTCGCCGTGGCCTACACCTGCCACATGCAATTCACCAACCCCCTATCCGACCTCCGCAGCCAGCTGCTCCCCTCGAAAAACACCCGCCACAAATCAACCAAAAAGCAATGGTCCGACTTCGTCAGCCAAAACCCCGACATCGTGCAGTAATCCTCTGGCTGCTGGCAGCCGCCCTCGTGCCGCTCGTCGCCTGCCGCCGTGCTGCACCCACTGCCAAGCTCTTCGACCCCTCGCAAGTGGCCTTCTCGGCCACCTACAACCCCCTCTTCGACTCCCAACTCTACCCCTCCATGATACTCGCCACCACCAGCACCAGCCAACCACCAGCCGAAACCTTCACCGCCACCCTCACCTCGCCAGCCGACAACGCCGTGCTCCGCATCGTCATCGACTCCTCATCGCTCAACTACGTCACCATCTTCCAAGAAATCCTCCCCCGCCGCGGACAGACCTACACCTTCCAACCCTCCATCAAGTGGAAATACGACCAGCTCCGAAGCCTCCGCCAACCCCGCACCATCGACCTCACCTTCACCTGCTACATCAACGACGAGGAAGTGGACATCAAAAACCTCCACCTCAACTGCCGCTCTGTCAACGAATGCCCCCTCTCGCTCCTCTACCAAGGCCGCACCACCGACTTCCGCTACCTCTTCGCTGCCTACGTCAATGAGGATCACCCCCAAATCGAACAAATCCTCGCCGACATACTCGCCCAGGGCACCGTCAGCCGCTTCTCGGGCTACCAGAACGGTCCAGAAAGCGTCCGCCGACAAGTCTTCTCCATCTGGTACTACATCCTCAACCGCGGCATAGCCTACTCCTCCATCACCTGCACCTCCAACCCCTCGCCACGTGCCAACGTCCAGCACATACGCTTCTTCGACGAGGTGTGGGAAACCCGACAGGCCAACTGCGTCGATGCCTGCGTGTTCTTCGCCTCCATCCTGCGCAAAATCGGTCTCAAACCCGTCATCTTCGTCGAACCCTGCCACGCCTACCTCGGCTACTACACCGACAAAAACCGCCGCCACCTCGAACTCCTCGAAACCACCATCACCGCCTGGGTCAACTTCCCCGACATCGAACGCAACCTACGCGACGATGGTCTCCTCGACGATGCCCAATTCCTCAAAATCAGCAAATACCTCGACGATAAGGACATCGAGCGCTACCACAACCACCAACTCGACATCGATGCCCTCAAACTCGCCGTTGCACGCAACCTCTTCAGCAAAGCCACCGACTACGACCGCGAAACCTACCAAGCCAACCTCGCCCACTTTGCCGACACCGCCAGCATCACCTACCAGCGCCTCGACATCGAGCAACTCCGCCAATCGGTGCAACCTATCAACTGACAATCCTCCCCCATTTTTGCACCACAACCAACTGGCAATCAATATAATAAACTTGAATTAGAAGCCTAACTATCTAATAATCAAGCTCCAATAGGCACCATCTCCGTGTCATCTCCGTGTCATCTCCGTGTCACCTCCGTGTCACCTCCGACTCCAGTCGGACATGGCACGGAGCAAACAGGGAGGAAAGAGGGGAATGCCACGCACCAAGTCCCTACCGCTCATTCACCCACCCGCTAATACTCCCCAGCAAGGCCGCCCGCCGAAGAAAATCGCCTCCTATTCGAAAAAAAAGCGTAAATTTGCAACTTGATAGCAACAAAACCACCCGATATGAAAGCATCTAAATCCACCTCTGCAGCAGCAGCCACAAACGCCCTGCAAGGGTTGCAACCCGAGCGCCTGTGGCATTGGTTTGGCGAAATACTGCGTATTCCCCGCCCCTCAAAACATGAGGAGCGCATCTCGGCTTGGCTCGCAGCCTGGGGCAAGGACCACGGCTTGGAGACCCAACGGGACAAGCTGGGCAACATCCTCATACGCAAGCCCGCAAGCCAAGGCTACGAACAGAGCGCCTCGGTCTGCCTCCAAGCCCACATGGATATGGTCTGCGAAAAGAACTCCGACAAGCGGTTCGACTTCCTCACCGATGCCATCCAGCCTGTGCTGAAAGAGGGTTGGCTTGGCGCCGATGGCACCACCCTCGGTGCCGACGACGGCATCGGCGTGGCCACCATCCTCGCTATCCTGGAGGACGACACGCTGCCTCACCCCCCGCTCGAAGCCCTCATCACGGTGGACGAGGAGACGGGGCTGACTGGTGCCGCTGGCTTGAGCCGCCATTGGCTCAAAAGCGAGATTATGCTCAACTTCGACGACGAGGACGAGGGCGAGTACTGCATCGGATGCGCCGGTGGCATCGACACCACGGCCGAGATCGCCTACACCCCGCAGCCCACTCCTGCCCACCACAAAGCCTTTCTGCTGAAAGTCAGCGGCCTGCAAGGTGGCCACAGCGGCGACGACATCAATCGCGGACGTGGCTGTGCCATCAAGCTGCTCAACCGCATCCTCTGGGAAGGTGCCTGCACGCAGCAGATGCGCTTGGCCCGATTCGAGGGCGGCAACCTGCGCAACGCCATCGCCCGCGAGGCCGAGGCAGTGGTGGCAGTGCCCGAGGCTGGTGCGCGAGCGTTCAAGACTATGGCCACCCGCATGGCCAAAGAGATGGTGTTTGAGCTGCGCTCCACCGAGCCTGGCCTCGAATTCGAAATCCGCGAATGGCAAATGCCCTCGGTGGTGGTAGATCCCTCAAGCCAGGAGCGGCTGCTGGGTGCACTCTATGCCTGCGCCCACGGGGTATTGGCCATGAGCCGCGAGATACCCAACTTTGTGGAGACCTCCACCAACTTGGCCTCGGTCAAGATGGCTGACGGATGCTTCCGCATCGCCACCAGCCAGCGCAGCAGTAGCGAGAGCGCCAAGCACGCGGCTGCCTCGAAAATCGAGGCTACCTTCCGCCTGGCGGGAGCTCGGGTGAGCCACAGCGACGGCTACCCCGGCTGGACACCCAACCCCGACAGCCGCGTGCTGCAGGTGGGCATCGAGGTCTACCGCCGCCTCTACGGCAAGGAACCTGTCGTCCGAGCCATCCATGCTGGACTTGAGTGCGGCCTCATCGGGCAGAAATACCCCCAAATGGACATGATAAGCTACGGTCCCACGATGCGTGGAGTCCACAGCCCCGACGAGCGCATCGAAATTCGGACAGTGGAGATGTTCTGGCAGCAGACGCTCGAGATACTGAAGCAGCTCAAATAGCTCCGCCTACTCACCGCCGCCTCGCAGCAGCCACAGGACATCGTTCACCTGCGGCTGCTGCCCGTTGATGGCAAACGTGGCACGCCGATAGTAAGGCTCGCGTTCAGCCAAGCCGCGTTCAATCCGTTGCCGCAGTTCGTCGCCCGATAGCTCGCGGTCGAGCGGGCGGCGGTTGCGCGAGCCGCAGGCTCGCGCATAAAGTGCCTCCACCGACATTTGCAAGTAGACAGCCTGCCCGTGGGAAAGGATGAAGTCCATATTGTCGGCATAGCAGGGCGTGCCTCCGCCAGTGGCCACCACCACGTCGTCCAACTTCGCGGTTTCACGTAGCACCTCGGCCTCAAGCGGGCGGAATGCCGCTTCACCAAATTGCGAGAAGAACCGCTGTACCGTGTAGTGATATTTCTGCTCAAACAGGCGGTCGGTATCCACAAAGTCCACCCCCAGTGCTTCGGCCAGCTGCCGACCAAAGGTAGACTTCCCGCTGTAGGTATAACCCACTATATAGCACCTCATTGCATAAGTTCTTTGGCGGTTTGAAGGGCTGCGGGGGTGGGTGGGTCGCTGCTGAGCATGACGGCCACCTCCTGCACTCGCTCGGCAGCCTCCAGCTGGCGGATGCGCGAGACCGTCTGCTCGCCTTCAATCTGCTTGTACACCTTCAAGTGCTGACCCGCCTTGGCTGCAATCTGGGGCAGATGGGTGATGGCCACCACCTGCATCCGCTCGGCCATACGGCGCATGATACCGCCAACCGCTACCGAGATGTCGCCACTGACCCCAGTGTCTATCTCATCGAAAATAATCGTGGGCAACAACGTGCGTGAGGTCAGCACACTCTTGATGGCCAGCATTAGGCGCGAGAGTTCACCGCCCGAGGCCACGCGCGAAAGGTCGCGCATTTGGCCACCGCGATTGGCATTGAACAGGAACGAGACCTCGTCGTGGCCATGCGGGCCGTAGGTCTCGGCTTCGGCAATATCCACTGCAAACTTGGCTTCAGCCATACCGAGGTCGGCCAGCAGGGGGGTAAGGTTGGCTACGAGCAGCTGTGCGGCCTGCCTACGGCTCGCCGTAAGCTGCACGGCAGCTTGCTGCATAGCCGTGAACGCCTTGTCCACCTGCTCCATCAGGTCGTGGATGCGGTCGTCGAGCGTGGCGACCGACTGCAATCGGCCATCAATATCGTCGCGAATAGCAATCAACTCCTCCACCGATTCCACGGCGTGCTTCTTCTCAAGCCTATAGAGAAGCGAGAGGCGGTCGTCCACCTCCTGCAGTCGCTCTGGGTTGTAGGCCACAGCCTCGGAGGCAGATTGTACCTCGGCGTAGATGTCGTCCAGCTCAATCAGTGCCACCTCCAGCCGATTGGCCAATTCGGATAGCCCTGCCTGGTAAGCCTCCACACGCTGCAGTGCCGACCGAGCCTGACGCAGCTTCGAGAGCGACGAGGAGCCGCTATCATCGTCCATCAAACCCTCGGCCTCGGCCAATCCTTCGCGAATAGTTCCAGCATGGGCGAGCATATTAGCCTCTTGTTCCAAAGCAGCCTGTTCGCCTGCCTGCAGACGGGCTGCCGAAAGCTCGTCGAACTGGAACTGAAGGTAGTCGGCCTCCTTGCGAACCCGCAGCTCTTCGGCAGTGAGTTCTTCGAGCTCACGTTTAAGCTGGGTGTAGACTGCAAATGCCGAGCGATAGGCATCCAAATCCGCACTGCCTCCCTTGCCAGAGGCGGCCACTGTGTCGAGCAAGCGCAGACGGAAAGTGCTGCCCAGGAGCGTGAGCGTCTGGTGCTGCGAGTGGATATCCACCAGCCGCTCCCCCAACTGGCGGAGGAAAGCGAGCGGCACGGGGGTATCGTTCACAAAAGAGCGACTTTTGGCCGAAGGCAGCACCTCGCGCCTGACTATCAGCATCGGGTCGTAATCCACATCGGCTTCGGCAAACATCGGCTCCAACCCGAGTCCTTCGACATCAAATCGGGCCTCAACCACGCATTTATGTTCCCTATCGGCCAGCACTGCCACATCGGCTCTGCCGCCCAGCAGCAGCCCCAGTGCACCCAGCAGGATACTCTTTCCGGCCCCAGTTTCTCCAGTAATGGCCACAAAACCGCCAGCGAAATCGATGTCGGATTGGCGGATGAGGGCGTAGTTTTCAATATGCAATGTCTTCAACATATCGTTTGGCAATAGTTCATTACTGAAGCATCGGCACCACGCGCCGAAGTGCATCGGTCAGTGCGTCGATGTCGGCTCTTGTGGTGTAGGCGGCAAAGCTGGCACGCACTGTTCCAGGGATGCCGTAGCGATCCATCACGGGCTGGGTACAGTGGTGCCCCGTGCGGACGGCCACTCCCAATTGATCGAGCAGTGTTCCCACATCGTAAGGGTGGCTACTACCCACCAGGAATGACACCACCGAGGCTTTAGCCTTTGCCGTTCCGTAGATCTTCACACCCTCTATCTCAAGCAGACGCTCGGTGGCATAGGCCAGTAGGCCGGCCTCATGCTCGGCTATGCGTTCCACACCCACCTGTTGCATAAATTCCAATGCTTTGCCGAGGCCGATGACATCGCCTACCGAGGGTGTTCCAGCCTCGAACTTGAACGGCAGCTCGTTGTAGGTAGTCCGCTCAAAACTCACCTCGCTTATCATCTCGCCCCCGCCTTGATAGGGTGGCAACTCGTTCAGAATCTCCTCGCGACCATACATCACCCCCACCCCCATTGGGCCGTACATCTTGTGCCCCGAGAAGCAATAGAAATCGCACCCCAGCTGCTGCACGTCCACCTTGAGGTGGGGAATGGCCTGTGCCCCGTCCACCAGCACTGGCACCCCATAAGCGTGGGCAATAGCCACCATCTCGGCAATGGGATTGATGGTGCCCAGCGTGTTTGAGACCTGGGTGATGGCCACGATGCGTGTCCGACTGGTGAAAAGCTGCTGGTAGGCATCGAGGTCGAGCACACCCTCGTCGCTGAACGGAATGGGTCGCACCCTTGCCCCTGCGAGTTGCCACGGGACGATATTGCTGTGGTGCTCCATGCCCGAGACAATCACCTCGTCGTCGCCCACAAAATAGCGCCGTGCCACCGACGAGGCCACCAGGTTGATGCTCTCGGTAGTGCCCCGAGTGAAAACCACCTCGCGGCTATGGCGTGCCCCGATAAACTGCCTCACCTGCTCACGGACGGCCTCATAGCGCTCGGTAGCTTGAGCCGCCAGATAGTGGGCACCACGGTGAATATTAGCATTGAGGTGGAGATAATAGTCCGACAAGGCCTCCACCACCGCCAGCGGCTTCTGCGTAGTGGCCGCATTGTCGAGGTAGACCAGCTGCCGACCATGCACCACGCTATCCAAAATCGGGAACTGATCCCTAACGTTTAACTCTGTCATTGCTTCCGCTTTTTCTTTTTCACAATCATAACGATAGCCACGGCCACGGCTGCCACCGCCACCACGGCCACAATAATCACACTCAACTGCTGGCTGTAGCGCTCGATAACCGTCGGGTCAGCTGCCTTGTAGGCCAGCCAACCCAGCAGGGCAAGCACAATGTTCCAAGCCAAAGCCCCCAGCGTGGTGTAGAGGCAGAACGAGGCCAGGTTCATCCGTGCCAAGCCAGCTGGGATAGAGATCAGCTGACGGATGACGGGAATGAAGCGTCCCACCAGCGTGGACATAGCACCGTGGCGGTTGAAATACTCCTCGGCTCGCACCACCTTCTCCTTCGAAAGCTGCAGCAACCTTCCCAGTCGGCTCTCGGCAAAGGCATAGACAATCGGTCGCCCGAGCCACATGGAGAGGAAATAGTTGATCAAAGCCCCAAGCAGTGCACCAATTGTCCCAGCCAGCACCACCAGCCAGACGCTCATACCGCCCGCACTCTCGGGGTTGCAGGCCACGTAGACCGCTGGAGGTATCACCACCTCCGACGGGAAGGGGATAAACGAACTCTCCAGCGTCATCAGTCCGCCTACGGCCAGGTAGTTCATATTAGCATCGTACCAGTGCAGCAGCGAGGCCACCCAACCCGATGAGGCCGTATCACCCCGCACCGCCTCGGCCACACCTCCGCCCCCTTGGGCACGGAGCTGACCTGCGGCGAGCATCATTCCTATCATCGCCACTGCCACCCACAATTTCTTCAGACTTCCGTTGTCAGTTTTCTTCAATTTCATGGCTATTATTTAACAATTATTTAACATTTCCAATAGTCTCATTTTCAGCTTTTCCAAGTATCCCCTTCTTCCCCTCTTCTTCCCCCTTTCTTCTCCTCTTTTTCTCCTCCTCCCTGGTGGTAGGAGAATGGAAGAAGCTGGTGGATAGTTGGCATAATGATGATGCTTTGGGGTTACACCTATGAGAGGAGGGGTTGGACTTGAGGATTCTCCCACATTTGAGGGCAGAGCTCGAGCAGGAGCTCCTTGTCGGCGGTTGGGAGTGAGAGGGAGAGACGGCGGTAGCGGTTGGTCAGGAAAAGGGCTGCTGCGAGGTAGGCCGAGTAGAAGGCATCGCCCGGGTAGAGTTCGAGCGACTGTTCGGCAAAGTCGATGACATCGTCGTAGTATTCATTTTCAAAAAGGTAGTCGATATAACAATGGCAGTGGGCTTCGGTACAGAGGGGTGATTCGATGAGGCGGTTGAAGTAGCCATCGGCGGCCTTTTGGTCGTAGAGAGCGCGACTGACTTGGGCGGCACAGAAGAGTGCATCGGCATAGTCGGGCTCGATGGTAAGGGCTTTGTGGGCATAGGTGGAGGCAAGGCCGAGGTCGTCGGCAAGGAATTCGGCGAGGCCGAGGGAGGCGAGGACGTCGGGATTGTCGGGCAGGTAGGCGAGGGATTTGCGGAGGCAGTCGATGGCGGTGGGGGCGTTTTCGGCACGGAGGTAGAGCTTGCCCAGCTGGAGCCAAGCAAATCCTGGCTCATCGGTGGTGGCAAGCAGGCGGTGCATCATCGAGGCAGCTTGGGGGATATTGCCTTCCTCCTCGTAGAGCATCATCAGCTTGATATAGGCTGGGGCAAAAGCGTTGTCGATGGCGATGGCATATTCGAGGGCATCGACGGCTTTTTCCTTGAGGCCCAGGTTGAGGTAGGTGCAGCCGAGGCAGTGCCAGGCATCCTTATAGTAGGGGTAGTCGGCGAGGAGCTGCTGGATATAGGATGCCGATTCATCCATGCGGTTGGCATCGATGCAGGCATCAGTGTAGTTAATGAGGGCGGAGGAGTAGAGGGGGTCGGAGGCGAGGGCTTCGAGGTAGTACTTGATGGCGTTGGCGAGGTCCTTCATCTCGTAGTACTCGTCGGCCACGCAGGCATAGATTTGCGCCAGGTTGTAGCCATCGACGGCAGCGGCGAGGTAGTGCTTGATGGCACGCTTGTGGCGACCGAGGCTGCTGTTGGCTTCACCGAGCGAGAACTCAATGTCGGTATTGTCGGGTTCTTTTTGATGGAGACTGCTGAGGAGTTCGAGTGCCTTGTGGGGCTTGTCGTCGGCGATGAGCCAATGGGCACGCCAGAGTTCCACCTCGGTGTTGTCGGGGTAGAGGTGCTCGGCATAGGCGATAGCCTTTTTGAGGGATTTAAGGTCGTCGACCGAGAGGTAGTAGTCCATAACGGTCTCCAACTCGTCGAGGTCGAAGAACTGGAGGCTGTCGGACTGCAAGGCTTGCTCGAAGGCGAGGATGAGGTCGCGCGTGGAGTCGTTGTGGTTGGTGAAGGGATTGTCGTTCATTAGGGGATAAGGTGTTGGTTAGAAAGTGAATCTTATGGTCAAGCCGCCCTTGGTGGTGGAGTTGGGGTAGGCGTTGGAGATGTAGGGGGTATTGATGTTGGTCTGGAAGAAGGCGCGTGCGGTGAGGTTGTTGGTGAGGGCATATTCGGCCGAGAGGTCGGCCATCCAGACGGAGGAGCCTGCGGATATCTGACTGATGTTTTGATTGATTTTGCGGATGTTGGTTACATTGTCGTTGTGGGTGATGTTGAGTTGGAGGACGATGTCGCTTTTCACCTCGATGGGTTTGCTCCCCATTTTGAACGAGAAGGCCACATCCTTGAAGCGGTAGCCTGCACCGAAAGTGATGCCATCGCGAGTAGTCTCGGTGAGCTGGTTGTTGGAGAAGGAGAGGGCGAGGTTGCGGTTCTTCTGCACAGAGAAGTTGAACTGGAGGTTGTTCACCATATTAACAGATACGCGCACGAGGGGGTTGAACTGCTCGTTGATTTGCACGCCGCCGATATTGACGGGGGGAATGTAGTCGCCTGTGGAGTTGAGGTAGGTCTCACCACCGTAGGAATAGCCTGTGGCATCGGAGAGGGTGGCGTCGGTATAGTAGTTGCCGACGGTGTAGGTGGAGGAGTAGCGGTGGGATAGGGCGATGTTGGTGAACCACTTCTTGAGGTATTGGATTTTGTTGAGGCCGTTGTAGTTCACGTTCCAGCCAGGCAGTGGTAGGCCGAGGAAGGGGGAAAAGTCGTGGGAGGAGGCATCCTTACCGAGGTAGGTGGCAAGGAAAGCGGTGAGCAGGACGGTCTGCGAGTTGGCACTGTAGCCTGCGGGGTAGTAGCGACCGTTCATAGTGTCGAGGAGGTAGACATCGTTGTAGGGGTCGGGGTTGGCAGCGGCCAGTCGGTCGGCCACTGTGGTTCGGGCATCGAGGAATTGTGTAAAGAGTTGGTCGGCGTCGGCGAAAGCTGTGGAGAAAGACCAAGTACTGACGGTGTAGGAGCCTGTCATGGTGCGCGAAAGCGGTCCAGTTACGCGACCTGCCGAGGCGAGGTACTTGTAGTAGCTCTCTTCGCGGGTGGAATTATTGCGCGTGGCATTGAGGTCTATGCGGAAGTCGCGTATAGGCTCGACCGAGGCTTGGAAGGCGAGGGTGGCATTGGAGGTACGCTCGTGGGCGGTATTGAGCAGGCTGTCGCGGCTGAGGAGGTCGTGGGAGAGGAGTGTGCGAGCAATGTCCTGCTGATAGCCCAAAATGTAGCCTACGCTTGGCATCCAGCTGGCCGAGGGGTCGAGGCCGAGGAATCGGGCGTTGCCCATATAGCCTGGCAGGCGCGAACCGAGGGTGCTGTTGTATTGGATATTGACGTTCTTCACACCCGTGGCGAAGCGCAGGGCGAAGTAGCCCACCTCGCGCAGCTTTTCCATCATCGCTTCGCGACGGAGGCTATCGGCCTGGGCAATAGAATCCTTAGCACTAAGCGGTTTGGCTGCTGTAGACTTTGCTTTCTTTGCATCAGGACGCTGTGCTTGCTTGGGCTGATTGGCACGGCGCAGCAGGGAGGACTTGTTGTAGAGCGTAGTGAGGTTGGCGGTAGCGGTACCTTGATAGGTGGTGGTGCTTTGGATAGTAGCACCGAGCGATGCCAAGGCTTCGGTGGTGCCTTGATAGACGTAGGTGGTGCGATAGCTCAGTGGCAGACGGAGGAAGTCGAGGTAGGGGAGCTTGCTGATAGGGACTTCGTAGGTAGCCGTTAGGTTCTGCGTGAAGTTTTGCATTACGCCCCCCGAAGCGATGGAGCGCCAGACCGAATCGCGCGCCGAGGGACGGTCGAGGCGACCCATAGGTTCATCGATGCGGGCGTTGGCGTTGGCCGAATACTGGAAACGGAGGTTGCGTGAGAGGTCGTAGCTGAAGCCGTAGTCGCGTTGCCAGGTGAATTGCTTGAAATAGGTTGGCTTGATGATAACCAGAGCGGCACTCTTGTTGCGCAGCAGCGTCTCCTCAAAGTCGCGGTACACCTCGGTGGAGAACGAGAGACTTTTGGGGAGATAGTAGAAGTTGAAGTCCTTCACGATGCGCCAGTTCTTATGCTGGAAGAGCTTTACCTTGTCGAAAGGTTTCACCTCCTTGGGCTGCAAGGAGTAGTTGTAGGTGAATCCACCGCGGTGCTGGTCTTTGTTGTAGTGGTCAATCTCGTCGTCGGAGGTGCGCTCACGGTTGTAGGCATAGGAGAAAGAGAAGTTCTCGATGTCGTAGAGGTGCTGTTTGAGTGCTGCCTGCCCTACACGCTCCTTGCGGACGTTGGAGAGCGTCAAGTTGGTGGCCGACTTTCGCAGTTGAACCATCTGGCGGACGCTGTCGCGCTCGGCTGCGGTGGTATAGGTAGCAAGGTCGTCGGTGAGCTTGACATCGGGGTTGAGCGGATTATATTCTGGGCTGCCAATCACGCGGTTATAGTCGAGGTAGAGCGGGATATGCAGTCCCCACGTGTCGGGGAGGAACTTGCCCAGTTCGAGGTCGAAGGTGGTTTGGAAGGTGAGCGTATTGACCAAATCCTCCTTGATGAGGGGGTCTTCGAGGTTGCCGAAGCCCGAGGTAGTGTAGGAGCCATAGAGCGAAAGATTGCCGAGGTCGGCCAGGTTGGTTCTGGCCAGAGCCATAGCTGCCCAACCGCCCTTATTGATATAGTCGGAAAGGCGAAGCTCGTTCACCCACACAATAGCCGACTTGGGCAGCATGTTGTTGCCATCGCCTAAACTCTCCTTCTTTGGATTGCGGACACCTATCATGATGACCTTAATCTTGCCGAGGTTAGGACTGCCCAGCACGGTATACTTCCTTCCCTCCACCACCTCGGAATAGAGCAACGAGGGGGAATAGCCACGCTCGCCTGCCCTTATCTTGGTGTTACGCGAGGTCTTGACATCGGCAAACCGTTGCAGGTCGATATCCACATTGTTGGCCTCGGGCCAGATGGTGTAGGCGTCATCGGGCGAAGTGCCCCAAGGGGTAAACTGCAACGGGAGCTCATACTCGTAGTAGTTGTTGGTGTAGTCGGAGCCGAGGCGCACAAAGATGGAGAGGTCGCCATCGCGCAGGTTCTCGGAGGCATACTTCTGCTCGGCATGGACAAACATCTTCATGTGACCATAATAGCGCAGGTCGTAGCCCGAGGAGCGGTAAATGGCCCTGGCATCGCCCGAGGCGAGGGCATCCACATCGAGGGCGACCGACTGCTCGTTGAGCTGCGTATAGCTGCTGCTCGAGGAGTACCACTCTTCGCGTTCGATGCCTGGGGGCAGGACGTAGGGGACTGGCTGACGCGACCCGTTTTCTTCGATATTGACGGTGGAGATGCTGAACTCGGTTTCGGCACTGGCCCCTGTGGCATAGTCGCCTGGCTGGAGCAATTCTTCGGTGTACTTACGCCAGGTGGAGTAGACCAAGTCGAGCGTAGCAAAGCGGAGGATGATAGGCTCTTCAAACTGATTGAGGAACATCCTCATGAAGCGAATAGACTGGTAGCCGCTGATATTGCCCACCTTCTTGTCGGGCTGGCTAATGGGGATGCGGAACTGATACCAGCGGCAGGTAGTAGTCTCGCCGTTGGCAAGCTGGACATTGCGGGCTTCCTGAATATCCACAATGTAATTCTCCCCTATCACCATCCGACTGGGCGAAAGTTCAATCTCATACTGGTAGTAGTTCTCTGCCTCGCTGAGGGTATTGTCGCGGTTGATATCCTCCACGTTGGGGTAAGCCGACCCACTGGTCATGTAGTCCTCGTCGCTGTCGCTATCCACGGGCGAATTGCCTTCGGGGTTGTTGAAGTACTTGTAGCGGTCGTTGATTTTCACGTCGTTGTTGTCGTAGTAGGAGGAGCGATAGTAGCGGAAATCATCGGCCGAGGGGTCGGCTGCGGCCTGTCGGTAGGCTTCCGATTCAGTGCCGAAGCGAGCAGCGATATCGTCGAGGTAGGAGCGGAAGAAGCTTTGCTCGTCGGCGATGCCGTGGGTGGAGCCGAGGCCATCGTACCCCACGTCCTGGTAGATGCGAGCCGATTCATCGTTGTCGAAGGCATTGACGATAGGCTGTGTGTTGGGGACTCGCCCCCAGATGGTAGTGTCTACCCCCACCACCGTGGCCGAGGTGGGTAGCCCGTTCTCGAAAGCCTTGCGACCGTCGCGGAGTATATCCTCGCTGATATCGCCAAGGTTTATGTAGAGTTTGCCACCGCTATGCGTCGGCCTTTCGATGAAGGGATCCATGAGCCAGAACTCGATGGTCTCGATGTTCTGCGTCTCAAAGTCGGTGTAGTCCAGCTTGCGCATAATGCCACCCCAGCGCGAGGCTGGATTGAGCAGCTGCCCAGCGGCGTTGATACCTGCACTATAGGCCGTTGGGCCAACATCGTAGTTGTAGGGGCCACGCTCCGAGGGGTAGAAGGCGAGGTTGAGCTCGTAGATGTTAGTGGGCTGACCCGAGGCGAGGTCTTTGTTGGGGAAGACCTCCTGCTCGTAAATTCGGCGAGCATAAGGGCGCGAGAGGTCATCGACAGTGATGTTCGACGGGCGGTTGCTGGTGTTGTAGAAGTCGTTGCTGATGCGATACCAAGCCAGCCGTGCACGGTTGAACCCGTAGGCCAGTCCCGACCCAGGCGAGGTCTCGGGGAAAAGGGGCGAGGGCGAGGCAAAGTCCTGCGGTGTGCTGGCCAAGAACCACGACGAGACCCCCTTGATGTCGATGCTGCTCTCCGCCCCCTCGAAGTCGTCGACGTAGGAGACGCTACCCTCCGAGCTACCTGTGCTGCTCATTCCTGGGATGAAGTGTGCAAACTCCGCCGTCAGGCTGAGGGTGGAAGGTGCTTTGGTCTGGATGCCAGGCAACATATCCACCCACCGCGTGATGAAGGGCGCATCGTGCTGATAGGAGAAGTCGAGCCCCCAGATGGTATTGCTCGTGGGTTCATCGCCGAAGTTGTTTTTCTGCGTCATCGGCTTCTCGTGGAGGTTCATCAGTGTGGCACCAAGGTTGATGTTGGGGGCGAACTCATAGTTGAGGTGCATACCCAGCATGCGCTTGGTGGTCATGCTGAAGGCGTTGTTCTCGCTGCTGACGCTGATGGGGGTGTTGGAGGAGAGGATGCTCTCGTTGATGATGCGCACAGTGCCCATGGTGTAATCCACCGTGTAGTCCACATTCTCTATCAGTGGCACACCGCCCGCCGTAACGGTTACCGACCCCGGCGTTACGCTGTAGCCAAGCGATATTTCGCCACTGACGCTTGAGGTGTAGTAGCCTTCGAGGTAGAACTTGTTGTGGTCGGCATACTGGCGAGCGAGGGTCTGCGTCATAGTGTAGAGCGAGTCGAAGCAGTACTGGTCGGCAAAGTCATCGTCGGCCAACGCAGCGCGGAGGTCTTTGCCGAAAGGCTCCACCGTGGGGAAGAACACACGGCCTGTGTTGGACTGGATAAGGCCACCCTTGTAGGCTGCCGAGTCGAACCAGTCGAACACCCCATCCGAGTAGTAGTAGGTCTGCGAGGCATCCATCCTGTCCATACCGAACACCTCAATCAGTGGCTTCCCTTGCTGCGGCCCTTCGGTGAAGTAGCCCACCCCCACACCGCCATCGGTACTCTCGTAGAGGATGTTCAGCCGAAAGCCCTCTTTGCTGAGCTGGCTGCTTTTGAGGAAGTAGACGTTCTTCATCATCAGCCGCCACAGCGGGCCGTGGGTGTTGATGGCGGTGCTTTTGAGGAGTTTGACCACCAGCGTATTGGGGTCGTTCACTCCGTCGGTGGTCAGCTCGCCCACTTGGTAGACTGTCGTGTCGCCAATCACTTGGTATTGGAAGGCGACGGCCAGCACCTGGTCGTTGGAGAGCGGCTGGTTGAGCGAGATGAAGCCCAGCTGGCTGTTGAAGGTGTACTCGCTGCTGGTAAGCAATCGTGCACTCTCCACCTTCTCGTAGTCCACGCCGTTGGTGAACCCGAGCCCTTGCATATATCCCGTGACCGAGTTGATGCTCCTGACGGCATCGAGGTTGACCATCTGCAGCAGGTTGTTGCTCCCGTTCATGGGGCGTACCGACCCCAGCGGTTGCACCCGCGAGTTGGAGGGCGCGTGCTCGCCGAGGTCGGTCAAGGCCAGCAGGTTGCGGTTCTGCGTAACGGCGGCTCCCACGTTGGTGCGCCACACCTCAAGGCGTAGAATCTTTATGTTCGAGTTAACCACCGGCAGCGTCGCCATGGCCTGGTTGTAGGTGTCGTAGAAGTATTGTGCGAGGAAATAGTGCCGATTTTCCTCATACTCGTCGGCTCTGATTTCAAACTCGTGGCTGCTGGCTCCACCCTTCACCTGCAAGTTCTCGGTCGAAGTCTCTTTTTGGCTCAGCACCGCGTCCACCGTTAGCCGACCGAACTTGAGCTTGGTGTGGAAGCCGAAGAGCTGCTGGCTGCCTTGAATGAGGGTGGTGTTGAGCGGGAACGAGATGTCCGCCGCCTCGAGCAGCTGCAATATGTCGTCCTCTTTGCCCTCGTATTTGAGCTTGATTTTGTTCTCGAAATCGAAGGTTGCCTTGGTGTTCTGGTTGATGTCGAAGCTGACCAAGTCGCCTATCTTGGCATTGAGGTTTATCTGCAAATCTTCGTCGAAGTCGAAAGTCGTTACGCTGCGCTGACTGGCGTCGCGCTGTGGGTCATCGCGATAGTTATTGACCAGCTGGAAGGTCAGCTCCGCACTGCCGCTGGGCGTGATTTTAATCTCGGGCAGCTTGTTGAGGATGTCCAGCTTTTGGCTGATTTGGCTGAACCCAGGTATCTTGCTGAGCAGGCCGCCCTCGGCATTGTCGAGCATCGAACCCTCCGACTTCTCGTTCCAATAGCGGCGCATCACCTCGCTCATCCGCCAATCCTGGTATTCCTCAAACGTCATGTATTCGCGCCCAATCACCGCCGCGCCCACCTTCTTCACCCTCACGTAGCTGCCACTCGCCGCATCGTATTCCACACTGGTGGTAATCGCCGAGGGGGTGTAGGTGCTACGCATCGGGTTGGTACCCAACGTGTCCGCCTGCCCCCACACCTTCGTGCAGCAGCCCACCAGCAGAGCCACCACCAGCGGCAGCCACCGCAGCATTTCCACTATGCGCGTGATTTTTTGCATTTGTTTTGGTTTGTATTAACGCCTACCTCCGCTGTTTATTGCCCACGGTCGCATTTTCCTTTGAATAGACCCCACTTCTCCCCTCCCCGACATCCCCCGCAGCCACCATGATTTTTCCACCCACTAATTCTCAATTTGGCAACGCTCGGAGGCGTTGCCTACTACCCACCCGCTCCGTATCCGCTCCGTATCCACTCCGTATCCACTCCGTATCAGGTCCGAGTCCCGGCGGACAATATACGACGTGGAAACGCTGGCGGTGCGGGGAGGGTTCCTCGGGGTGGGAAGGCAATAAAAAGGGAGAATCGCCGTTAGTCGGATGTAGATGCAAAAAAACTTCGGCGTGGAAGGAGAGATATTCAATCGGACGGAGCGGCTCGTTGGGCAGGAGGCCATGGCTCGGCTGCGACAGGCACGGGTGCTGCTCTTCGGCGTGGGGGGCGTGGGTTCGTGGGCAGCCGAGGGACTGGTACGCAGCGGTGTGGGGCACCTGATGCTGGTGGATGCCGACCGAGTGAGCGTGAGCAACATCAACCGCCAACTGATGGCCACCACCCTCACTGTGGGGCAGCCCAAGGTGGAGGCACTGCGCCAAAGGCTGCTCGCCATCAATCCGCAGGCCGACATAGTGGCTCGCCAAGAGCTCTACTGCCGCGACACGGCAGCGAGTTTCCCGTTGGCGGACTACCACTATATCGTGGACGCTATCGATAGCCTCAGTGCCAAGATGGAACTCATCGTCAATGCCACCGACCGCAGCCTCGGCATCGATGGGTGGCGCCCTGTGCTGCTGAGTTCGATGGGTGCGGCTTTGAAGATGGACCCCACGGCCATCCGCGTGAGCGAGTTCTGGGAGGTGGACGGATGCCCGCTGGCAGCGGCTTTGCGGCGTAAGATGCGGCGGACAAAACGCTTTCCGGGGCGAAAATTCCGCTGCGTGTGGAGTCCCGAGGTGCGGGACAATTGCGGATCAAGCCCATCGGAAACCGAAGAGGCATCCCCCTTCCACCGCGCGAGTATCAACGGCTCGGTGGTCCACATCACGGCCATCATGGGACTGACCTTGGCCGGACTTATAGTGAAACAGATAACCGACAGCAAATGAACATCAAGCAGCTCTATGCGGCCTACCTCCGCACACGCAAAGTAACCACCGACTCGAGGCAGGTGGCATCGGGATGCCTCTTTTTCGCCCTCAAAGGCGAGCACTTCGATGGCAACCAGTATGTGCCGCAGGCACTTGAGGCGGGTGCCACCCTGTGTGTTACCAGCGACAGCCGCTATGCCGCCGACAGCCGCTGCTGGGTGGTGGAGGATGTGCTGGCCACCCTGCAGGCTCTGGCCGCCGAACATCGGAGGCATCTCTCCATCCCCGTAATCGGCATCACTGGCACCAACGGCAAGACCACCACCAAGGAACTGGTAGCGGCAGTGCTTTCGCGACGCTACCGCACGGCGGCCACCGCTGGCAACTTCAACAACCACCTCGGGGTGCCGCTGACGCTGCTGGCCATCCCGCCCGAGGCCGAGATAGCCATCGTGGAGATGGGGGCTAACCACCCAGGCGAGATAGCCGACCTCTGCCTCCTGTCCGACCCCGACTGCGGCCTCATCACCAACGTGGGTCATGCCCACCTCGAAGGCTTCGGCTCCTTCGAGGGTGTGGTGGAGACCAAGACGGCCCTCTACCGCCACCTGGCCTCACGCCGCGGCGTGGCCTTCGTCAATGCCGACGACATCCGCCTAACCAGCGAGGCCCTTCGCTTGGCCACACTCCACACGCAGGGAGCCGATCCCCTCATCCCTCCTGCCTCGCCTTTCGCACTGGCGACCATCGGTCAGGCTGCCCTCGGGGTGGTCAGCTACGGTGCAGCCGAGGATGCCGAAGTCCACGGAAGCTACGTGGGCAGCAGCCCCTACATGGAGTTCTATTTTGAAGTGGCCGACCGCGTCTACCGCGTGCATAGCCACCTGCTGGGAGCCTACAACTTTGCCAACTGCATGGCCGCTGTGGCCGTGGGGCTGCACTTCGGCGTTGAGCCTTGGGACATCAAGGATGCCATCGAGGCTTATATCCCCTCCAACCACCGCTCGGAATACAAGGAGACCGCACGCGGCAACCGCCTCTACCTCGACTGCTACAATGCCAACCCTTCAAGCATGGCGGCAGCCATTGCAGCCTTCGCCGAGATGGTTGCCCCAGGGCGCAAGATGGCTATCATCGGCGGAATGCACGAGCTGGGCAGCGACGAGCACTGCGAACACCAGTTGCTGGTGCAGCGCCTCGCCGAGTGCCACCTCGACCGCTGCCTGCTGGTAGGCCCAGAGTTCGAAGGCATCAGTCTGCCACCCGAGATGCAACTCTTCGCCACCACCGACGAGCTGCTTGGCTGGCTCGGGAGCCATACGGTGACCAATGCCACCGTGCTGGTCAAAGGCTCCAACACCAACCGTCTTTGGTCGGTGGAAGAGTTCCTCTGAGCCTGATAGCGAGTGCGATAGCTTAATATCCGCCTCTTTCCCCCACACAAAATCACCATTTTTGGCTATTGTGCAGATGGGTGGGTGAGCCTAACTTTGCAACATCCAACAGTTGGATTGCATGCAAACAAACTCACTGAAAACCAAACATCAAAACAAACACAAAGCCATGAAAAAGACCTATTATTTCATCCTTTCGGCCGCCCTGCTGCTGGGCGGAGTCTTCGCCTCGTGCGATAAAGACGATGAGGAAACCACCCCCACCACGACGACAACCACCACCGATGTGGCCAGTGCAGTGGTTGGAAGCTATGAGGGCACCCTCATCCAGTCGGTAGGAACAAGTGTCGACACTGTGTCCGCCACCATCACGCTCACCAAGGAGAGTGCCTCCACCGTCAAGGTGCAGATCCCTGCCTACGGCGAAGGCCGCATGGCCATGTCAGCCTTCGGCATTGAAGGGGTGGCTGTGGCCAAATCGAATAACGACTACACACTTACCAAAGAGTCCTACAGCGTTACGCCTGCCTCGACCGAATATAAAGGTTCGCTCAGCGGCACGGTGAAGGGCGGCAAGCTCGCGCTCGACTACACCGTTACGCCCGGTGCCATGCCGATGGCCATCAACTTCAACTTCTCACAAGACTGAAGCAGGTGAAAACCACTTGCCTGTTTTTAGTGCCAGCACTGGCAGTACTGACCTCATGCAACGGCCTTTTCGGCGGCATCTACGATGAGTTTGACGCCGCCGAAAAGCCTGCTGCATCCAGTTGCTTCATCGCCCGAGATGCCGATGGAAAAGGAGGAACACTGCAGGTGGATGTGCGCCCTTATACCACCTGGACATTTCTCGACCTGCACGCCTTGCAAGCCGACACAGCCAACACCGCCGACAGCCTCGCCTCCGCCGACCCACCTTTCGCCTGGGACATTGCCCTCCACCGCTGGGATGTGAAAACCCACGGCGGAAGTGCACTGTCCAGCAACTACGGCAGCGTGGAGGAAGCTGTGAGTGCTGGAACATTGCCTGCGGAAGCATTTGTGGCCGATGTGGACAGTGCGGTGGTGGTGGACATGTCCACCATGATGGAAGGCTACCTCGGCTACAGCCAGTCGATGGTCAACCCCGTGCTTTCGCAATGGATCGACATCGACACACGCGAGATGCCCCCCATCTACACCCTCTCGGGTCGGGTGTATATCGTCCAGCTGACCGACGGCACACGTGCTGCCCTGCAGTTCACCAACTACATGGACGATGCTTCGCGCAAAGGATTCGCCACCATCCGCTACCGTTATCCACTACCTTAATCGAAGCCCCTTATGAGCCTCCGCATACCCATTCTCTCCTTTCTACTCATCGCCCTCGCACTGCCCAGCGTGGCACAGCGTACCCTGCATGGCACCATCAGCACCACGCAAGGAGAGGCTCTTTGGGGAGCCACCGTCAAGGTCAAAGAGCATCCTACACTGGGTGCCGTCAGCGACCGCCACGGCCACTACACGATCACCCTGCCCGACACCTCGGCCTATACCCTCGAAGTCTCGATGATGGGTATGGCCTCCCAAGCGCGTTCCACCACCGAGGCAGAGCGAGGAAAACTCGACTTCAAGCTTAAAGAAGAGCGGCGCACACTGGAGACGGTGGTCGTTACTGCCACCCGCACACCAAAATTGCTCAAGGACGTACCCATCGTCACCCGCGTCATCGCCGAGCAGGAAATCAAAGACCTTGACCTCACGGGTATCCAAGACCTCCTGCAGACAGAGCTGCCGGGCATCGAGTTCACCTACTCGATGAACCAGCAAGTCTCGCTCAACATGCAAGGCTTCGGGGGCAACAGCGTGCTCTTCCTTGTCGATGGGGAACGGCTGGCGGGGGAGACGCTCGACAACATCGACTATTCGCGCCTGGGACTGGAAGACGCTGGACGCGTGGAGATAGTGAAAGGTGCCGCCTCGTCGCTCTATGGTTCCAATGCCGTGGGCGGCGTGGTGAACATCATCTCGCGCCACGATGATGCACCGTGGTCGCTCAACCTCAACACCCGCTACGGATCCCACCGCGACCTGCGCTACGGTGCAAACCTCGGCCTGCACCACAAGTGGCTGTCGAGCCAGACTAACGTACAGGCTACCTCGTGCGACCCCATCAAGATGCCCAACAGCGGCGACTTCAGCACCATCTACGGCAACCGCACCCTCAACGCCAAGCAGCGCTTCGTGCTGACGCCAGTGGAGCAATTGCGACTCACCCTGCGTGGAGGCTACTTCTTCCGCGAACGCCAATCCTCACAGCCAAGCTACGACCGCTACCGCGACTTCGCAGGCGGTGCCAAGGCCGACTACACCATCGACTCGGTCAATGACCTCTCGCTCGCCTACGCCTTCGACCAATACGACAAGAGCGACTATGCCGTCGGCAGCGGCCTCGACGTGCGCAACTACAGCAACGTGCAACACACCCTGCGCGGCATCTTCAACCACACCTTCCTCCATAACGGCACCCTTACTGCTGGAGGCGACTTTATGCGCGACTACCTAATGAGCTACCAGTTCGCCGCCACCAACCGAGCCTACACCCAATACACAGCCGATGCCTTCGCCCAGTGGGACTTCTCCCCCCAGCGATGGCTCAACATCGTGGTCGCCGCCCGCTACGACTACTATTCCGAGGCCACAGCCTCCCACTTCTCGCCCAAAGTGAACCTCATGTTCAAGCTCCCCAAATCGTGGTCAATCCGAGCATCCTACGCCAACGGTTTCCGTGCACCTACGCTCAAGGAGATGCACATGAACTTCGACATGGCTAACATCTTCATGATCTACGGCAACCCCGACCTTAAGCCCGAGGTAAGCCACAACTTCAACGCCACCTTCGCCTACGACCAACCCACCTACAGCCTCACCGCCATGCCCTTCTTCAACCGCGTCAGCCAACGCATCACCACTCTGTGGAACCAAGCCCGTGGCGGTATGGTATACGAAAACATGACGCCCACCAGCATCTCGGGTATTGACCTCAGTGCCTCGGTGCGCTGGGAGTGTGGCCTCGGTGCAAGACTTTCGGCAGTCTACACCCACGAAAGCCTCTCCGAAGGTGGCCTACGCACCTCCTCTACACGTCCGCTGACCGCCACTGCCCGCCTCGACTACACCCACCACAGCCGCTCTTGGCGCTACAACATCGGCATCAGCGGGCGTGCACTCTCGGCAGTTACCGTTGATGAATACACCAAGCTCACCGACCCCTCGCAGACCGAAGAGCAACGCTATCCAGCCTATACACTCTGGAAACTCAACGCATCCCTCCGCTACTTCCGTGGCATCACCTGCACTCTCACCATCGACAATATCTTCAACTACCGACCCTCCTACTACTACAGCAACTCGCCTGCTACCACTGGCACTACCATAGCCCTCGGTGGCTCTATCGACATTGACCAACTATTCAGATAACACACATATCAGCATGGGAAAGATACACCTCGCCTCTTGGTTCAAACAGCATCGTAAGCCTGTCCTTATCGGCCTCGCCTCGGTAGCCGTGCTCGTGGCCATCATCTGCGTCTGGAACCTCTGGTTCGCTCCAACGCGCATCGCCTTCGTCAATTATCAGGCCACTACCCTCGGACAGATTGTCAAAAGCAACAATAGCTCCTTTATCAAAATCGAAGAGGTGCCGACCGAAGACTTGAGCCGTCTGCGCCACGCCGACATGGTGATGGTGAATGGTATGGGTCTTCGCCTCACCGCCGACCAACGCCAGCAGGTGGAGGATGCCGCTATGCACACACCCATGCTCACCACCGCAGCTACCGACCCGCAGAACTACATCGTCAGCCTCGACAGCACCGTCGCCGACAGCCTCACCCGCTACCTAAATAGTGGTGGACGCGGCAACTACCGCAACATGCTGCTTTTCATCCGCCGCCATATTGACGGCAAGCGTGCTTTCTGCGACGAACCCGCCCTGGTGGTGTCTCCCACCCGCTACCGCCTCTATCACCCCAACATCGCCCATCCCGATGAAGAGGAAGAAGGCTTCTCCAGCGTGAAAGACTATGAGGCTTACCTCCACCAAGCAGATCTCCTCGCCGAAGGCCGCCCCCACATCGTCATCACTGGACAAATGGGCGACCCTACCGACCTCATCGCTGCCCTCGAGGACAGTGGCATGGTGGTCTACCCCGTCCGCTCCATGCGTCCGTTCGTCCTTTCGGGGCAGATTGACTCTGTAGCCCCCTCGGCCATCATCAACATGGCTCACGGGCGGCTGGGCGACTACATGACCTCATGGCTCACCGCCCACAACATTCCCCTCTTCACCACCGTCTACATCCCCCAACTGACCGCCGACTGGCTCGCCGACCCCACAGGCATGAGCGGCGGCTTTCTCAGCCAAAGCATCGTTACCACCGAAATCGATGGTGCTATCCGCCCTTACGCTCTCTTCGCCCACCGCATCGGCAAGGAGGGCATACAGGAAATCTACGCCATGCCCGACCGCTTACGTGACTTTGTCCAAATGCTCCAAAACCACCTCTCCCTCCAGCGCAAGGCTAATGCCGACAAGCACATCGCCATCTACTACTTCAAGGGACCTGGCCAAAGTGCACTGACCGCCTCGGGTCTTGAGGTCATCCCCTCGCTCTACAACTTCCTCCTCCGCCTCAAAGCCGAGGGGTACCGCGTGGACAACCTACCAACCTCGCCCGAGGCTCTCGCCGCCCAAATCCAGCAGCAAGGTGCAGTGCTGGGCACCTATGCCGAAGGAGCCTTCGACCGCTACCTCCAACAGGGCAACCCACAACTGGTAACCGCCGACCAATATGCCCAGTGGGCCACCGCCGCCCTGCCACCCGAGCTGCAATCCGCTGTCGCCACCCTCTACGGCTCTTTCCCGGGCGAATATATGGCCACCCCCGACGGCCACTTGGCCGTAGCTCGCCTTCAGTTCGGCAACATCGTCCTCCTTCCCCAACCCATGGCTGGCCTCGGGAGCAACATTTTCCAAATCGTCCACGGCACCGAGCAAGCCCCCCCCTACCCCTACATCGCATCCTACCTCTGGACACGCTTCGGCTTCAAGGCCGATGCCATCGTCCATTTCGGCACTCATGGTAGCCTGGAATACACCCCCCGCAAGCAAGCCGCCCTCGGCTCATTCGACTGGCCCGACCGCCTCATCGGTCTCCTCCCCCACCTATACCTCTACACCGCAGGCAACGTCGGCGAGAGCCTCATTGCCAAACGCCGCTCCTACGCCACCCTCGTCTCCCACCTCACCTCCCCCTTCCTCGACAATGGCACTCGCAGCACCTATCGTCAGCTCTCCGAGGCTATCAAGAGCTACTACCACCTGCTTGAACTCGGCCACCCCGCCGAGCCACAATCCCTCGCCGTCAAGCGCATCGCCGTCGGCATGGGGCTGCACCGTGCCCTCGAACTCGACAGCAACCTCACCATCCCCTGGGATGAGGCCACTATCACCCGCCTCGACAACTTCGCCGAGGAGCTCTCCGAGGAGAAGATGACTGGCCGCCCCTACACCCTCGGCCAACCCTACACCACCGCCGACATCGAAAGCAGCGTCCGCCACATCTGCACCGACCCCATTGCCTATAGCCTCCTCGCCCTCGACAAGCTGCGCGGCACAGCCTCCGCCGATGCCGAAAAGCACAAAAGCCTCTTCACCCAACGCTACCTCATGCCCGCCCGTCAGCTGGTCGACCGCCTACTCGCCAACCCCGCTGCCGCCACCGACCAGCTCGTATGCCAAGTGGCTTCCATCAGTCAGGCCGACCTCGACCACGCCCGCGAAGTCCATGCCGCCCACCAGCCCGTTGATATGATGAGCATGATGATGTCTATGGCCGATGAGATGCCTGGTCAGGCTCGCGCTACCGATGGTAGTGCCATGAAGCCTCGCAACCCCAACCAGCAGGCTATGCGGCGTATGACCCGTGGCATGAATCCCGAAAAAGCCATGAAGATGGCCAAGATGATGGGAGCCAGCGACGAGGCTTTGGCCAAAATGAAAGCCGCTATGGCCGATACCGCAACCGCCACCCCCGCACCGCAACCCACCATTCCCACCATGTCCGACGAAGAGCGACGCGACCTGCAACGCAGCGAAGCCATCATTGAAATTGAGCGCACCCTCCTCAACGTAGGCCGCTATCGTTCCCTCCTGCTCACCTCGCCCCGCGCCGAACTCGATGCCCTCATCAATGCCCTTGCTGGCGGCTTCACCGCTCCCTCGCCTGGCGGCGACCCGATAGTGAACCCCAACGTCCTCCCCACCGGCCGTAATCTCTATGGCATCAACGCAGAAAACACTCCCACCGAATCGGCCTGGGAGAAAGGTCGCCTGCTGGCCGACAACACCCTCGCCCTCTACCGCGAGCGCCACCACGACAGCCTCCCCCGCAAGGTGAGCTACACCCTCTGGAGCGGCGAGTTCATCGAGACCGAAGGAGCCACCATCGCCCAGGTGCTCTACATGCTCGGCGTCGAGCCCATCCGCGATGCTTTTGGACGGGTAACCGACCTCCGCCTCATCCCCGCAGCCGAGCTCGGACGCCCCCGCATAGATGTCTGCGTGCAGACCAGCGGCCAGCTGCGCGACCTCGCTGCCTCACGCCTCTTCCTCATCGACCGCGCTGTGCGCATGGCTGCCGAGGCCGACGACCCTGCCGACAACTACGTCAGCGATGGCATCCGCGCCAGCGAGCGCCACCTGACCGAACGCGGCCTCTCGCCCAGCCAAGCACGCGAAGTGGCCGCCTACCGCGTCTTCGGTGGCATCGACGGCGGCTACGGCACTGGCATCCAAGGCATGGTGCAGGCTGGCGACCAATGGGAAGCCGAAAGCGAAATCGCCGAAACCTACCTCCACAATATGGGTGCCTACTACGGCAGTCAGGCCGACTGGGAACAACTCCACGCCGATGCCTTTGCCGCCGCCCTCGCTGGCACCGAGGCCGTGGTGCAACCCCGACAGAGCAACACCTGGGGGGCATTGAGCCTCGACCACGTCTACGAGTTCATGGGCAGCCTCAACCTCGCCGTGCGCCACCTCGATGGGCGCGACCCCGACGCCTACCTCGCCGACTACCGCAACCGCAACAACGCCCGCATGCAGGAGGTGAAAGAGGCCATCAGCGTCGAAAGTCGCACCACCCTCTTCAACCCCAACTACATCCGCCAGATGATGCAAGGCGGCTCCAGCGCAGCTGGCACCTTTGCCGAGCTGGTGCAGAACACCTACGGCTGGAACGTCATGAAGCCACAGGCCATCGACAACCAAATGTGGGACGAGATATACGACGTCTACGTCAAGGACAAGCACCAACTGGGCATCCGCCACTACTTCGAGAGCCAAAACCCCGCCGCCCTGCAGGAGATGACCGCCACCATGATGGAATCAGCACGCAAAGGCATGTGGCAGGCCACCGATGCCCAACTGGCCGACCTCGCTGCCCTCCATACCGACCTTGTCAATCACTATGCCCCAGCCTGCACCCCCTCGGTATGCAACAACGCCAAGCTGCACCAGTTCATTGCCGACCACGCCTCGCCCGAGCAAGCCGACCGCTACCGCCAGTCCATCACCTCAGTCCGCCAAGCCCCCACCCCCACCGATGACAAGGGCATGCGCCTCCAGCGCGAAACCCTCCAGTCCGAAGCCGAAAGCAACCGCACCTCGCTCAGCAACCTGCTGGTAGCCATCGGGGCAGCCGCAGTGCTTCTCCTCGCCGTAGCCCTCATCCTCCGCCGCCGCAAACGCAACGCCGACCAATAGCCATGCAATCCGTAGTCCTGCTCATCCTCCTCGCTGGCCTGGCCACATTCCTGCTCAAGCTGGGCTTCATGCCACGCTGGTGGCGACTGGCTTGGCTACTGCTCACCGCCATCGCCGTAGGGCTATCCTGGCCGCTGGCTGCTGCCCAAAGCAGCACCCAGATAGCCGACTTCCTCGCCTCGCCCACTCTCATGGCCGATGCCGCCGCCCTCTGCACCCTCGAGGTGGCCCTCACCGTGGCCTTCTGCCTTTCGGCAATGGCCGATCCAAGCCACAAACGCTCCACCCGTCTGTTCCGCCACCTGCTACTGCTCTTCCCTGGCATCATCGCCTACCTCGCCCTCTTCAGCCTGCTCACCTGGCTGCTCTTCCAGCTGCCTGGCATCCCCTTCAGCCGCACCTCGTGGCTCATGGCTGCCTCCCTGCTGCTACTCCTTCCCCTGCTCTCGCGCGGACTGCTTTGGCTGTTGCCCGACCACTCCCTGCGCCTCGAGCTGCTCTTCCTCCTCGCCCTGCTCATCGGCGGCCTTGCCATCGTGGCCACCGTCAATGGGCGCACAGCCGTAGTGGGGCAGACCGCCGTCGAATGGCCACAGCTGCTCGGCCTGCTCCTCATCGTCGGCCTCGGCACCCTCGTCGGCCTAACCCTCCGCAAAATCAAACCCCCAAAAAACAACCCCTAATTATTCAATTCTCAATTCTCAATTAACCTATGCATTACATCACCGACACCCTCTATTGGATCTCCACCGGCCTGCTCGTGCCCGTGGTTCTGCTGCTGATCTACTTCTTCCTACGCGCCCTCGTGCTCATCGGCGGCTGGTTTGGCCAATACCTCGACACACGCCGTCTGCAAGCTTCCCTCGGCCCGAAAGTAGACAACCTCCGCCCCGACGGCATGGCCGACCTCCAAGCCTCGCTGCCCAAAAGCCGTCTGCCGCTGGCAGCCACCCTCGGCCAAGTGCTGGCCGAGGAAAACCCCGCCCGCATCGAGAAGCTGCTGGCCGACTTCGAGGTCGAAGCCGAAGCCAGTATGGCCCTGCCCAAGACCCTCGCCAAGATGGGGCCGATGCTCGGCCTGATGGGCACCCTCATCCCCATGGGGCCCGCCCTCGTGGGGCTCTCCACGGGCGACATCGCCTCTATGGCCTACAACATGCAGGTAGCCTTCGCCACCACCGTCATCGGCCTCTTTAGCGCCGCCATCGGCTTCGTCGTGCTGCAAAGCCGCCAGCGGTGGCACGCCCGCGACCTCAACATCCTCGAATACGTGGCTGCCCTCAAAACCCAAAACACCCCCGCCGCATGAAACGCCGCCGCCGATTCAACCCCGCCGCAGATGACGACGACCCTATGTCGGTCGTGGGCAACCTCTTCGATGTGGCCATGGTCTTCGCCGTCGCCCTCATGGTGGCTCTCGTAGGCCGCTACAGCATGACCGAACTCTTCAGCCAGGAGGACTTCACTATCGTCAAAAACCCCGGCAAGGACAACATGGAAATCATTACCAAAGAGGGACAGCAAATCAACCGCTACACCCCCTCCGAGGATCAGTCTTCCTCCGACTCGCCCCGTGGCCGCAAGGTGGGCACCGCCTACGAACTCGAGAACGGCGAAATCATCTACATCCCCGACTAATTTCAGTGAACTATGAGGAGTGAACTGAAAATTGAGAATTGAGAATTGAAAATTGAAAACTGAAAATTGTGAATTGTGAACTGTGGACTGTGAATTGTGAACTGTGAATTGTGAACTGCGATAAGATTGGAGGCGTCAGCCTAATTCTCAATTCTCAATTCTCAATTTTCAATTTCCTAAATTCTCAATTCTCAATTTTCAATTCTCGATTTCCTAAATTTTCAATTCTCAATTTCCTAAATTCTCAATTTTCCACTGCCACTTGGTCCGTGTCATCTCCGTGTCAACTCCGTGTCAGGTCCGTGTCACCTCCGAGTGGAGTCGGACCATACACGGACCATACACGAATCATGCACGGGGGAAACACGGCGGAAATCCCTCCCGCTGGGAAGGTCGTTTTTTCGGCCTCCATTGGCACCTCTGAAGTCGCTTCGCCGCGATTTCCTATGCGACAATTTGCGACACCGAAGAGATTAATTTGTAGCGGAGAGAAAAAAAGCATATATTTGCAAAGAGAATTGGACAAAGGCTAAAAGAAAACAATACACTGATTATGAAACGAATATTGATTGCCGCTATGGCCCTGACGCTCGGGTGCGGACAGCTGATGGCACAAAAAGAGACCCCGCTGACCGAGAAGGACGTGGACATTAACTACGTGAACGACTTCCAACGGCAGCAGCCGGGAGCCAAGGACGTGGTGTGGTGGCGTGCGGGTGAGGACAGCTTCCGCGCAACCTACATCGATGCCGAGGGGAGCCAGCAGGCGATGGTTTTCTCGCCACGCGGCACCGAGACGCTCTACTATGTGGACACCAAGTATTGTCCGCGGGCGATTGCCGACACGGTGGCTCGCCAGCACCCTGGCTACGAGGTGGACAAAGTGTGGGTGCGCAAAGTGCGCGGCAAATACACCTACCAGGCACAGATAGCCACTTGGCGGGGGATGCTCTGGTGGCGCAAAAAGGCCGATGCGAAGGTGCTGGAATTTGAGATAGACGGCAAGCAGATCAGCTAAGTGCCGCACCAGCAGAAGGTTAAACCAACAGCAAGCAAACGCGATGAAGAAAGCAATCATAGCCTTGGCAGCAGCCTTGACGATGGCTGCGGCAGGCATGGCGCAGACGGTGGAGGAGACCACCGCAATGGTGGGCAAAGTGGAGGCCAAAGCCTACACGATGAGCATCGACAAAGATGCCAAGCTGGTGCGCGATGCCCTCGCGCAGCGGATGAAAGAGGCCAAACTGAAGGTCAAGAGTGTGGAAGGCTACCAGGCCGCCGTGGAGCAGAAGATACCAGCCATAGCCAGCGAGCTGGTGAGCCTCTACACCAAGGTGGAGGAGCAAGGTCGGAAGAAAGAGCGCGTGGCGGTGGTGACGGTGTGCGTGATTAGCACCGACCAGACGGGGAAGCAGACCGATGCGCAGCAGAATGCACGCCAATGGCTTTCGGAGTTTCCGACCTACTTGGCCAAATACGAGGCTGGGCTCAACCTGCAGGAGCAGCAGGGGCTGCTGAAGAAGGCCGAGAAGGCGGCCTCGGCAGCGTCATCGGCGGTGGTCTCGATAGAGAAGAGCATTGCCGCCGACCAGAAGAAGATGGCGGGTCGCCAAGAGGAAATCAAGCGGATGCAGACGAAAATCAAGGAGTATGAGGAGGAGATTAAATCGCTGCAGGCCAACATAGAGAAGAACACGGCCAAGAAAGCCGAGGCCGAAGCCAAGGCAAGCGAGGCCAACGAGGGGGTGAAGGCAGTGCAGGCCGAGGTGGAGAAGTATCGTCCACTGGCCGAGTAGCCTCGAGGTGAGGGACGGTACAGCCGTGGGCAGCCCAGTGGGTAGCACACGGTTTCGCTGATTAGACAGGTATGATATTGAACACAAAACCAGGGAAGACGATGCGCAGATTGATAGCGATGGTGGCGGTGGTGGCGATGGCAGTCCTGCCGCAGGCAGTGGTCGGCCAAATGCAGGCGATGTTCGCCTACTCCACGTTCTACCTCGCGGGCGACGACCGCCCCTATATGGAGACCTACCTGCAGGTGGATGCTTGGACGGTGGCCTTCGCCGAGCAATCCTCGGGAGGTTACCGTGCCACGGTGGAGGTAAGCCTTGCGGTGCGGCAGCAGGATTCGGTGGTCTACGCCAAGCACTACGACCTCAACAGCCCCACCGTGGGCAACCTGTCGAGGCTGGACTTCAGCTTCCTCGACGTGCAGCGTTTTTCGCTCGGCAACGGGATATACGACATCGAGGTGTCGCTGCGCGACAAAGGGTCGGAGGCCGAGCCTGCCACGACGACGGAAAAGGTGATAATAAACTACGACCGCCAGCACCCAGCGCTCTCGTCGGTGCAGCCGATGGCCAGTGCAAAACCCACGCAGGGAGCAGGCAACATCCTCTCGCGCGGGGGCTACGACATGGAGCCTTACGTCAGCGACTACTACCCCGAGCAGGTGGAGCGGCTGCAATACTACTACGAAGTCTACAACATCGACCAGGAGGTGGGCGAAAACCCCTTCTTGGCGGTGGCCTACATCGAGCGTGCGGAGACAGGGGCGAAGATAGATGCCACGCAGACGGCGGCACGCAAACAGAGTGCAGCGACGGTGCCAGTGTATGGCAGCATCGACATAAAATCCTTGCCTTCGGGCAACTACAACTTGGTGGTGGAGCTTCGCACGCGCGACAACCTGACGATGCTCTATCGGCGGGTGCCGTTCTACCGCTCCAACCCGCAAGTAGGGGAAGAGGAGGTCAGCGACTTTGCCGCCACCTTTGCGGGTCGCTACACCGACCGTGAGCAGTTGGCCACCTACTTGGACGCCCTCTATCCGATAGCCTCGGAGATGGAGAAAGAGGCAGCTGCACATATCATCCGCGAGGGGCGGACAGAAGAGATGCAGGCGTTCCTCTATCGGTTTTGGACTGTCAGGGAGGGGCTTGGTGCCGAGGCCGAGTGGCTGCGATACAAGGAGCGCATCGACTACGTGCAGGAGCACTTCAGCTATCCGCGCACACCGGGCATCCACACCGACTTCGGACGCGTCTACCTGCAGTATGGGCCGCCTGACTTTGTGCGCGATGAGAAGAACTACGTCTCGGCCAACCGCATGGGGACGACCAACGAAGAGGCATACAACACGATGTACCTTGGCGAAGACCACAGCATCGACGAGCGTGGGGCTGGCAACTCGCAGGGGCACGTCCACTACCTGCCCTACCAGCTGTGGCGCTACAACAAGTTGGCCACCGACGAGCCCAATCGGGTGTTCCTCTTCTGGGATGAGCATCGGTCGGGCTACTATCGGCTGCTCAACAGCAATGCTCGCGGCGAGGTGCAGGAGGCTGGATGGGAGCGGCGGTTGAGCCGGATGCAGCTGAACGAGAATGTGCTGGGCGAAGTGGGAGAGCAGTTCAACCGAGGCTATTGAGACAACTGGAAGCGAGGGAGGAGATGTACCTGCTGGCCGACATAATATACGTTGTTATCTACCACTTGGTGGGCTACAGGCGCAAGGTAACAAGGGGCAACCTTGCGGCCTCCTTTCCCGAACGCAGCGAGCAAGAACGCCGACAGATAGAGCGACGCTACTACCGCCACCTAGCCGACATCGCGGTGGAGTTTGTCCACAACCTTTTCGCCTCGCCTGGTGCCATCAAGCGGCGCTACAAGATAGTCAATCGCGAGCTGGTGGACAGATACTATGAGCGTGGGCAGACGGTCATCCTCCTGTCGGCTCACTACAACAACTGGGAGTATATGGTCTCGTCGCTCAACATGCAGCTGCTCCACCACGGCATCGGGGTGGGAAAGCCACTCAACGACCAACTGACGGGCCCGTTCATCGCACGCAAGCGCATCCGCTACGGAACCGAAGTGGTCTACCACACCGACGTGCGGCAGGTGGTGGAATACTACGACCGCCACCGCGTGCCCTGCGCCTTGATGATGCTGGGCGACCAGTCGCCTTCCAACCCCACGAAGAGCTACTGGACACGCTTCCTCAACCAGGAGACTGCTTTCCTCTACGGAGCTGAATACTTCGCTCGGAAATACAACTACCCGGTGGTCTACTACAAAGTGGAGAAAGTGCGTCGAGGGCACTACGAGGTCAGGTTCAGCCTGCTTTGCGAAAATCCTCAAGAAGTTCCACAATATAGCATCGTGGAGCAATATGTTCGCACATTGGAGCGGCAGATTAAAGAACGGCCCGAATATTGGCTTTGGAGCCATCGGCGCTGGAAACTGAAACGTCCACCAACTGTGGTTGAGGTATGAAGCAGGTGGCCGTGGTCATACTCAACTGGAATGGGCAGGCGATGCTGGAGCGATTTCTGCCGAAAGTGGTGAAGTACTCGCACCAGCAGCGGTTTGCCTTTTTCGGCACCGAGTTTGAGAGCCGAGTGGTAGTGGCCGACAACGGGTCGACGGACGGGTCGGTGGAACTGCTGCAGCGGGAGTTTCCCGAGGTAGAGCTGTTACAATTTGACCACAACTACGGCTTCGCCGAAGGCTACAACCGCGCCCTGTGCGAGGTGGAGGCCGACTACTACGTGCTGCTCAACAGCGACGTAGAGTGCACACCCCACTGGCTCGAACCAGCCATGCGCATGATGGAACCCAACCCCGACATAGCGGTAGTGCAACCGAAACTGCTCATGCACGACCGCCACGACACCTTCGAGTACTCGGGCGGTGCTGGTGGGTTTATCGACAGCTATGGCTATCCGTTTTGCCGCGGGCGCTTATTCTCCACGCTGGAGCAGGATCACGGACAATACGACAACGACTGCGAACTCTTTTGGGCATCGGGGGCAGCGATGATTGTCAGAGCTGCGGTGTGGCACGAGGTGGGGGGACTGGATAGCGACTTCTTTGCCCACATGGAGGAGATAGACTTCTGCTGGCGGGTTCACCTCAAAGGCTACCGCGTAAGCTACTGTGCGGGAGCGAAGCTCTACCATGTGGGTGGTGGCACACTGCCCAAAAGCAATCCGTTGAAGACAAAACTCAACTTCCGCAACAACCTCTCAATGCTCTACAAGAACTTGCCCGAGGGTCGGCGGGAGAGAGTAATAGGCATTCGGATGGTGCTCGACTGGTTGGCGGCGGTGAAGTTCTTGGCCGAGGGGCATCTGGGCGAGTTCAAGGCAGTGAAAGAGGCACACCGCGAGTTCCGCGCGTGGAAACCGCAGCTCGACCGCAAACGGGCGCTGATGGACATCAAGCCCGTGGCCAAAATCTACCAAGGGAAACTGCTGATAGAATACTACCTGCTGCACCGCCACACCTACACCGACCTGCGGGGAACATACAGCAAAGCGGGCAGCAAAAAGAGCCGATAGAGAGGTAGCACGCCCTCGGGTGGAAAAACAGTTTATGCCTGATATGCAGCACGGTATGCAGGTATTTCAATTTGAATACCTGCAATTCGGAAAAATTGCGTAAATTTGCACTTTATTATATAGACTATAAGTCAAGGTAAGAAATGAAAAAGATGCTTATGTGTATGGTATTGGCTATGCTTGCAGCAGGGGGCGGAGCGGCAGCACAACAGCATGCCATCAGCCTTGAAGATATATGGACATCGCGCACCTTTGCCGCCAAAGGCATCGGGGGCTTGAGGTCGATGGCTGATGGTGAGCACTACTGCACCCTCGGCCGCACGGGCATCAGCAAATATAGTTACGCCACAGGGAAAAAAGTGGCCGATGTGTGCCTGTTCCGCGCCCCCGAGGGGATGGCCAAAGTGAAGGCTCTGCCTGCATTCAATGGCTACTGGTTCAGTGCGGATGAGCGAAAGATACTGCTCAGCGCGGAATATGAGCCCATCTACCGTCGCAGTGGGGTGAGCAGCTACTGGCTCTACGACGTGGAGAAACAGAGTTTCACTTGGCTATCACGCAAAGGGAAGCAACGGCTCACCACCCTCAGCCCCGATGGGGAGAAGGTGGCATTCGTGCGCGACAACAACCTGTATTGGATGGATATAGCCACCCTCGAAGAGCATGCTGTTACCACCGATGGCAAAATGAACGAAGTGATTAACGGCACGACCGACTGGGTCTACGAAGAGGAGTTTGCCATCACGCAGGGTTTTGCGTGGAGTCCAGATAGTCGGCGCATAGCCTTTCTCCGCTTCGACGAAAGCCGCGTGAAGGAATACGACATGCAGATGTGGGGGCAACTCTACCCTGCAACCTACAGCTACAAATACCCCAAAGCAGGGGAGAAGAACTCGGTAGTGGGAATTTACGTCTACGACATAGCGCAAGGCAACACCGTGCAGCCCAAGATAGGGGGAAACGGGGTGGCCGAGGTGGCTGCCGAAGGTGCTGAATGGGAATACTTGCCCCGCTTCCAGTGGACAACAGATGCTTCCACCCTCGCCGTGATGCGTATGAATCGCCTGCAGAACCACATGGACATCATTGCCATCAATGTGGAAAACCAAAGCATCAGCACACTCTACGAGGAGACGAGCGAGAGCTACGTGGAGGTGCCTGACGTGTGGAGTTTCATCGGTGGAAAAGGCAACCGCGAAGGGGAGCAGATGCTAATAACCAGCGAACGCAGCGGCTTCCGCCACGTATACCTCTACGGGATGGATGGTCGGCAGGTGAGGCAAATCACCACTGGCGAATGGGAGGTCAGTTCGGTGTGTGCCATTGACGAACGCAACCAACGCCTCTACTACACCAGCCACGAGCATGGTGCCACTGGCACAAGCCTCTACGTCGTCAGTTTCACAGGCAAAAGCAAACGCTGCCTCGACATGACGAGCCAAGAACTCGAAAAGACAGGCATAGCCGACAAAGGGGCAGCCGCATACCGTTGGCGCGAGGGAGGCTACGTGTGCGGTACCTACGGTGCCAATTTCAGCAATGGTTGCAAATACTACATCCGAACCTTCAGCGATGCCAATCATCCCACACTCTACACACTGCACGACGCCAAAGGCAAGCTGGTGAAAGTACTGGAAGACAATGTCTCGTTGGCACAAAAGATGCAGGAATACGGCACTGGACACAAACAGTTTGGCACACTCACCACAGAGCGAGGCGATGAGTTGAACTACTACATCATCACACCTGCCAACTTCGATAGCACACAGCCGCACCCACTACTCATCTACGTCTACGGCGGGCCAGGCAACCAGCAGGTGGTGGATGGCTATGGTGGAGCCGACTACTACTGGTTCCACATGCTGGCACAGGAGGGATACATCGTGGCCTGCTTCGACGGGCGTGGCACAGGAGGACGTGGTGCCCACTTCAAGAAGCAGACCTACCTCAACTTAGGCAAGATGGAATGCGAAGATGCCGTGGCTGCCGCCACTTGGTTCGGCCAACGCCCTTGGATAGACAAAGAGCGGATAGGCATCTTCGGGTGGAGTTTTGGCGGCTACCTATCCAGCTTGGCACTGCTTAAAGGGCAAGGGGTCTACAAAAGTGCCATCGCAGTGGCTCCCGTTACCAACTGGCGCTACTACGACAACATCTACACCGAGCGATTCCTTGGTCTTCCCCAAGACAATGCCGCTGGCTACGATGACAACTCGCCGCTCAACTTCGCTGGCCAGCTGCAAGGCAACTACCTGCTGGTACATGGCACAGGTGATGACAACGTACACTTCCAGAACTCGGCAGAACTCATCGACCGCCTCGAAAAGGCTGGCAAACAGTTTGACCTGCGAATCTACCCCAACAAAAACCACAGCATCTACGATGCCACTGGGCAGACTCGCCTCAACCTCTACCTCCTAATGACTGACTTCATACGACGCAAATTGTAGACCATATATCCAAGACAACACAATTCCATAACAATGAGGAGAAAAGATATAAAAGCAATAGCAGTAGGGGCGATGCTCATACTGACTCTCACTGGGCAGGGCAGGCTGCAAGCCCAGTTTACCGACTATGGCATCAGAGGGGCAATCGGATTAGCCACCATCAGCGATGACCTCTCCACCAAGTCGCCCGTACTGGCTGCTGGCCTAGGGGGATACATCAACTTCGAGTTCTCTTCAAGCGAAAACATCATTTCGGAAGTCTTCTACCTGCAGACAGGTCTCAGCCTCAACCGCAGGGGTAGCAACTACGAGATAACACTCGAAAAAGGCAATTCGCTCCGCATCCGAGAAGGCTACTACCACTCCTACTACCTCCAATTGCCCATACTGGCAGGCTTCCAAATGGAATTACCCATCCGCAAGTCTGGGCATATTATGGGGGTCTTTGTAGGGCCGGCCGTCAATTATGGCCTCTTCGGATGGTACAAAGACCGCATGGTAACGCCAGGATTGGCTGATGCCTCTACCAACTACGACTCCGACCGCGATGGCTCGGATGAGGACAAGCAGGTGTTCAATCACCTAAAACGCTTCGACGTGAGTGCTATCTTCGGTGTGAACTACAACTACCGCAACTGGAGCATAGCACTGATGGTAGACCGTGGCTTTATCACCACCTCCACCGAGACCGATGTGCTAAAACAACTTGACCAGACAATCAATGGCAACACCGACACCAAGACAGAAATATCCAATGGCTACAATACCGCATGGCTACTCTCGGTCAGTTACCGTCTGGGGTCATTCGGTAAATAATCATTCACTAAAGCATCTACAATGGAAAACCGACCCGTCAGAGTACGTTTTGCACCCAGCCCCACTGGGCCACTGCATATCGGGGGCGTACGCACTGCCCTCTACAACTACCTCTTTGCCCGTCAGCATGGAGGCAAAATGATATTGCGCATTGAAGACACCGACCAGACACGCTTTGTCCCTGGAGCCGAAGCCTACATCGTGGAAGCATTCCAGTGGCTCGGCATCCAATTCGACGAGGGCGTACATATCGGTGGCTCTTATGGCCCTTATCGCCAAAGCGACCGAAAAGACCTCTACCGTCAATATGCCGACTACCTAATTACCCACGGCTGGGCCTACTACGCTTTCGACACCCCCGAAGCCCTTGATGCCAAACGCAAGGAGTTTGAGGCCGAAAAGCGAACTTTCCAGTACGACTGTACCACACGCTCAATGATGGCCAACAGCATCAGCCTCGGCATTGAAGAAGCACAACGCCGCATCGCCTCAGGCCAACCCTACGTAGTACGCTTCCAGTTCCCCGAAAACATAGATATCACCGTCCACGACCTTATCCGCGGCGAAGTAACGATGAATAGCCGACTGCTCGACGACAAAGTGCTTTTCAAAAGCGATGGTATGCCGACCTACCACCTTGCCAACATCGTCGACGACCACCTGATGGAGATAACCCACGTCATCCGCGGCGAAGAGTGGCTGCCCTCGGCACCACTCCACGTTATGCTCTACCAAGCCTTTGGCTGGCAAGCCCCCGAATTTGCCCACCTGCCCCTGCTGCTCAAACCCGAAGGCAACGGAAAGCTCAGCAAGCGCGATGGCGACCGCCTGGGATTCCCCGTCTTCCCCCTGGAATGGCACGACCCCAAAAGCGGTGAAACCAGCAGCGGATACCGCGAACAAGGCTACCTGCCCCAAGCAGTGGTCAATATGCTTGCCCTGCTGGGTTGGCATCCCGAGACCGACCAGGAGCTCTTCACCCTCGACGAACTCACCGCCCAATTCAGCATCGGCCATATCAGCAAAAATGGAGCTAAGTTCAACGTAGACAAAGCACGCTGGTTCCAGCACGAGTATTTCCAAAAACTACCCCTTTCAGAAGTGGCCGATATGCTTGAGGCACAGGTGAAAGAACACCAAGCAACCGCCAGCCGCTCCTATATCGAACAAGTAGCCTCCCTCATGCGTGAGCGCATCACTTTCCCCAGCGAGCTGTGGGACACTTGCTGCTACTTCTTCACCGCACCCACTGCCTACGACCCTGCCGCCATCAAAAAACGCTGGAAACCTGGTATGACCATCCACATGGCAAAGGTGATTGACCTACTGCGTACCAAGCCTTTCGAGTACGAAGCCCTCCACAAAGCCCTTCTCGACGACTATATTGCCGCCAACGGCCTCAACACAGGCTCTATCATGAACTCGCTGCGGCTGGCCGTCGTCGGCAAAACCGTAGGTCCCGATATGCTGACCCTCGTCATGATGCTCGGCAAAGAGGAGACTATCCGCCGAGTGCAACGTGCAATCGACACCATCGGTGAGGTGGCAGAATAACACTCACCGCCGACCGCAACACAAATAGAGACATTAACCGATAAAAACACACCGCAACTATGAAGAAAATCCTTGCCCTTTGCAGTGCTGCCCTTATGCTCGCCGCTTGCAATAACAGCAGCAACCCGCCCGCACCCCAAGCACCAGCCGAAGGCGGAATGAAAATAGCCTATGTAGACACCGATACCCTCATGGCCAAGTACCAATACGCTATTGATATGACCGAAGAACTTTTAGCCTACAAAGACCAACTGGAGACCAATGGTCGCTCACAGATAAAGAAGTTCCAAGAGGACTACCAAAACTACCTCAAGAATGGCGACAAAATGACCCTCAGCCAGCAGCAGAAGACCGAAACCGAGCTCAAAGCACGCGGAGAACGTATGCAGACCCTGGAAGCCGAGTATTCCAGCCAAATCATGGAGCACCAGATGGAAGAAAACACCAAGCTGCTCAACGCCATCTTCGCCTTCATCCGCGAGTATAACAATGAAAAACTCCACTACGACCTCATTCTGCGTAAAAGTTTCAACGATACCCCCGTGCTCTACGCCAACCCTGCCCTTGACATCACGCAGGAAATCCTCGACGGCCTCAACGAGGAATATCGGCAAGTGAAAGGGAAATAAATCCATCCTCTCCACGCTACAAGTCATACGCGAGAGTGAATAGTTTATCCTTAATTATTCAACTCTTATCCCGCTGCACTCCATTGCAGATGCCCCATGATGGAAGCTGATGTCTACAGCCACTGCCCATAACCAGAAAACAGAACATATATAGAAAGAGTGCGAAAATCTCTTGGGAGAGTTTTTTCATCAGCTTTCTCAAGTTCTAAACGCCAGCCGAGGATACTCGCTGCTGTGGTATACACTTCGTTCTTCTGACGCAACGAACCGCAAAAGACCGAGGTGTCCATTACCTTCTTTATATGATTGTCCGTTTTGTACCGAAAGAAACCTTGGAGAGGCTTAATCTTAGAAGCTGTTTAAATTTGATTGATGAATTTTATTATGCATAAAAGCGAGCAGATTTTTCTTCTTTTTGATGGCGCAATGGGGTTCCATTGTAACGGAAAAAAGAAGGGAAAGATGCCGTTTTTATGCTTTAAGAAAAA
>JAFTBM010000025.1 GCA_017455205.1 Bacteroidales bacterium
GCTGGTAGAGCAATTGACTCTTAATCAATGGGTCCAGGGTTCGAATCCCTGCCAGGACACTAATCGCGGGGTGTAGCGCAGTTGGCTAGCGCGCCACGTTCGGGACGTGGAGGCCGGAAGTTCGAGTCTTCTCACCCCGACCAAGGGTCGCCAATCGCAGAGCCGTGGGGCAAAGAAGTGCAATGCTCCGAGGCAAGGCCGCAACCGCCACTTTAGCTCAGTTGGTAGAGCAACGCATTCGTAATGCGTAGGTCCGCGGTTCGAGTCCGCGAAGTGGCTCCCACAAAACGCAAACAAACAAAGGCAGGACATGGGTTCTGCCTTTATTTGTTTACAACAAGGAAAACATAACATAAACAACCCAACAAAACACAAAGTAATGGTTAAACAGTACGAAACCGTTTTCATTGCCACTCCCGTTTTGTCTGAAGAACAGATGAAGGAAACGGTGAAGAAGTACACTGACCTGCTGACCAGCAAAGGGGCAGAAATCGTGTACGAGAACAACTGGGGTATGCGCAAGCTGGCCTACCCAATCAGAAAAAAAACCTCGGGCTTCTACTACCTTATCGAGTTCAAGGCCGAAGGTAGCGTCATCAACGACCTTGAGGTGGCCTACAAGCGCGACGAGCGCCTGCTCCGCTTCTTGACCGTGAGCCTCGACAAGCATGCCGTCGCCTACAACGAGAAGAAGCGCAACGCCAAGAAGGGTGCCACCGAGGCAGCCCCTGCCTCCAAAGAGGCCGAAGCTTAATGTCTAACTGGTAAAAAAAAGAAACCAACAATGGCTAACGAGAGCGAAATCAGATACCTGACTCCCCTGGCAGTGGAGACCCAACGCAAGAAATACTGCCGTTTCAAGAAGCTCGGTATAAAATACATCGACTATAAGGATGCCGACTTCCTGCTGAAGTTCGTCAATGAGCAGGGCAAGATACTGCCCCGCCGCATCACTGGCACTTCCAACAAATACCAGAAAAAGGTGGCTCAGGCCATCAAGCGTGCACGCCATATCGCCTTGATGCCCTATGTGGCCGATTGTCTTAAATAAAACAAGGAGGAGCAATAGATGGAAATCATACTCAAACAGGACGTGGCCAACCTCGGCTACAAGGACGAGATTGTCAAGGTGAAGAACGGCTATGCCAACAACTATCTTCTCCCCAAGGGCATGGCTATCATCGCCACCCCCGTCAATAAGAAAATACACGCCGAAAACCTCAAACAGCGCGCCCACAAAGAGGAGGCACTCCGCAAAAACGCCGAGGCACAGCAGGCTGCCCTCAATGGCAAGACCGTGAAGATCATTGCCAAGGTGGGTGAAAACGGACAGCTCTTCGGTGGTATCAACAATATCATGGTTGCCGAAGCCTTGAAGGAGCAGCACAACTACGACATCGACCGCAAGCAGATTGCCGTGGAGGTCATCAAGGCCGTGGGCAACTACACCGCCAGGGTGGATGTGTATAAAGACATCAAAGCCGAGCTCAACATCGAGGTGGTGGCCGAATAATTCCTTTCGCCCCACTATTGAAGATAAGCAGAACAGGCCGCCTCAACGCAGGCGGCTTGTTTTATTTTCCAATCTTAAATATGCAATAAATAGGCAGCTGAGCGTACAAAAGGATAAAGAAAGAGATATTTTCTTTGCCATATCAAAGAAAAATCGTAACTTTGCACGTCAAAAAAATCTAATACCCTAACGACAATGAAAAAGCTAACAATTGCTCTAACGCTCTTTGCAGTGGTAACGACCGGAAGCAGCGTACAAGCTCGCAATGTGGAGGTCAGCGAAGCACAGAAAGCCGCCGCCTACTACATGAGTGCACGCAGCGGCGTTGCCGAGGTGCAAGCCGAAGACTTGGAACTGGTCTATCAGATTAACAACCCCGACCTCGGCATACCAGCTTGCTACTTCTTCAACGTGGCAGACTGGGGGTGGGTCATTATGTCGGCCAACACAGCCATATACCCTATCATAGGCCATAGCGACCGCGATATTCAAGGCACGCTTGACACCTCCGACTTCCCGCCGAATATGATGGCCTGGCTTATGGAATATGCTGGCCACATCTTCGACTTGCAGAACTACGAAGCGGAACACCAGACCACGGCCAAGCAGAACCCCAACTGGGTAAGCCTGCTGAATAAAGCCCTCAAGCCAGCCTCGAAGAGTGGTCAGCACAAACTGCTGACCAAGTTGAAATATGGCAACCCAGTGGACATCACATGGCATCAAAGCAATCCCTACAACCTTCGCTGCCCCAAAATCAATGGGACGACCTGCGTTACGGGTTGCGTGGCCACGGCCTTGTCGCAAATCGTGTACTACTATGAATATCCCAAGAAACCCAAGGGCGTGAAAAACTACACCTCTGGCAGTGGCTCTACGGCCATACCTCTTTCCATCAGGTTTGATACCGTTACTTTCGACTACTCAAATATGCTTCCCAGCGTGTCCTCCACTTCCTCCAAGCGGTATGAGGTGGCAAAGCTCTGCTATTGTGTGGGGTTATGCATGGAGATTACCTACAACACCGCCAGCAATGGTGGCAGCGGTGCTTACTCGCAAAATGTGATTCAATACATGTCAAACAACTTCAAGTACAACCGTTGCACTCAAATAACCCGCGATGCAACCAATGGGGGCATAGGCGATGATGAATTCGTCTCCAAGATACGCAAAGAGCTGAAACTTAACCGCCCTGTCTATATGTCGGGATCATCCTCCACAGGACACGGCCCTGACCACTCGGGGCACGCATGGGTCTGCGGAGGATATGACGACGACGACGAGACGCAATACTACATGAACTGGGGCTGGACGAGCGGTAATGGATGGTACGACCTGAAAGGCAATGGCACTGGGATGTATATCGGCAACGACCCCTACGGCTACGGCTACACGTTCAACGTGGGGCAGAGTGCAATGATTAACCTTGTGCCACCGCACGCCGACAGCACAGCCATTGACTTCACCGACCACCTTGTTGGCATTGCCCACACCACTGCTGGCAGCGATGTGGCAGGCACAGCCTATCCCAGCCCTGCTACGCACAGCGTAACCCTCCCCTACACCGCCACCACCGCGACCGAAGCCGTCATCTACAACATCGAGGGACGGGTAGTACGGACGCTGCCTATTGCCCCCAACGACAGCAAAGTGGAGGTGAACGTCAGCGGGATGCCTGCTGGCACCTACCTCTACCGCATCGGCACCACCAGTGGCAAATTCATAGTGCGGTAAGCGACCGTCGGGTTAGCACAGCAAAAAACGGGAGGCGCGAGATGGATATTCCAACTCGCGCCTCCTACTTATGCTTTGACGGGAGAGCGGTACTCAGCCGTTGATTTGCACCGACAAGCCAGCCTCGATGGCGGGACTGACCAAGAGCTTCATCTCATCCGCCGAGAGCTTCGACAGCCCTGCCATCGGGGTTGGCCTGTCGATGGTGTAGACCATCCATAGCCTCGGCTTTAACTCTTTGGCAATCTCCAATAGGCCACCTATCACCTCGGGGGAAGAAGAGTCAAAATTGGGAGCTTTGAGCAGACAGGTTTGCAGCACAAAGTCGCCCTCAAACCGCTTCAAAGCCTCCACCACTTCGGCCACATCATACTTGCCCACTGGCTGGTTGATTTTAGCCACCAGCTCGTTGGTCGGGGCATCAATCTTCATAATAGGGTTGTCCACCCGATGCAAAGCGTTGAAGACATCGGACAGATGCACCCTTGTGGCATTGGAGAGCACGGAGACCTTGGCCGAGGGGTAGTATCTGTCGCGCAGCCGCAACGTATCATCAATAATCTGTGGGAACTCGGGATTGAGCGTAGGCTCGCCATCGCCGCTGAAGGTAATGCTGTCAATAGTCGTTCCCTGCGAGGCCAAACGCCGCAGCATACGCTCCAAGTCATTTCGCACTTTTGCCGCGGTTGGGATGGCACTATCGCCATGCCCCTCGCTGTTCCAGCCGCATTCGCAATAGATGCAGTCGAAATTGCAGATTTTCCCTTTTTCTGGCAGCAGGTTAATGCCCAGCGAATTGCCCAGCCTCCGACTAAAAATCGGTCCAAAGACCGTCTCCTCCCTCAACATGATATCTAAACAATTAATTTACACAATTGCTTCACAAATACATTGAATAATATATTCCACATCTCTATCCGATACCATTGGGCCACTCGGCAGACATAATCCCTTCTTAAAAAGAGCCTCGCTCACTCCATTGCAATACGCAACACTTGATTCATATACAGGTTGCTTGTGCATTGGCTTCCACAATGGACGACTTTCAATTCCCTTTTTATCTAACCAAACTCGCAATGCCTCAACATTGGGATTAGGTTCACAATCGGTGTGAGGATTCTTACTCTTATGTACTTCCGAAATAATCCCGCCGATGGACTCCGAAGCTGCATCACGATACATACCGCCTTGTCCCTTTACCTCAACATTTTCATCCAGCAACAGAGTGCAGAGCCAGTAGTTTGAGTCGGACAATGCAGTAGGGTTGCTATGGATTTCCACGCCCTTGACATTCTTCATGCCATTCTCATACAACTCATGTACGTGTTTATGATGCATGATATGTTCATTCACGATGTGCATCTGCCCACGACCTATGCCTGCACAGATATTGCTCATGCGATAGTTATAGCCAATGGCGAGATGATGGTAGTAGGGATAAGCCTCCCTTGCTTGAGTGGCCAACCACATGGCCTTGCGTTTAGCCTCTTCGCTGGGACATATCAAAGCTCCCCCACCACTTGTGGTTATCATCTTATTTCCATTGAACGAAAGAACACCATAATCACCAAATGTCCCTAACACACGACCATTCCACCTTGACCCAAAGCCTTCCGCTGCATCTTCAACCACAGGGATATTATATTTTGCTGCTATTTTCAATATCGCATCAACATCGTAGGGCATCCCATACAATGCCACTGGTATGATGGCTTTAGGACATTTCCCCGTCTCGCTTATTCTGCTTTTTATTGCGCATTCGAGCATATCAGGGCTTAAATTCCAACTCTTGGCCTCACTGTCTACAAATACGGGGTTTGCTCCTAAATAAGCGACAGGATTAGAAGAGGCACAAAAGGTAAAACTCTGCACAATCACTTCATCTCCTTTCTCTACACCACACAGCAGCAACGCCAAATGCAATGCGGCAGTTCCAGAGGATAAAGCCACAACATGCTTCCCTTGTCCAACGAAACTTTCCAAATCGGCCTCAAAACCACTAACATTTGGTCCCAACGGTACAACCCAGTTGGTATCAAAAGCCTCTTGAATATACTTTTGCTCTAAACCAGCCTCGCTCATGTGAGCCAAGCATAGGTATATGCGTTTTCTTTCTTCCATATTACAAAACTATTATGTTATATCACTTCGCCTGCATATCTGATTCTACGACCCAAGACGGTCGCCACAATCAACCGTATATCCATCAGAAAGGAATAATTATCCAAATAGTAGAGATTAAGCCTCACCTTATCGGGATATATAATCTCATCATTATATCGCTGAGGATCATCCACTGCTGCCAGCATCTCTTCTTCATTTCTATATTTCAAAGAAGCTGGTCCCGTTATGCCCGGTCGCAAGATCAATATTCTTCGTTCCTCACCTTGAAGCCTATCAGCATACCCCGGCACATCAGGTCTTGGCCCCACAAAGCTCATCTCGCCTTTGAACACATTCCATAATTCAGGCAACTCATCCAACTTATACTTTCTCAAAACAGCACCAAGTTTCGTTATCCTACTCTCACCAGCGACACTCACCGAGGAACCATGGTGATTGACCTCCATTGTACGGAACTTCACAATGGTAAACGCCTCCCCATTTTTCCCTATCCGCTGCTGCTTGAACAGAATACCTCCGTTCCCCATCTTGACCCTTATCAACAATGCAACAATAAGCATTACTGGCCACAGAATCAACAATCCTAAAAAGGATGCCACCCTATCAAACAAATATTTGACCGCCATTATTTCACTTCATTGATCTTGACACTTCTTCCATTCGCAGCAGCGTATTCACCGCCGCGACTCTAATACAACGACGAAACGGATAAATCAGCTTCACTACCAGTCTCAACCACCATTTATAGTACATTTTCATGTGGCAGTAAGCCTTTCGGAAGGCGAATTTCTCCACCAAAAACTGCTGCACATTAGAGTGGTTGGTCATTGTTCTTGCTCCATCGCTCACAAACCGATAGCCGCGATCTACAAGATAATGCCTATTCATTTCATATATCAAGCCATAATAGGGATAACAACGCTTCTGAAAATCTGGTATCGCTTTCAATACAGAATAGTTACACACCTCACCAGTGATAATATTCTGTGCATAAGCAATCATTATGCCAGTCTGTTTGTCAAACGCACCCCAAAATTCTTGCCTATCGCTTATGGAAGACAATCCTTCCTCGTAGTCTTTCTGCGAAAGCACAGCTGACTTTACCTTATAACCTTTGTGAGCAGCCTTGTATATCGTATAACCAGACTTTTTTATCTCTTCTATTGTTACCATTCTAATGTCGCATTCCCGAAAGCATCGCCTCACTTGATTGCGCGTCTTCGCTGACAATTCCTCCATCCCACCAAAACTATCTTTTACGATATACCAAAACTCTGATGATGACACCCTATCAAAGTCAAAAACGTTTCTCACTGCATATCCCCCACCCTTAGCCAGCAACTTGCGGACATTTGCTTCTTCGAGCTGCTGTTCAATAGAGAAATCGTCACTCACCCACACTCTATGGTACAACTTATATTCTCCCCCCTTAACACCATTCATAACAATAATCCGTATAAAATAGTTTCTTCGAGCCAAACATAACCATACTTAATACAAATTCCACCACACTCTTGCCCCACGTTTTTCCCGCCTTGTCACGAAACAACTGCCATATATCAGCCGTTTTTTCGGATAGCGTCTTTCGTCCGTTCCTCCTGTATGATGCCATACACTCTTTCAAAAGACAACAATCTGCCTTTTTCGACACTTCCCTCCACAACAGCATATCGTCATTGAACTTCGCCTCGCTCGATTGTACCAATCCAATGTGTTTGGCATCATACATCACCGTCAAGCAACCCATCCAGCAGCAGAGGCTCAAATCCCTATGTGTTACTTTTCTCTTTCCCCAGACCTTCTTGTGCAATCTTTCGCCGCGGCAGTTGATTTCCTCGTAGGCGTGGTAGGTGAAGGCATAGCCGTGCTGCTGCATGAAGGCTACCTGCCGGGCGAGCTTTTGGGGATGCCACAGGTCGTCGCTGTCAAGAAAGGCTACGTATCTGCCTCGTGCCTGCCGAAGCGCAAGGTTGCGGGCATGAGCCGCACCACGATTGGCATTGAGAGTGAAGATCCGTATGCGAGGATCATTGTAGCGGCGAAGCACCTCCTGTGTGCCGTCTGTGGAGCCATCATCTACCACTATCAACTCCCAGTCGGTGTAAGTCTGCGAGAGTACCGAATCGATGCTCTCGGCGATGTATTGTCCCTTGTTGAAAGTGGGCATCACGATGGAGACTAAACCCTCGGCCATGGCAAATCTACCGAGTAGCATCCACTGCACTTTTCAGCCGCATCCGCACCGTAAATTTTGCGGCGGGATACGGACTTGATACGGAGCGGATACGGAGCGGATACGGAGGGGATACGGAGCGGGTGCTACTTCGCAGCGGGGGTAAAACGGATGGAACTCCTACCTCGCGGCATCGCGTTAGGGATGCTTCTCGAAGCAATTTCTTTCGGCGAAGGTTGGATACCTGGTGAGGGTTACTCTACCTTGCGGAGCGTGTCGCCTTGCTCTTCGTAGCGGCGACCGCAGTCGCAGGTAAGGCTTCCGCCGAGCCGTTTACCGCATTCGCAGACCCAACCGATGCGGCGGGCAGGGACGCCCGCCATCAGTGCGTAGTCGGGCACATCTTTGGTTACCACGGCTCCAGCCGCTATCAGGGCACTACGCCCCACGGTGTGGCCACAGACAACGGTGCAGTTGGCTCCGAGCGAGGCTCCTTCCCTTATCAGCGTCCGTGCATAGATGCCGTGGACGGGGAAATGGGCGCGGGGGGTGGTTACGTTGGTGAAGACGCACGAGGGACCGCAGAAGACGTTGTCCTCCACCTCAACGCCCTCGTAGAGCGAGACGTTGTTTTGGATTCGCACACCGTTGCCAATCTTGACGTTGTTGCCGACGTTGACGTTTTGCCCGAGCGAGCAGTTGGCTCCTATCCGTGCACCGCGCTGGATGTGGCTGAAGTGCCACACTTTGGTGCCGGGACCTATCTGCACATCGTCGTCGATGTAGGACGATTCGTGGACGAAGTAGTTTTTCTCCTCCATGCTATTTCAGGTATTTGTATAACAATTCTATGGGGTGGAGGGCATGCACGCCAGTGCCGTCGAGTATCTGCTGTCGGCACGATGTGCCTGGGGCTACGACCGCCGCTGGCACCACGCCTTCCGCTTGGCTGACGGCTTTCCTGACGGCGGGGAAGAGCACCATTTCGCCAATTGCAAGCGAGGTGCGGTAGTGCTCTTTCTCGTAGCCAAAGGAGCCAGCCATGCCGCAGCAGCCGCTGGGGATGACGTGGACGGTGGCCTTTGGCAGCAGTCGCAGGGCTGCGGCTGTCTTCTCCACGCCGACCAGTGCTTTCTGATGGCAATGGCCGTGGAGCCACACCTCGATGGGGTCGGCCTTGAAATCTTCTTTGCTGATATTTCCGCGTGCCACTTCGCGCATCAGGAACTCGTCGAACAGCAGGCAGTTTTCGGCCAAGTGCTGCGCTTCCCTACGCCTGCTGGGGTTTACGAGGTCGGGGTACTCGTCGCGAAAACTGAGGATGCAGCTGGGTTCGATGCCCACCAGTGGGGTGTCGGCTTCCACCTTGTCCTTCAGCAGGCGCACATTGCGCTCGGCCAGCCTCTTGGCCAGCCGCAGACAGCCTTTCGATATGGCTGCACGGCCGCTTTCGCCGTGTTTGGGGACTTCCACTTCATAGCCTAAGCGCAGCAGTAATCGTGCGAAGGTCAGGCCCAGCTCGGCCTCCTGGTAGTTAGTGAACTCATCGGCGAAGAGCCACACCTTGCCTTTGCTGGCGGGTGGGTTCGACTGGCGATAACGCTTGGCCTCAATGGCCACCAAATGGCGCATCGTGTGGCGACTGAGGGTGGGGATGTCGCGCTCGGTGGCGAACTTGATCACTCGCTTGATGATGCCTGCCGAGAATTGCCACGAGGCGAAAAGGTTGTAGAGCGGGCGCACCCAGTGCCCCATACGCTCCACCATCGCCATCCGAGCCACGGCAAACGAGCGTAGCGGTACGCCACGGCGGTCGTAGACCTGCTGTAGCACCTCGGCACGGATGCGGGTCATATCCACTCCCGAGGGGCATTCGCCACGGCACCCCTTGCAGGCCAAGCAGGAGTCGAGAGCCTCCTTCACCTCGGGGGCGAGGAGTCCTTCGCCGCGAGTAAGGCATTCGCGCAGGATATTGGCCCTTGCACGGGTGGTCATCAGCTCGTCGCCACTCACCTTGTAGGCGGGACACATCGTGCCCCCTATGGCGTTGCTTTTGCGACAGTCGCCTGCTCCGTTGCATTGCTCAATCGAGCACATCAGGGCGTGAGCTTGGCTGCGCACACCGCTGGCTCCCTCGACTTGGCACTCGTCGAATGATGCTCGCCAGTTGAAGTGGGTCTTGATTCCCTCGATGGTGTAGACTTGGTCGGCTTCAAACCGCAGCCATTCGTCCATCGGTGGGGTGTCCACAATCTTGCCTGTATTGAACACTCCATCGGAGTCCCACGTCTGCTTCAGCAGCCGCATCAGCTGGTAGCACTCATCGCCATACATCAGCGGGATAAACTCGCCGCGCAGTCGTCCATCGCCATGTTCGCCGCTGAGGCTGCCTTTATGCTTACGGCAAAGGCGTGCCGTCTCCTCCGCCACTTGGCGGAACAGACGCCTATCGGCCTCCTTTTTGAGGTTGAGGACAGGGCGCAGGTGCAGCTCGCCAGTGCTGATATGGCCGTAGTAGACGCAGTTGAGCCCCAGCCGTTGCATCATAGCACGGAAGTCGGCCATATAGGCTGGCAGCCTTTCGGGAACCACCGCGGTATCCTCAATCACACCCACTGGCTTGGCGTCGCCCTTCATCGTGCTGAGTACACCAAGCCCTGCTTTGCGCAGTGCCCAGACTCGCTGCACCTCCTCGCCATAGACCCTTGTGCAGGCGTAGACTCTTCCGCTGGCCATCAGCTCCTGTTCCAGCGCTGATGCCTTCTGCTCCATCTCCGCTCCCTCAAACTCGGCAATCAGCAGCGCATCGGGGTCGCCCTGCACGAAGAAGCGGTTACGCTCGGCGGCAGCGTTGCCCTTGCAGAGTTCTAGAATGCTGCCGTCCATCAACTCAACGGCCACGGGTTCGTGCCGCAGGGCAACGAGGTTGGCCTCGAAGCTGTCGGCCAAAGTGTTGCAATGCGCACAGAGCACCATGTGCTGCCCTGGGGGGAGTGGGTCGAGCGAGAGGGTTATCTCGGTGATGAAACAGAGCGTTCCCTCGCTGCCACAGATGAGTTTGCAGAGGTCGATTTCTCCGCTAATAGCCTCATCGATAGCATAACCGCAGCTGCGCCGCTGGAGGCTCTTATCGGGGAAATTATCCTCTATCAGCTGCCGCACCTGAGCATCGGCTTTCCACTGTTCCAGCTGGGCATATATTCTTTGCTCCAACTCACCGTGGCCGCGATGGGCGGTGTCGAAGGGTGAGCCGTCGGCGAGAAAGCCTTTCAGCCTCAACACGTGGTGGCGGGTGCTTTCATAGACCAGCGAATGAGTGCCACACGAATTATTGCCCACCATACCGCCGATGCAGCAGCGGTTGCTGGTCGAAGTCTCGGGGCTGAAGAATAGGCCGTGCGGCTTGAGCATTAGGTTCAGTTCATCGCGCACCACCCCAGGCTGTACCCGTGCCCAACGCTCTCCGGCGTTGATTTCCAGTATGCTGTTCATGTGGCGGCTCACGTCCACCACGATGCCACTACCGACTACCTGCCCAGCAATCGAGGTGCCACCTGCACGGGGAATGAGGTGCGTGTGCATTTCGCGAGCCATGCGGATAAGCTCCACAATGTCGGCATCCCCCTCGGGATAGGCTACGCCCAAAGGCATCTCGCGATAGGCACTGGCATCGGTGGCGTAGGCCATACGAAGCCTGCGGTCGGTCAAAAGCGTTGCCATCGCTTGTCAGATAAATAGTCGCACCACCTCGAATGCCTCAGCATACTCACATCCAGCCTGCACCCCACGGGCACGAGCCAGCGAGCGGATAAAGTCGTCGCTTAAATAGTTGCGCTGGCCTTGCGAGTGATATTCTTTCAATGCCCTTATCTTGGTATCCACATGCTCCTTCTCCAACTGCACAAAGCACTGGGTGTTAAAGGTCAAGTTATTCCATATCAGTTCGTAGCCCAATATAGTAGTGTTCTTGAAAGCCCGCAGACCTTCTTGGGCGATGGTGGTATGATCCTGATGGATATCGTGCATACTGGGCATGAACACAAGGTCGTAGTGCTTGTCGCACCTGATGTGTATCAATTCTTCCAAAATCTCCTGCCGGGCGAAGTTCAAATGGCGCACTCGGTAGTTGAATATAATAAGGTTTTCGGGCTTTACCCCCAGCACCTGGGTGGCACCGCGTACCTCGGTCTTCAATATATCCTTTGGCAATCCATCGGGGACAGATTCTTCCGCCGTAGAGAAGGCCACGTAAGTAACGTGCTTCCCCTCACCAATCATCTTGCTGATAGTGCCACCTAAGCCAAGTTCGCCGTCGTCAGTATGCGGTGCCAATACCAGTATCTCCTTAAGATTCTCTATCATTTCTTTTCCAGTTTATGAGCGGGATTTCCCACCATGATTGCCCCAGCCTCTACCTCTTTCAGCACTACTGCCCCCAATCCGACCAAGGCTTGCTCGTGTATCATCGTCTGTTCCTTCACCGTTACATTGGGTGCCAACCAGCTATTCTTCCCCACGTGCGTACCACCGCCCAAAATTGCCCCTGCTATGACAAATGCACCCTCTTCTACCTGGCAGTTGTGTGCAATATGGACAAGATTGTCTATCTTGGCATCATTCTCAATCACAGTGTCCCCCAGCGTGCCACGGTCAATGCACGTGTTTGCTCCAATATAAACATTATCTCCTATTACCACCCCACCTACGTGAGGAAAATGTACAGGCTTTCCATCTCCTTCGTGCTCAAACCCAAATCCCGACTGCCCAATAACCGCACCCGACTTAATCTCACAATGCTTTCCTATTTTCACCTTGTTGTCCAGAACCACATTGGAATGCAGAACTGTGCCATCTCCTATTTCACACTGCCCTGAAACATAGCAATGCGCTCCTATTGTTATGCTCTGTCCCAATAATGCACCTTCTTCCACCACAGCCGATGGATGTATCTTACCCTCTTCAACCTTCACCACAAAGAACCTATCCATTGCCTTAATAAAATCCAACCGAGGTTTCATCGAGATACAATACGGACACCTCAAAAGCCCATCATATTCTGGCGCAACTATGGCCATCACAGAACTGGCTTCATTGAGAGCGGCTATGGAGTCTTGGCTGTAGCGTTTCGCAAAAACGAGAGTGTTCTTTTTTATATTGGACAATTGCGAAAAACCCTCCAACTCAATATCCGCCCCTTTCAACTCGAGGTTCAGATAGGAAGCAATTTCCTTTGACGTTACCATTATATTGATTTTAATAGACTTTCGGCCAAACTACTCCACTTCAAGTTTCTCTGTACATAATCTCTTCCACGCCTACCCATTGCACCTCGTTCTTCATTTGACAATGCAGCCAGCTGGAGAATGCTTTTGGCAACCAACTCTTCATTTTCGGCTTCCACCTGAACACCACAACCCACTTGTTCAACCACAGACCCAGGCTCATCAATCGCATGGATAATCGGCAGCGAAGAGAGCATGTAGTCCGTCATCTTGTTGGCCGACGTGCCATACTTATGCAACTGCGAATGCACTCCGCCGAGGTAAGCTATATCAAAATGACTATCAAGCGAGGGAATTAAATCCTTGCTCACCGCCGGTAGTAGCGTAACATTACCCAGCTTTTGACTTGAGATGAACGCCTCGTAGGTGGCCTGCTCTGGCCCTTTGCCCACCAGCAGAAAATGCAGCCGCTCATCTTCTTTGAGCAATGCGGCAGCCTTCAGCAATGTCATCAACGCCCCCGACGCGGCAAATCCTCCAGCAAACCCTACAATTGTCTTACCCCTCAACCCCTCAAACGCTTGCTGATGCACCTCGGGCAGTGGCAAAGAGCAACGTTCTTCTGTCCAATCGGCAGGGTCGTAGCCATTGGGTACACACACAAAGCGGCCTGCGGGCAGGCCGTGCTCACGCATGTGGCTTTCGCTATTCCACAGCAGGGAAACCACCTTGTCCACATTCCGATAGGCATAATCCTCCGCCCGCTGCATCACTCTGATGAACGGATGGCACGGAGAATAGCCGCCAATCAACATCGGCGACAGCGGCCAAAGGTCATGCACCTCATAGATATATTTTGCACCGCAGCGGCGAGCTATCTTACAAGCGGGGTAATTGTCCAAAGGATAGGTCGATGAAGCCACCACCACATCTGGCTTTGTAAGCCTCGCAATCTTCTTCGCGTAGCAATTCAGTTTAGCCACAAATACCAGCATATTAGCAATTCGACGCAGCGAACCCTCGTAGGCAGGCGTCTTCAGCCATATATAGGTGATACCGTCGTGCTGCTCACTTTCAAGGTCGCACCGCACACTGGGGTTATGCAGCCGCAGATGCGAATGATCTGCCGCCACCACAAACACTCTGTGCCCAGCCTTCACCCACTCCTTCCCCAAATGCCACGGGCGATACTCCATCCCCAAATCTCCACCACCTGCATAGTGGTTGATGACCAGTATGTTCATAATCAGTTCTTATAGCCAATCAGCCGCTTGACGTATGGCTTTGCGGCATCCATCAGTTCGGGCAGTAAGCCTAATCTGCGCACCCGATAGTTTACCACAAATCCGCTTCCGAAACTCCTGAAATTGCGTTCTATATCCTCTATCATTGAGCCCTCGAAGTCGAACATCCGGCTGACACTCGATGCGAACTTTATTCCCTCCCATATCAGCAAGCTCTGTGCACCGCTGCCGCGATACTCTGGGTTTGCTCCTCCTGCCAAGTAGTAGCAACAACGGGCATCGTAGACAAAATAAGCTGCTCCCTGTACACGCCCGTCAGCATCCTCGGCCACCAGCAATCGGCTCGCATGATGCTCTCGACAGGCTTCGTCTAATCGGCGAACCAATGCCTCGTCCACCACTCCCTGCCGCCCTTGCCGCCGAAAGGTGCACCGCATCATATCAATCAGCACATCCACCGAGCGGTCATCTCTGACCGTAAGCATCTTTCCAGCCTTCTTTATCTCCGACCGTCGCGAATCCTTCACGCCACGAAACAATGCTTCCACATCCGTTAGGTTGGTAAACCGATAGCTAAAGCTTGGTTCGCACCGAAAGCCCTGCCACCTGAACGGAAGCACATAATCCACTGCACTATCCAATGTCAAGTCCACATTCTTGCATGGCAACTGACCAATCAAGGATCGCAGCAGTTCTCCCCTGCGCGACAGCCAGTTAACATACTTTCCCCCCTCCTGCGGCCTAAACCATACGCCCAGCGTCTGGGTCAGCGGGGGCATCGTGGCTATCACTTTCCCACCTCTGCAGCCCAGCACATAGGGCATCCTTGCCTGCAACTTTCCATCTTCCACCACCTCCGCTGCAGCCCACCTGCCTGGGGCGACTGCCTCAAGCCACCACGGCTGCTCAAACACGCTGTTCACCTCCTCAATGCTCACGACCGATAGTTTTTGATTGCTTCACGATAGGTAGCGAATTCGTAACCCTCCCTCTGGCAATATTCTATCAACCATTCATACCACCCACGCTCCAGCGGATAGGCATTCTCGTTGTACAGATAATCGTGGAACAATACCGTGAAATAGCTCAACCCCATCTCCTCCGCCTTGCGCAGTGCCGCCACCGTCCGATCTTTCGCCTCCTGCAAATCCCATTTCACCACATAGCCATCCATCACTGCCAACGGAAACTCTATCATCCCACTCTCCGCATCCACCTTATACTCGGGTTTGAGCAATATACTTTCGCGGCTGAACTCGGTACTGTCAAACAGATACCCCACCCTGGCCATCTTCCTAAATGTCTCACCGTCATACCTCACATAATGCTCCCTTATTCCGAACTCTTTCATTCCCGTCAGGCGGGCGAAATCATCGTGTTCCTTCTGCATAGCCGATTCATCGCCATACGATATCCCGTGCACCCCAACATCAAACCCCTCTCCCCTGACGTATTCTATCCACGGCTTCGCATCTTCCTGTCTGTACGACATCCCCTTCCCATTTGCCATGCCGAAAAAGTAGACAGCCTTGACACCATGAGCCTTGTCGAAAGCCACAAGCTCGGGTATTCGGTTCAATCGCTTACCGAACATCGTACCTACCCGATACAAAAAAGTCCGAAACCGCAACTTCCCAGAAAGCAACTGCAACGCACTGCGCACCACAAGTTTGGGAAAAATCAAATCCCTCAAATAATGGTCGCGCGGATACAAATGATCCACATCGTGGCTAACCAATATCTTCATACTGCCAATCTCAACACTCTTATGACACGTTCAACCACCAGCCACTACTTGAAGAAGCTAACGATTGCAGCTATGATTTCATCCTGCATGGCGTGGGTCAGCTCGGTGTGCATCGGCAGCGAGAGCACCGAGGCGGCACACTGCTTCGAGGCTTCCAGCAGTTCTGCGGCACGGGTGATATGGCGAAAAGCCTCTTGCTCCTGTAAGGGCAAGGGGTAGTAGACCATGCTTGGAATGCCCTTTGAGGCCAGGTGTTCACGCAAAGCATCGCGCCGTCCCTCCTTGACCAAGAGCGTGTACTGATGGTAGACGTGGGTGCTATACGAGGCTTCAAACGGCGCGACCACGTGCTGCTCCAGCGGGTCGAATGCCTTTAGCCGCTTGGTGTAGTAGGCCGCAGCCTCGTGGCGTGCCTGGCAATAGTCATCCAAGTGCTTCAACTTAACGTCGAGCACCGCTGCCTGTATGCTGTCGAGCCGCGAGTTGCATCCAATCACCTTGTGGTGGTATTTCACCACCTGTCCGTGGTTGGCCACCATGCGGATGCGCTCGGCCAGTACCTCATCGCGGGTGAAGAGCGCACCACCATCGCCATAGCAACCAAGGTTCTTGGTGGGGAAAAACGAAGTGCAGCCAATTGTACCCATCGTGCCCGTTTTTTCTCGATGCCCATCACTGAAGGTGTACTCGGCACCAATGGCCTGGGCATTGTCCTCCACCACGTAGAGGCCATTCTCGCGGGCAAAGGCCAAGATGGGCTCCATGTCGCAGCTCTGCCCGAAGAGGTGAACCGGAATGATGGCCTTTGTATTGGCCGACAGACCTTTGCGGAGGTTCTCGACCGTGACGTTGAACGTCCGCGGATCCACATCCACCATCACTGGCGTCAGCCCCAGCAGCCCAATCACCTCGGCGGAGGCCACATAGGTGAACGCTGGCACTATCACCTCATCGCCAGGCTTGAGTCCCAAGGCCATGAGGGCTATCTGCAGGGCATCGGTGCCATTGGCACAGGGGACGACATGGCAGCCGTCCATATAGGCCGAGAGGTGGGCAGCGAAGTCCTTCACCGCAGGGCCACCGATGAAAGCACTGCTATCAATCACTTCTTGGATGCCAGCATCCACTTCGGTCCTGATTTTGAGGTACTGACCTTTGAGGTCAATCATCTGAATTTTCTGTTCCATGTCTGTTGTGTTTCTATGCCCTCTGCATCCACTCCCGCAGTCTGCCAACCTGTCGGGGACTGCCAGAGGGACTCCCCTCGCATGTCAGCCACACCATCACCGTATGCTCCCCGTCCGAATACGGACTTGATACGGAGTGGATACGGAGCGGATACGGAGCGGATACGGAGCGGATACGGAGCGGATACGGAGCGGGTGCTTATGGGGAGTTTACCCGTTGGCTGCCATTTTGTCAGTCGGAACGGGAAAGGTTGCTACTGTTTTCGGACGAAAAATGAGCCGTCGGGTGTGGGGTCAGTATTTCATATCGTCCCAGCCGAAGGGGTGCGGCGCAAGGGGAAGCTTGGCCAGCGGGTGGTAGTCGCCCACGAGGCCGACGGGTGTGGAGTGGCGGATGTCGCTGACTATCTGGATGCAGTTGCGAGCCTCGCTGATGCGGAAGCCTCGGCCAGCAAGGATTTCCTCGTAGCTGCGGGTGTGGAGCTCGGTGAAGCCCTGGCTAAACTCGAACTCGTCGCCATCGATATTCAGGGTGCGGTAGGTTTTCTTTTCGCCTTGCACGGCGTTGGCAGGCAGGCAGGCAGAGTTGATGCTCAGGAAGTAGCGTACGCGAGCCTGGCGAAGCTCGAGGTAGCCAGCCACGCGGTCGTGGCTCATCACGTGGACAATGTTCTTCTGCACCGGGCCGAAGATCCACTGCAGCATGTCGTAGAAGTGGACACCGATGTTGGTGGCTACGCCGCCGCTTTTGTGGACGTCGCCCTTCCACGAGGCGTAGTACCATTTGCCGCGCGAGGTGATGTAGGTGAGGTCGATGTCGTAGACCTTGTCCTTTGGTCCTTCGTCGACTTTCTTTTTGAGGGCTGCGATGCGGTCGTGGAGGCGGAGCTGGAGGATGGTGTAGGCACGATGGCCAGTCTCCTGCTCCACTTGCATCAGGTTGTCGATATTGTAGGGGTTGAGGACGAGGGGTTTCTCGCAGATGACGTCGCAGCCGAGGCGTAGGCCGTAGCGGATGAAGGCGTCGTGGGTGTAGTTGGGGGTGCAGATGGAGAGCCACTGCAAGGGGGAGTCGCTCTGCTGCTGCTTGGAGCAGAAGCGGTCGAACTGTTCCTGCTCGGTGAAGAAGGAGCATTCGGGGAACGAGCTGTCGAGCCGACCGACGGAGTCGAAGCGGTCGTAGGCTGCGATGAGGTTGTTGCCCGTGTCGGCGATGGCCTTGATGTGGCGCGGGGCGATGTAGCCAGCCGCACCTATGAGTGCAAAGTTTGCCATATTATGCTAAATATTTGATGATTTCGCTGACGATGTGTTCGGCGGCATGGCCGTCGCCAAAGAGTGGGGGAAAGTGCACCTCGCGGGAGGCAAACTGCTCGTAGCCAGCCACGATGCGGTCGTAGTCGGCATCGGCAATGACCCCGGCACCCTCATTGACGATCTCCACCCACTCGGTCTCGGGACGCAGGATGACGCAGGGCTTGCTGAAGAAGAAGGCTTCTTTCTGCACCCCACCGCTGTCGGTCATCACCACCTGGGCGTTGCGTTCAAGCTCAATGATTTCAAAGAAGGAGGCTGGCGGGACGATGTGCAGGTGGGTATTGGATTGCAGGCGGGCGTGAAGGTCGGGGGTAAGGTTTTGGGGAAGGAGTTTGGCGGTGCGGGGGTGGAGCGGCAGCACGATGTCGATGCCGTGGCCGTCGGCTATGTCCGTCAAAGCTTGGAAGATGGCTGCGAGGCGGGTAGGCTGGTCGGTGTTGTTGTCGCGATGAATGGTGGAGAGGATATAGCCGTTGGGGGTCAGACCCAGACGCTCTACGATGTCGGTTCGCGAGGCGGAGAAGGTGGAGAAGTAGAGGCTGTTGTCGTACATCACATCGCCTGAATTGATAATTTTGCGGCCTTTCCCATTGCGGAAATGGGATTGCGAGTCGGCAAAGCCTTCGCGAGTGAGGTTGATGATGGCCGTTTGAGTGGGGGCAAAGCAGATGCTCGAAAGCTGGTCGCAGACGATGCGGTTCTGCTCCTCGGGCATGGCCATATTGAATGAGCGGAGGCCTGCCTCGATGTGGAAGACGGGCACGTGGATTTTGGCCGCCGCCACCGCACCAGCCAGGGTCGAGTTGGTGTCGCCATAGAGCACCACTCCGTCGAAGTGTTCCTTCAAAAGTATTTCCTCAATGCCCGCAATCATCTTGGCGGTCTGCGCGCCGTGGCTGCCGCTGCCCACGCCGAGGTTGTAGTCGGGTTGGGGGATGCCCAGCTCATCGAAGAAGACAGCACTCATATTGCTGTCGTAGTGCTGACCGGTGTGGAGGATTTTCTCCTGCACCTGGTCGGCAAAATGGTTTTTGATTGCCCTTGAGAGGGCCGCCGCCTTGATGATTTGCGGCCGCGCCCCAATGACGGTAAGGAGTTTCATATTGAGCAAAATGTTAGATAATGCTTTCGTACAGAGAAAATAAAATTTCCTCTTGTGTGGCCCAATTGTATTTCTCTCTGACTATCCTACGCCCGTTCATTCCCTGACGCTTGGCTTCCTCGGGGTGATCTACATAAAACCGTATGGCTTGTGATATTTCCTCTACACTATGAGGATTTACACATTTTCCGCAATTGTTTCCTTCGATGATTTCCTTCCACAAGATATAATCAGTAGCCACCAGTGGGATTCCCCTCATCATATACTCAAACATTTTAGTGTTGCCGAGAGTTCCCTGTTTAGAACCCACATAATCGAGTACCGCTACACCGAGAAGGCTCTCTTTCTGAAGCTCTTTACATTGCTCAAAAGACAACCGCCCATAATAATCCACTTTTTGCCATGCAGGTAAAGATTTGAGTTTATCAATATACCCCTCACTGCCCCAGCCAGCTATCGCATATCGACAATCGATTGATTGTAGTGCCATCAAAACATTTTCGTGCATCCACGTAGGGTCAACACCTCCCGTGAAACATATCTGATTTTTCACCACATTGCTCGACTCATCTATATCTAATATGGGGTAGTTGGTTACTTGGAATGTATTGGGGTTATAGGACGATAGTCTTTCAACGATATTAGGAGCCACAGATATTACAGCATCATAGTGGGTTAGCACTCTGCGTTCATATATAGAATAGATTTGGGCTACAAAAGACCGAAACATTGAGGGTATCCACAATGAAAGTCGAATATGAACTGGCACATCCTCATGGCTGTCAAATATAATCTTCTTGGAGAGTTTTCGTTTTATTTTTATGCCTACAGGCAGCAACTCTGGATCATGGAAGTGATATATATCTGCATCTACCTCTACCATTTTTTTATATACCTTTCCTAAATTTAACATTCTGCTTATTCGTCGTTGAGGTAACTTTACACCAACGATATGAACACCTTCGATATCTGTATCATCCACATTAGGTGCGATAAGCGACACATTAAATTTCTTGACAAGCGATACACATTCCCTTCGGAAAATACGTCCATCGTTCCAAGAATGTAAACTCGTAACATGGCAGACTTTCAATAATCGGTTATCCATACCAGAGTATTAGAAAATTTTCAATATTTCAACTATCAGATATTATCAATGCGATGCAATCTGCATTATTCCACCCTAACGTTGTATATATACTGGCGTTCTGGAGGCATATTCTTTGTAAACACAGAAGAATAGGGATAATATGCGTAAATAGATTTGACCGGCGAGTAGGGCATGTACCTATTATATCGAGAAATTCCTACTGCAATAGTATAACCTACTATCAGTGAAAATACTACTGCTCTGCTTATTTTTATCTCCCTTATCTGCTCCGCAATCAAAAAGAAGAACTCAACAAAAAGCATATACCTGAATATGTCCAAATAATCATTCGCCCTTGCTAAAAAAGGCATGAAAATATTAATTAAAAGAAAAGTACTTGCAAGAAACACTTCTGGAGTATACTCCACATCCTTTCCTCTCTTGTTTAACAAGTAAATGGTGTATAATGGAATACCAACATTGATAACATACTTCAGAATAGTGAAAAAGCTGAAAGTTCTCTGCCGTAGCTCGTCATTACTATATGTTTCATACTTTTCCCCTACATAGTCAGAAAAACCTAAAGACAATACATTTGAAATAATAAACTCCCTGAACAGAATAAAAACGATGGCAAATACCGCAAAGATGATGAAAAACCTTTTGAAGTCTTTTCCTATCAGGAAATAAATAGGAGCCACAAATAGCACAAGGGCAGAAGTATGGCATAACGTGGCAATCAGTAGCCAGACAATGCTCCTTACCCATTGTTTTTTGTGCATCCTGTCGAAAGCCAACAGCATAAACCAAATGGCCATCGTTTGTCGAAGAAAACCAAAATGTTGAGCAGGAAACACCAATACAAAATAGAGTAATAAAACACTGAAGAAATGGCTGGAATAACGCTTGATTAGGTTGAAAATAATAAGATTTGTTATAATTGCAAAAATAGCCTTCATAAAATACCATGAAGGGATTATTGTTTTACACAGAGCAGTAAACAACATATACCCTGGCTCAAATTCAGGGAAAAGATTGAATAGTATATCGCCTACATTCGCCTGCCCAAATTTAGGCAGATACTCCTCGAATACAGGCTGATAAGCATTCATTACATCTACGCCAAGATTGTAAGCAAAGGCTGACATAGCAGTCATCAGTCCCCACAAAAGCCAGTGCATTCCTTCCCTCAAATACGTATTGCCTTTGATATCGTAAGCGACAATGCATATCAACAATAAGACAATCACAATCTCCCACATAAAGCAACAATATCAACTCCGTGTATATGCCAGCACCATTGTACTCATACGTTAAAGCATCTATTGAATGGTATCAATCCCTTGTAGACCTCCTTCAAACGAGCAGCAATCACTTGAGGGGAGAAATGAGTATTCACATATTGGCGCAGACGGCCACTTTCATACTGCGACTTATTAGCCCTTATCCACAATATAGCAGACTTCAATTGCGCCATATCACCTACATCCACCAGCACACCATTGCTTTCATTCACAAAATCCTCGGGACCACCGCAGCGAGTGGCTATCACTGGAAGTCCAGCAGCCATGGCCTCAATATAGACCACGCCAAAGGTTTCCGTCCTCGACACCAACGCCATACAATCGCTCTGCTCGTATACCTTGCAAGTCTCCTCACGCGACAGTCTGCCATGAAATGTAACCACATCGGCTAATTCCTGATTCAAAGCAAATTCCTCCAACTCTTTGCGCAAAGGTCCTTCGCCGACGATGTCGAGCAGTATGTCGGGGTAGTCGGCATGCAATGTCTGTATAGCTTGCAGGAGTGCGATGGTGTTCTTTAGGGGGATGAGGTTGCTGACGGTGGTGATGCGGAATCCTTCGTGGGGACGGAGAACGCACTGCTTGAAGAGGTCGGTATCAACCATGTCGTGTACCACTATGGCGGTGTGGCCCGTGAGCCTATGGATGGAGTCGGCCAGCGGTTGGCTGACTGCCAGCACCGCCTGGGCTTTGGCGTAGGCACGTGCCGATTCGGCCACGATGCGATGATCGGTGACTACTCCGTTGAGAGCACTATTGTGTTCGGTAATGACCAGCGGAGTGTGCAGCTGGGTTGCCAAGCCAGTGGCGTAGCTACCCACCACACCAAAGTGAGCATGGAGCACGTCTGGCTTCTCTGCTCGGCGAAAGGCTTTTCGATACAGCACTCGAAGAGCTAACCTACCAATAGCACAGAGCAACCTGGGAGGGACAGCACCTACTGGCAATGCGATGGAATGCCACTTCACGCCATCTTGCTCGCCATACGTATAGCCCAACTTGCGATGACGGCGGATACTCCGCAAATCCACCGCAAGGTAGGTAACATCCACACCTGCTTGCTGCAATGCCTTTGCCTGATCCCATTCAAAGATGCCAAGCATCGGATTGCGTGAAGCCTTCGGGTGTGCTCCTGCAATTACCCATACTTTCATTGGAGTACTGGTCATAATATACGGTGAAGAATTTCCGACAGCCAGTCGGTTCGGAATTCATTATGACGATGGGGAGGTGCTATAATAATATCATCAAATTCAGCATCATTAAGGCCCATCCTCTCCTTAATAATGGCCATATAGTCAGCCATCTGATGTTCATCATAGAGGGGTAAATCTAACTCTCGCAACGCATCCTCTCGCGACATCTGTCCGCTTACAATCATACTGCTCAAATGCGACCTTCTCTTATCAACCCCAAACTTCTTCGGAAACCAATAAAGCTGAATAAAAGCAGTGAGGATATTCTCCAAATGTTTGCGTCCATAATATTCAAAACCACAATATTCCTTAAGCTCTACAAAAGCTCGGTCGCGATTATAATCAATAAAATCCAGCAGACGCAGGGTGGTGTCAAGCTTACCAGTTTTCTGCCACCAATATTTCTGCCAAGAAGAAACAAAGTGCAACTTGTCTATCGGTTCAGTCCCAAAATGGCGGTGTATATCTTTGATATTGATTACATCCAATGCATCGTAAGTATTACCCCGCTGCAATATACTCTCCAATGCAAAATTGCCTCCTCCGAGGAAGTACTTGATGTGCAACTCCCTCATTCTTTTATAGAGGAATGCAAATAAGATATTATCCTGCGGAATAGCGATATCGGGAACACCCGCTTTCATATAAGCAAGCGTCAAGGCATTATACTGCCCGGCATCCGGCGCGATAGTCTCCAAATGGAGTCCCGTAGCCGCCACCAGTTTAGCAATGTTTTTCTTGCTAATCTCTGTGTCATAACCATCATCTATATGAACAGCGAAGATGCGCAGTCCCCACTTATAGCCGAGGTAGGCAAGGTAACTGCTATCAAGACCACCACTAATTCCCATTGCGCAGTCATATTCTTTGCCTTGCCCCTCTCGCTTGAGCATTGCAATAGTTTTTTCAAGTCGGAGTTTTCCCTCCTCATTTGGGAAGTAGGTTGTAGTGCCAATTTCAGCAAAAGCCTTGGTGCAATAGTTGCAATTACCATTCTCATCGAAAGTGATGGTTGAGTCGGAAGCGTTGTCCATCACACAACGCGAGCATTGTTTGTATTCCCTCATTCTACCAAAATACAGATATAGGGCTTTCTAAGCAATATTACTTTATATAATTTTCTTGTTTTTTACAGCAGTATCCAACAATTCACCCACCATCTTTTCCTCCGTCTCCATGCGTACTTTCCATGACCAAAAATGTTCTTGAGCAAATTGACGAGCGTTCTGCCCCAATTCAACTCGTAACTCCTTATTTTTTATCAACCTCAACATACTCGAAGCAATAAGTTCAATATCTGGAGCAGGTAATAGTATTCCTGTTTCTTCATTATGGATGAACTTGCCAGTATCACCATTATCTATTGTAACAATTGCCTTCGCTGCACACATTGCTTCCAACAAAGGATTACCAACATTTGACAGGTCGTATAAGGAAAGAAACACATCAGAAGCCACCATAACCTTTCTTATAGTTTCATGGTCTACTGCCCCATGAAAACGAACCTGCTTTTCTATATGAAGCATTCGCGACTGCTCTTCCAACTCTTGGCGGGACTGCCCGTCTCCGTATATATGTAATTCCGCTTGAGGACATTCTCCCGCAATAAGAGCAAAGGCATTTATCGCCCAGTCAACACGCTTCCAATTTTCAAGGCGACTAACTGTTACACAAATAATCTTATCATCATAATGCAACTGCTTGCGATAGTCATTTCTGCCATCCAATTCTTGATTTGAGGGAACATTTACTCCATTTAACCAAAACCTAATAGCAGGTGAATTATTCCTACATACTTTGAGTGCTTTATCGCCTTGTGTACCATCATTGGTCATTATGACCATATCTGTACCCGCGTGCAATGCTTGCAAATGAGGATAAAAACGAAACCTATTTAATATAGTATACGCGGTATTTGCATGCCATGTGCCTTGAAAACGACTAATGATTGGATACCCACGCCTTGCGGTCCAACGCTTTGCTACCAACACCCCAGCCACCTCATACGCATACACAACGCATGGCTTACCATCATCTATTTTATTCAAGGTATCAAGAAAAAAGCGGTTTATCTTTCGACAATACCTATATCGACCTAACAAACGTCCCACTTTTGTAGGTTTTTCATATATCCCCGTTGGAAATACTCTTTCATACACCCTAATTGTGTTTCTAAACTCTTCTGGAACTCCTCCTCTTGAAGTAATCAGATGTACGTCCCAACCTTTATTAATATACACCGTCAATGTGTTGTAAAAAGCACGGCCACCTTTTTTCTCACCAAGAGACTCCACTTCAAGATCAGTAACAAAAATTATTCGCTTAAAGGGGAGACCTTCTAATTCTTTCTTCATATCAATGCTACTAACCAGCAACAGCTTGCAGCTACTTATCCAGCAACGGCTTGACTATTGACCAATAATCTATCTTCAGACAGCGGGCGAAGGCGAGATAGAATACCACATAGATCACTCCACTTGCTATTAATACTATCCACGCGTTGGCATCCACCCAATGGGCTGCACCTCTGACCACCGCCAATATGCCTACCGAGAGGGCTAATATCTTCCAAAGCACTGGAGGAAAAAGTTTTCCTAACGATGTGCCGAAATAGCGAGCCACCCCCACCAGCAATGCCATCACCAACCCTATTCTGCACATGGTAGATACACCTATCAGTGCCACTGGACTCTTCACAAACTCCACACACAAAAACTCCAACACCACCACGGCGACTGCACACCAAAAGTGCACTCGAGTGAACAACTTCACCTTTCCCACATTGATAAGCAGCGGTCCAAAAGCGATAATGGAGAAAAAGAGCGAGAGGTTTTTTATCTGAAAATAGATACCTGAAACCCTATATTGTTCTCCATACAAAGCCGCCATCAGCGTATCGGCAAAAAAGATGCAATAAAGCAATATGGGGTAGATAAGCATACCTGATTTGGCGAAAGCACTCTTCCACAGCGGGAACATCTCCCCTCGCAAATCTTCCTTGCTACTGCTCATCCTCGAAAATATAGGCGAAAGCACCGTCGTGGTGGCCGCCACAATCATCCCCACAAAGGGCAACTCCATCGCTCCGTTAGAAAACTCTGCGAAAATCCTTTTTCCAAACCAACGGCTGACGAAAAAAGCATCTGCCGAATTGATAATCAGTCCCCAAATACTGCCCAAAAGCAGTGGCAAAGCGAACTGCCATATTTCTTTATAACTCACCTGGCACCGCTCACGGCGCTCATGCCTCACAGGGTAGTATTTCAACGCCCATGCCATGAGAAACATCAGCAGCGAAGCAATATCAAACCCGATTATAGCCTCTTTATACCCACAATTCCATATTACCACTGGCAGTGCCACACAAACCAGCATCAGCACGCGCGTCAGCACCGTGTAGATGGCCATGAACTGCGTCTTCCGATAAGTGGACAGCACTCCTTCGAGTCCCTGCGTGGGAAGCATCAACAATGGAACAGGCGAAAACAGACGCAACGCCACTGCTAAATCGGCGTTGTTCATCCACGAGGCGATGAGATTTGAGGCGAGGAATAGTACCACTGAGAAAGCCGTCCCCGCGAGCAACAGCAGCAGGTTCAACTTGTCAATCATCCCCTTTGCTTGCTCAATGGGTACACGAGGCAAAAAGTAGGAAAACGTGCGAGGAAGTCCCAACAGGAATATGGTCAGCAACGTGCTATAGACATACAGCACTTGCTTGTAAGTGCCATAGTCTCCTTTGTCGAAATAGCGGCTCAATATCATCGAACTCAAGATACTGAACCCAAACGAAAGGACGCTGCCTATGGCTATCCAAGCTGCCTGCTTCGTGTTGTTAGTCGCCATTTTATCAACTGCTGTTCCCCTCTACGTCTATCTGTTTTATCACCTTTGCTGGAATTCCACCAACGACCACATAGCCCTCGGGAAAACTCTTCGTTACCACGCTACCAGCTCCGACCACTGTATGCGGTCCAAGCGTGACACCTGGTAGCACCACAGCATTCATCCCTATCCAGCAGCATTCGCCCAGCGTTATCGGTTTTGCCTCGCCACGCTCCGACGGGTCGGCCAAATCGTGGTTCTGCGTAATCAAGCCCACATTGGGGGCTATATACGTGCCACGACCAATGGTGATTGGTGCAAACGCTTGATAGTAGACCCCGAAGCTCTGAAAGTTGTTCAGGTCGTCTGGGTGAAAACGGATGTTCTGCGGCAATACACAATGGCAATCCCTACTGATTGGCCACGTTGCATCTTTGTTTCCTCCAGTTCCTCTAACTTTTTGTTGCCAAAAGCATCGCCACATCCACTTGTATCCTTCCGAGAAAGGACGGACGAACCACTTGGAAATGAAGATATTACCCCCCCCCTCACATACACTACACGCCCTACTGTTTGCCCGAAAAGAAAATACACCACCCTGCGGAGCAACTCCACAGGGTGTGTAAGCAGGTGCTTCACGTATCTTTTACGAGGTTTCGTAGCGGTATCCATCAGCTCACGCTTAATGGCGGTGAGAATGTTATTCACATGCTCACCGCTGCAATATCTTACAATCTTCCGTCGACCATCTCGCGGGGCATGATGGCTTTCACGTCGTAGATGACGTGGTTGTCCTTCAGCAGGGCATCCATATTGACCTCGTGCTTGCGGAACTCCTTGTGTCCCACAGCCACGATAGCTGCATCGTATTTACCACCTGGCAATTCGCTGACGATGTCGATGCCATACTCATGCTTCACCACTGCGGGATTGGCCCACGGGTCATACACCGTGATGTTGACGTTATACTCCTCAAGTGCATGGTAGATGTCGATCACACGGGTGTTGCGCACGTCGGGGCAGTTCTCCTTGAAGGTGAAACCCATGATGAGGACATCGCTGTGAAGCACCTGAATACCTTTCTTGAGCATCAGCTTGATGGTCTGGTCGGCCACGTAGGCACCCATGCCATCGTTCATGCGGCGTCCGGCGAGGATAATCTCGGGGTTGTAGCCTAAACGTTGTGCACATTGGGCAAGATAGTAGGGGTCTACCGAGATGCAGTGTCCGCCCACCAAGCCTGGGTTCATCTTGATGAAGTTCCACTTCGTTCCGGCTGCGGCCAGCACATCCTGCGTGTCGATACCCATCAGCGTGAATATCTTGCTGAGCTCATTGACAAAAGCGATGTTGATGTCGCGCTGCGAGTTTTCAATCACCTTGGCCGCCTCGGCCACCTTGATGCTGCTGGCGCGGTGTGTGCCATTGACCAGCACGGTGTTGTACACCTTGTCCACCAGCTCGGCCACTTCGGGCGTGGAGCCAGATGTTATCTTCAATATCTTCTCCACCGTGTGCTCCTTGTCGCCTGGGTTGATGCGCTCGGGGCTGTAGCCGGCAAAGAAGTCCACATTGTATTTCAAGCCAGAGACCCGCTCGATGACTGGAATACAGTCGTCCTCGGTAACGCCAGGGTAAACCGTACTCTCATACACCACGATGTCGCCCTTGCTGATAACCTTGCCCACCGTCTCGCTGGCTCCAACAAGCGGGGTGAGGTCGGGGGTGTTGTTGCGGTCGACGGGCGTAGGCACCGCCACCACGTAGAAGTTGCACGAGCGCAATTGCTCCAAGTCGGTGGTGCACACAAAGCCGTGGTTTCGAATAGCATCCTGCAGCAGGTCGTCGGCCACCTCGAGCGTGGCATCATGCCCAGCCATCAGTGCGTCCACGCGCGCCTGGTTCATGTCGTAACCCACAGTGGCAAACTTGGTGGAGAAAAGCCGTGCCAGCGGAAGTCCCACGTAGCCCAATCCCACCACACCAATCTTCACATCCTTCATCTCTTTCATTTTTTCCTATCTTTTACTTGTTGATTATTCACATCTTATCCCAGCACAGCCTCGCGCTCGGCCTCGTCCCAGTAGGTCATGTTGCGGAACGGGTTTTCGTCGTCCTTCCGCCGGCTGACCACTTTCTGCTGCTCCACATACTGCTGCACCGCAGCATACTGCCGTAGCATTTCCTCCCACTCGGCGGCATCGATATGCTCTGTGCCAGCGAGCAGGCAGAGCAGGTGGTAGGCATGCTGCAGGCACTGCTCTGGGTAGGCCTCCCACAGGCTGTCAAGCCTGCGGTGCACCGCATCCCAGCTGTCGATGGCTCCACTCTCCGTGTCGGCAATCAGTTGCTCCACATCCCTTTGCGGCACCAACTGGCCACCGAGGTTTACCCAATGCTCCACACGCTCCCCCTGCCCGAGGCTCTCGGGGGGCAACTGCTCGCCATAGCGTGCTGTCAGCCGCTTCATGGCATAGAAAAGCAGCATCTGACGGTAGGCTGCCAAACCCTCCTGGGCTTTGAGCACCACCGTCCGCCTGCAGCCTTTCTCCATACCCTCGGCCAACACCTCGCCACCCTTCGATGCAGCCATCCATTGCTCCAAAAGCGCTATGCCACGGAGCATCTCCTCGGCGGTATCGGGTGCGAGATTGTCAAACTCCACGTGCTGTGCTTTCCTGACCCGCTTGTCGCGCTTGGCGAATTTCTTGCTGTTGCGATCCATGGCGTACATATTGTACATCCACCAGTAGGCTGGCATCACCTCCAGCTGCTCCTTGCTCACATTGTTATTGACCAAGGCAAACGGCAGCTTGATGTCCAATTCGGCAGGGTAATCCCCTTTGGCCAACAGGCAATAGCTGGCAAAGCGGCTGGAGTGTTTGAACGAGCAGCAGAGACCCGGCCAGAAGCCACGCCCCGCAGCCAGCTCGTTGTCCGCCGTGCGCGAATTATGGTTGGAGCCGATAGTGCCGCCAGCGGCTATGTTGCTCTGCCCCATGATGAGACCGGCAATGAGGAACGAGTTGTTGTGGTGCTGTTCGTGGGCGGGGAAGATGATGCTATTGCCCACCTCGCAGCGGGCCAGCGTCGAGTTGTCGCCCACCACCGTGTCGTTGAGGCGCAGACCCATCTCCAAGTGCACATGTTCGCCCAGCAGGAAGCGGAGTGCCATCACCCCATGCTCCACACGGCAACCATAGCCCACCACCCCGTCGCCGAGTACCACGCATCCGTCCACCACCGAGGCATCGCCCTCGCACGAGCAAACCACCACATTGCGAACCGCCTTGGTGTTCTTCACCACGGCCTTCTCCCCCACTCTTCCCAGTCGCTCGCCGCCTTGGGTCATAGCCTCCCGAGTGAATTGCCCGAGCCGCTCCATGAAGGTCTTGCGACCCCGATAGCGTGCCCATAGGTAGGCATCGCCGATGGTCATCCCGGCAAAGGGGAGCAACCGCCGACCGCCGTTCTCGTTCATCGGCTCAAGCCAAGCCCAGTCGTCCACACTGCGCGAGGCGGTCATCTCCTCCACGTTGAAGAGCAACACCCCGTCGCCAATCTCATAGCCCGAAAGCATGGCTACGTTGTGGATAGCCACTTGGCTGCCCACTAAAGTGTCGGTCAGCATTGAGCGGTAGATACCCACAGCAAGCGACAGCCCTTCGTGTTCCACTCTCCCCTTGGCCAACGCACCAATGCGGACTTCGCCTTCAAACGTGCTGTTCCACACGCATTCCGCCTCAAACGGGTCGGCCACCAGCACTCGGCTCCAGTCCTCGGCACGGTTGCCCTGCCGCTCAAGTTGGGCTACCTCCGCTGCCGTCAATCTGCGGTAATCCATGCCTCGCGCACAATTAATAGAGGTTGGCATAATGCTCAATCGTCCCCTCTATCTGCTGTTTGTCCTTGAAATACTGGTAGGTGCTTATCTTCAGCTCCACCGTAGCCTCCTCGTCGCAGACCACCGTGGCATGTGGATGCATCTGCAGCATGCTCGAGGTCCACATGTGGTTCACACCCTCCTCAATCATGTGGTGCAGCGCACGGGCTTTCTTCGGCCCATTGCAGAGAATCAGCACCTCGCGGGCATCCATCACTGTACCCACACCCACCGTTAGAGCCTGCTTGGGCACCTGATTGACGTCGTTGTCGAAGAAGCGGCAGTTGGCTTGAATGGTGTCGGTGGTGAGGGTCTTGATGCGGGTGCGGCTGGTGAGGCTCGACCCAGGCTCGTTGAAGGCGATGTGTCCGTCAGGACCCACACCGCCCATAAAGAGGTCGACGCCACCCATATCGGCAATCATCCGCTCGTAGTTGGCGCACTCTGCCAGCAGGTCGGCAGCGTTGCCGTTGAGTATATGCACGTTCTCTTTCTTGATATCTATATGCCCAAAGAAGTTAGTCCACATAAAGCTATGGTAACTCTCGGGATGCGCTTCGGCCAAGCCGACATACTCGTCCATGTTGAACGTAACCACATGCTCGAAGCTCAACACTCCCCGCTTGTTCAGCTCCACCAAATGCTTGTAGAGCCCCAGGGGAGAACTGCCCGTCGGGCAACCCAACACAAAAGGCCGGTCTGCCGTCGGTGCGAACTCTAAAATCCGACTGGCCACAAAATTGGCCGCCCACTTCGACATCTGGTCGTAGTCCTTCGAAATGATAACTCTCATCTTATGCTATGTTTTTTGATTAATGATACAGCAACGACAGTCCGCAGCGGTGCTCCATAGGGTATCTGCACCGTTTTCCCCATTCTGCGGTATATTGAGTGGTTTATTATCAACTGGTTATGAATTGACATTTCGCACTTTTTCCCACGGCGAAGGCCTGCCTTGCCATGCACACTTTCCCGCCGCAAAATTGCGCTATCAGTCGGGAAAACAGCGGCATTCAAAGCCTTGCCTTTACTGCCAAATATTTTGCAAAGATACGCATAATATTTCAATCCACACTATTTTTTTTCAACAGCCTTTCTGATGCCACTGCTTCGACTTAGTATCACCTCCCCACAGAAAAACATTCCTGCCCCAAGCACCAATTTTTCCCCCAGCCACCCAAGCCGTTTTTCTGCCAAATCCACCCCGTAAGAAAACCGTCCGAATACGGACTTGATACGGAGCGGATACGGAGTGGATACGGAGTGGATACGGAGCGGATACGGAGCGGGTGCTAAATTGAAAATTGAAAATTGAGAATTGAAAA
>JAFTBM010000001.1 GCA_017455205.1 Bacteroidales bacterium
CCCCAGATCCACGACATGGTGCACATAGCCTACAAACCCATCGTGCAGCTGCACCAGCCACAGCTGACCCTCTCGCACGACGATGCCCGGCACCTGGCCGACCGCATGCTCGAAATCCGCCGCTACCTGCACTCCGACCACATCTACAAATCCGAGGCCCTGCGCATGCTCTACACCGTCTTCCTGCTCGACCTGCATAATCTCCTCGACACCTCTGTGTCGCAACACACCGTGTCGCAACGCGTGGAAGAGGTGTTCGTAAACTTCATGCAGCTGCTGCCCGACCACTTTGCCGAGCATCGCGACATCGGCTTCTATGCCTCGGAGCTGCACATCTCGCCGGCCTACCTCTCGCGCATCGTGCGCCAAGTGGCGGGACGCACGGTGATGGACTACGTGAACCAGATGCTCCTGATGGAAGCCTCCTTCCTGCTGCGCACCACCACTCTTTCCGTGGCCCAGATCGCCGACCGCCTGCACTTCGCCGACTCCGCATCGTTCTGCAAGTTCTTTTCACGCACAAAGGGACTGACACCCAAAGAATTCCGCAAGCAATAACAATTAAAACTGCATACTTCGGGAAAAAACTTTTCGCCATGTCGAGAAAAGTTAGTATTTTTGCACCTTGGATAACGAAGAAATTATTAACCCTAAAACAAAGAAAGACAATATGAGCAAAAAATTTATCTGCCCCGTGTGCGGCTATGTCTACGAGGGCGACGAGATGCCTGAGAAGTGCCCCATCTGTGGCAAACCCATGCAGGAAGTGAAAGAGGACATCAAGACCTGGGCCGCCGAGCACATCGTCGGCGTGGCCAAGGATGCCCCCGAGGACATCAAGATGGACCTCCGTGCCAACTTCGAAGGCGAATGCAAAGAGGTGGGCATGTACCTGGCTATGGCCCGCGTGGCTCACCGCGAGGGCTACCCCGAGGTCGGTCTGTACTGGGAGAAAGCCGCCTACGAGGAGGCCGAGCATGCCGCCAAGTTCGCCGAGCTGCTGGGCGAAGTGCTGACCGATAGCACCAAGGAGAATCTGAAGATGCGCGTCGACGCCGAGTACGGTGCCACCGCCGGCAAGACCGACCTGGCCAAACGCGCCAAAGCCCTCAACCTCGATGCCATCCACGACACTGTCCACGAGATGGCCCGCGACGAGGCTCGCCATGGTAAGGCACTCGAAGGGCTGCTGAATCGTTATTTTGGCAAGTAAATTTCGCGGGTGTGCCGCATTGTAATTGGGGCACGCCTTTTTCAGATTATGGCGATGAGGCTGCGTACGACCATTTCCTATCTGCTGTTTCCGCTGACGATGTGGTATGCTGTAGGAGTGGCGGTGAGGAATATACTATACGGATTGGGGATGAAAAAACAGCAGTCGGCAGCTATAGCCACCGTGGGTGTGGGTAATCTATGTGTGGGAGGAAGTGGAAAGACTCCGCATACCGAGTATATGCTTGAGTTGCTGTCGCCAATGGTGCGTACGGCAGTACTTAGTCGTGGCTATAAACGGCAGAGTGCTGGCTATCAGCAGGACGATGGTAGCCACGATGCCGGCCTATTGGGCGACGAAGCCGCAATGGTTGCACAGCGGCATCCCGAGACCATAGTAGCGGTCTGCAAGGATAGATGCGAAGGGATAGCCCGTCTGTCCGAACTCCCCGACGAAGAACGCCCCGAGGTGGTGTTGCTTGACGATGCTTTCCAGTATCGACGGCTCAAACCGAATATCAATGTTCTGCTTACGGAATACCGCCGCCCTTATTCGCGCGATAGGATTTTGCCCTATGGCAGTCTGCGCGAATTTCGCGGGGGGTGCTATCGTGCGAGCGTGGTGGTGGTTACTAAAAGTCCCGCACGGCTGAACCCTATTGAGCGACACAACCTTGAGCAGGAGTTGAAGTTGAAAAACTATCAACGCGTGTATTTCTCGTATCTCAACTATCTACCTTTGCGTACCCTTGATGGTCAAGAAGCCAAGGCCGAGCTGCGAGGCATCGACCGTGCGCTGGTGGTTACGGGTATTGCCCACCCTTCTTCGCTGCTGGATGAAGTGCGTCTGCATTGCAAAGCGCAACACCTCGCTTTCCCCGACCACCACGACTATACACAACATGATGTTGAGCGTATAGCCGAGGCATTTAAGGCTATGCCTGGTGAGCGTAAGATTGTGCTCACAACAGAAAAAGATGCCGTCAAATTGTGCAGACTGAAAGTAGATTTCCCACTCTATGTGCAGCCCGTTAAGGTGGCATTCCACAAGGATGCTGAAGCAGATTTCGACAGCTTTTTGGTAGCTACCGTCAAAGAAAATATTTCCTTTTTACGCAAACTCAACACATGGGCTCGCCCCAAGTCCCTTAAGCCAGAAGAATAGTACAATATGGATAAGTACAGCCAACGCGGTGTCTCCGCTACGAAAGAGGATGTCCATAACGCCATTAAGAACATTGACAAAGGGCTTTTCCCAAAAGCTTTCTGCAAGATATTGCCCGACATGCTTGGAGGCGACCCAGGGTATTGCAACATTATGCACGCCGACGGTGCAGGGACTAAAAGCAGCCTCGCCTATATGTACTGGCGTGAAACGGGCGACCTCTCGGTGTGGAAAGGTATTGCGGTTGATGCCATCGTGATGAATACCGACGACCTGCTTTGCGTAGGTACTACCGACAGCATTCTCCTATCCTCCACCATCGGTCGCAACAAGCGGCTGGTGCCAGGCGAGGTGATATCAGCCGTCATCGGTGGCACAGAGGAATTCCTCGAGCAAATGCGGCAGATGGGCGTGAACATTGTACTCACTGGCGGCGAGACCGCCGACGTGGGCGACCTCGTGCGTACTATCATTGTGGATAGTACTGTAACGGCTCGTATGCGCCGCTCCGATGTGATTGATAATACCAATATTAAGGCTGGCAACGTCATCGTTGGCCTTGCCTCCTACGGACAGGCAACCTACGAGACAGCCTACAATGGAGGTATGGGTAGCAATGGCCTCACCTCTGCCCGCCACGATGTCTTTGCCCATACCTATGCCGACAGCTATCCTATGTGCTACGACCAAGGGCTTGACCCCAGCGTGGTCTTCTGTGGTAGCCGCCGCCTTACTGACCCCACCGAAGTGCCAGGTGTCGATGTTGGCCACCTTGTACTTTCTCCCACCCGTACCTATGCCCCGATTATCCGTCGTGTGTTGGATGAGTACCGTCCCCATATTGATGGCATGGTGCATTGCTCGGGTGGTGCACAAACCAAAGTGCTGCACTTTATTGACAAGCTCCACGTGATAAAGGACAATCTCTTCCCCGTCCCACCGCTCTTCCGTATGATTCAACAGGAAAGCCAAACCAGTTGGCGTGAGATGTACCAAGTGTTCAACATGGGGCATCGTATGGAAATCTATGCCGATGAGGCTACTGCCAGAGGAATAATTGATATTGCTCACTCGTTCAACGTGGAAGCACAAGTAGTAGGCCACGTGGAAGCAGCAGATAAGGCACGGGTAACTATCAAGGGTGTGCATGGAGAATATGTGTATGAGTAAGGGCAAAGAATAAAAAAAAGCAAAAATTATTTCACCTGTACGCAATACGCATTCTCACCCTTGCGTTATTAGGGCGAAAAAAATCTGAAAAAAGTGCAAGAGTAGCACAATTTGCCATCTGCCCCTTGCGTTATTAGGGGCAGAATAGAGCAGAAAGCGATAGTAGCTCAGTTGGCAGAGCGGCGGCTTCCCAAGCCGCAGGTCGCGGGTTCGACCCCCGTCTATCGCTCTTTTCAAGCGGAAGTGCCTCCCATCCCCCCACCGCCATCAGGGAGAGCGCGACCGCTTGTTTCTTTTACAGCAAGCCCTTATGTAATAGAAGCCTATGCTTAAAGTCCGAAGTCGGCCTTGATGCGCTGTGCGAAGAGTGTTCCGCCTGGGGAATTGAGGTGAACCCAATCCCAATAGAGTGAGTCGTTGCGAAATTCAGGGTCGTGTAGGTAGTTGTGGTATTCCATCAGGCTGTGCCGATTGACGCTGTCGGCTATGGCTTGCAGTGCAAGCTCGTTTTCCAGCGGGCATTCTTTGAGCAAAGTGTCAGCACACGGAGGGGTAACTACAATGAAGCGTATACCGCGTGGAGCAAGCATGTCGGCCATCGTGATGAGGTAGACGATGCAGCGGTCAATATCAAATAGTACAGGGAAGTTTTCCTTATCTCTTTTGCCATCGTAGATACGGCTCATGGGCATATTGCCATATTCGTTGTATTCGTTTCGAGTAAAAGCGTGGTAGTTAAAGTGGTCGGAAAATATTGCAGACCGATAGAGCAATCCATAGGGCAACGTGTCGGTTGTGATGCCAAAGTAGCGATAGTAAGCGTAGACTCTGTTTCGTCCAACCTCTGTGAGGGTGTCAAATCTTGGGTAGGCACAAATATTTGGGTGCAATGGTAGTACTACGGTCTTGAGGCATTCCATCTGCGGGAGGTAGTGCTCGAGCAACTTCATGTCGTAGTATATCTGCCGACCCGATATAGCACTGCACCAAGCCCTTTCTCCAAATACCGAGGCATCAATACCCACCTCGGCCAGCGAGTGCCCCATAACGAGGGTCTCTATCTCGGCGGCATGCTTGTCCCAATACCCACGTTTGTATGAATAGGCGTTGGCACTATGCGGTCCCCACATATCAACAATAATCACCAGCACGATGAATGCCCCCAACGTCAGCCCTGCATCTTTCAAAAATTGCTTCATCTCTGTTCGCTTTTAGAACTGGAAATAAACAAACGGGGTGTAGCCTCCCCTAAAGTAGATAATCGCCAGCAGCACAAAGGCATAACCTATGCATCGCAGCCACCGTGGGCACCTATCCGCCATCCCCTGCAGCCCATGCTCTTTGCCCCGGTTGAGCCATTCCACGGCGAGCATCATGGCCACCGGCAGTAGCTCCCAGTGGGTGAAGAGCTTGTAGGCAGCCGTGAGGGTCTCGGGCGTGAGCATCGCTCGGAAATACCCCACCGTACTCGGTATGCCTGTGGCCCTA
>JAFTBM010000026.1 GCA_017455205.1 Bacteroidales bacterium
CGAGATGGTCGACAGCGTCCTTCTGCTTCGCTTCCTCGTCCACCCCTCGACCACCACCCACCTTGAGGACAGCATCCCCGCCGGCACCGCCTACTCGGGCTACGGCTTCACCCTCACGCGGCAGGAGACCGCCCTCATGCGTGCTGCCATCGACAGCACTGGCCGTGCCACCCTCCTGCTGACCGACACCCTGCGGAGCCGCCACGGCTGCGACAGCATCATCCTCCTGAGCCTCCACATCACGCGCCAGCCTGCCACCCTCGGCCTCGACGCCCTCGAAGCCGACCAGGCCGCCCAAGTGCGCCTGCGTCCCAACCCTGCCACCACCCAGGTAACCGTCGAAGCCCCGGGCCTGACCCGCGTAGAGCTCTACGCCACCGGCGGCCAAAAACTGATAGACCAGACCACAAACTCTATTAACTCTATTAACTCTATAGAATCTATAGACTCTATAGAACCAATAGCCCCCACCCCCGCCACCCTCACCCTCGACCTCCGCACCCTCCCCGCCGGCACCTACTACCTCCGTGCCCACACCCCCCAAGGCATAGCCATCCAAAAGCTAATCAAACGCTAACCCCCACCATCCCCAGCCTGCATCCTCCACCGCACCCGCATAGCAATCGTTAGGGGCAGGAGCGAAAGCTCCTGCCCCTAACGATTGCTATGCGAGTGGCCCCCCGCACCTAACCTCTAATGCTTGCTATTGGCAGAAAACTATCAGCCAGCCTGCCTATAGAAAACGCTGGGCGAGGTCTTTCGGCCTCGCCCAGCACTCATCGCCTATCAAAAGGGAACTGCCTGTTTAGTTCTCCTCTTTCAGCTTTTGAAGTACGTCGAGGTCGCCGAGAGTGGTCTTCTCCAGGTTCTCGTTGATCTGCTTGACGGTCTTCTGCATGCTCTGCTCCTTGTGGCCTTCGCCGTCGCGAGCGGCATCGTTGCCCTCTTGGAACGTGCGCGTGTGCGACACCACGATTTTGCGGGCATCCTTGCTGAATTCTATCACCTTGAAGTCGAGCGTCTCGCCGTTCTTGGCCTTGCTCTTATCCTCCTTGTCGAGGTGGCGCATCGGGGCGAAGGCTTCCACATCGTAGGGGAGCATCACGGTGGCACCCTTGTCGTTGAGGCTGACAATCTTGCCCTGGTGTACGCTGCCGACGGGGAAGAGGCTTTCATAGACATCCCAAGGGTTCTCCTCGAGCTGCTTGTGGCCGAGGCTGAGGCGGCGGTTTTCGGCATCAACCTCAAGCACCACCACGTCAATCTTCTCGCCAATCTTGGTGAACTCGGCGGGATGCTTGATTTTCTTGCTCCAGCTGAGGTCGCTGATGTGGATCAGTCCATCGACACCCTCTTCGAGCTCGACGAAGATACCGAAGTTGGTGAAGTTGCGCACCGTGGCGGTGTGTTTGCTGCCCACGGGGTACTTCTCGGCGATGCTCAACCAGGGGTCGGGCATGAGCTGGCGCACACCGAGGCTCATCTTGCGGTTCTCGCGGTCGAGGTTGAGGATGACGGCTTCCACCTCGTCGCCCACTTTGAGGAAGTCCTGTGCGCTGCGCAGGTGCTGGCTCCAGCTCATCTCGCTGACGTGGATCAGACCCTCCACACCGGGCATCACCTCGACGAAGGCACCGTAGTCGGCCACCACCACCACTTTGCCGTGGATGTGGTCGCCCTCCTTGAGGTTGGGGTCGAGGCCGTCCCACGGGTGAGGCGTGAGCTGCTTCATGCCGAGGGCAATGCGGCGCTTGGCCTCGTCGAAGTCGAGGATAACGACGTTGATTTTCTGGTCGAGGCTGACAATCTCCTCGGGGTGGCTGATGCGACCCCAGCTGAGGTCGGTGATATGCACCAAGCCGTCGATGCCGCCAAGGTCGACAAAGACACCGTAGGAGGTGATATTCTTCACCGTGCCTTCAAGCACCTGACCCTTCTCGAGGTGGCTGATAATCTCGGCCTTCTGGGCTTCGATCTCGTCCTCGATGAGGGCTTTGTGGCTGACCACCACGTTCTTGTACTCGTGGTTGATCTTGACCACCTTGAACTCCATCTGCTTGCCCACGAACACGTCGTAGTCGCGGATGGGCTTGACATCGATTTGGCTGCCGGGCAGGAAAGCCTCGATGTTCTCAAACAGGCTGACGATAAGGCCACCCTTGGTGCGGCTCTTGACCAAGCCGTTGATGACCTCCTGGTTGTCGAATGCCTCATTGACGCGCTCCCAGCTTTTCAAGATGCGAGCCTTCTTGTGGCTGAGCATCAACTGGCCGTTGGCATCCTCCTGGCTCTCGACGAAGACTTCAATCTTGTCGCCGACCTTGAAGTCGGGATTGTAGCGGATTTCGCTGACGGGGATAACGCCATCGCTCTTGGCACCCACGTTGACCACCACCTCGCGGTCGGTGATTCCCACAATGACACCCTCAATCACCTCCTGCTCGGTGAAGGAGTTGAAACTTTTTTCGTAGGCATCGTTGGTCGAGCCAGCCTCTTGCTGCTTGATCTTGCCTGCCTTTTCTTCCACTGCCTCCCAGTCAAAGTCGGTCAGCGGCTGCACATTTTTGTAGTCCATAGTGTGCGTTCTTTCTCTTTTTTGTGTGCCTGTTGCCACGGCACGGGTTATACAATAATTGTCCTTACTCGCCTGATTTACAACACACAGGCAACGTGCATGCCCATCAAGCGTATCTGCAAATATACGCATTATTTTCTTTCCGACCAAATTTTGTAGTCCAAAACAATTTTCTTGGATAGCCACTTTTGGTGCCGAGGCATGTTGCCGAAGTACGGGAAAAGGCACCGCCGAAATGTTAAAAAAATGACTTTTGAAGCGACCTAAAATTTTCCCCGAAAAACAAACTACTTCGTGTGCGAACGATTTCCACCCTCCCAGCATCTACCCCCAATCCGCACCGTATTCCCTCCGTATGAATACGGACTTGATACGGAGCGGATACGGAGCGGATACGGAGCGGATACGGAGCGGATGCCTACAGGGTGCATGTAGGATGTTGATAATGAACTGATTGGGATTTTGCTGAATGTGAGGGAGATTGATATTTAGTGGATTTATGCGGTTTTTGGGGTTGGTGCAAAAGTAGGGTAGGAGGGGAGGAAAAAGGCAATTAGTTCGTGTGCGAAGTAATTTTGGAGGGTGGCGAAATGTTAAAATCGGGGGGAGAATGGCGAGGTTTTTCAAGGAGGCGAAGATTGCACCTTCGCCCCAACTCAAGGAGGCGAAGATTTCATCTTCGCACCGACTCAAGGAGGCGAAGATTGCACCTTCGCCCCAACTCAAGGAGGCGAAGATTTCATCTTCGCATCGACTCAAGGAGGCGAAGATTTCATCTTCGCCATTTTTAGCGAAGTTGGAAACTTCGCTTCCTTGAGGTTTAGCGAAGTTGGAAACTTCGCTTCCTTGAAGTTTAGCGAAGTTGGAAACTTCGCTTCCTTGATGGTTAGCGAAGTTGGAAACTTCGCTTCCTTGGGTGGTGAGATGGTGGGTGTGGGCAACAAATGGGTGGGAAATGCGTCTACTGCGTGGAGGGAGTGAAAAAAAAGTTGTGCGAACCAATAAAAAACGCTAATTTTGCATAGGGTGCGTAGTGTGTGGGGGGCTTAAAAAACGAATGAAAATGAAGACGATAGATATTTGCAGGGGCTTGAAGCGTGGTCTATTTGCGGTGGCGATGGCTGCGGGGATGCTTGCTGGGGGCGGTGTGGCGGCTCAGACGGCGTGGAGTCAAGATCGTGCGTGCCCTGGCTGGAATAATCCGACGAGCTTCACCAACGGCGATGCCCGCAACTACTATGCGGGGCAGGAGGGTAGGATCAGCAGTCGGAGTGCAGCCAATTGCCCCAATGTGCTCACTGGGTGGACGGGTACGACGTGGAACAACACCACCTACAGCGGCAGCGAGATGGATGTGCTGGGTGAGGATTGCAACCACTACAGCACGTATGGCGAGGTGCCCAACTATCAGCGCAAGTTTGCCATCATGACAACCACCTCGCAGGCGGCTGGGCACCCAGTCAATCGCGACCCTAATACGGGCGACCGCCTGCCGTTTGTCCCTACGCAGTTCAACACCAACGACAACACGGGGTTGGTGGTCAATACCAACCTCACGAGCAGCATCCGCGTGGGCGACATCTGTGCCAACGGGGGGACTACGGGTGCGCAGGCGCTCTACTACCACATACGTCCTACGACCGACAACGCGATGCTGTTCATCTACTATGCCATCGTGGTGGAATCGCCGTCGCATTCGGTGCAGGACAATCCGTGGTTCATCATCCGGGTGACCAAGAAGGGAGCCAACGGCCAGTTTGTCAATATAGATGGTCAGAACAACCAGCTCAGCGACACGCTGGCCTACTACGTCGGCTCGACGCCCGACACACGTGGCGGCACAGTACACATCGAGAGCGACCTGAGCGTCAATGGGTGGCACTCGTATGGTAGCGGTGGTGGCCAGGGGCACATGACGAACAACTATAAAGACTGGTCGAAAGTGGCCATCAACCTCAGCAACTACCTCTACCAGGATTTGCGCGTGGAGGTGATTATCATGGACTGCACGGCCAACTACCACTATGCCTATGCCTACGTGGCTGGCGAGTGCCGCAAGATGATTATCAACCAGTCGGGGTGCCCGTCGGGATTGGACTCTTCGGTGACCACGCTGTCGGCACCGGGAGGGATGCTGCGCTACGAGTGGCAGGCTTCGGAATATGGGGTTTCGGCACCGGTGACGAGGCTTGAGGCTGGTGGTGAGGATGACTACTTCACGTTTCGCACGCTGCGGATGCCAGATGGCACGGCGGCTGCAGGCCCGGAGGACTCGGTGATGGTCAGCGGTGGCCGGCGCGACACGGTGCACTACAACATCTATAAGGTGCAGGCCAGCGATTTCCGCATCCCCTATCGGAAGAATGCGGCCAAGGTGCAGGGCATACGTCCGACCGACGGCGATGGCAACCTGAAAGACAGTGTGGACAAGTCGCAGACATTCCGTTGCCGTATGACCTCGGCCTTGGATCCAGCCAAGCCGTTCCAGACCAACCTCTACTTGAGTGTTACCAACCTCAAACCCTCCATGATCATCGACCAGGAGCAGGATTGCGCGGGGAACGTGCGGATATGGAATCGGAGCGAGGTGCCAGGCGACCCATCGGAGGTGAACTTGGCGGCCAGCACGTGGAAGGTATTCAACAACCCCGAATGCACGGGTACGCCGACGGACAACGGCACGGGGAGCAGCCTTGAGCGACGCTACGACGACACAGCCTCGCGCTACGTGCTGCTGCGGACGGTCTGCAACAATTCGGCCTGCTACTCGGAGGCAGTCTATCGGGTGCGACCCTATCAGAATCCTAACCCAGGGATGACCTTCTCGAAAAAGGTGCTTTGCGACGCAGACCAGACTGTGGCCACCGACACCACCACGGGGGTATACTACCGCGAATGGCAGCTGCTCAACGACCAAGAAGTGGTGCAGGAAACTATCAAGGGTGAGCGTGGGAACGCGACGGCCAATCGGGTGTGGCAGCGGTCGTTTGCCTCACCGGTCAATCCCGTTACGCTGCGGGTGCTCAACGGCGACTATGCCTTCATGATGGTGGGTAAGGACACGCTGGTGGTGGGGGACACGGTGTGGTGCGAGCGGACGGTGAGGGACACGGTGGCTGTGTTCTTGCATCCGAGGCTCACGGTGGAGGGCGACAGTGTGGTGTGCCAAGGGAGCATGACGGATGTAGGGGTGAGGGTGCTGGATGTGGAGGGTTGCACCTACGAGTGGTCGTTGGAATATGGCAGCATCACGGGGGGAATATCTACGGGCGACCGCCTTGTGGTGGAGCCCTATGCAGATACGTCGAGATACTACGTCAAGGTAACTAGTCCGCAGGGGTGTGTGGCGTGGGATAGTGTGCGTGCGTTTTACGTGCGTCCACAATTGGAATTGCTTTCGGCGGACAGGATATGCGCTGGCGACACGGTTACGCTTGCGGCCTCGAATGCTGACCACTACCTGTGGACGGCCTCGCCGTCGGACGGCTCGCTTGCAGGGCAGGCCACGGCAGACACCATCAGGGTGGTGCCGCAGCGCAGCACGGTCTACTCCATGACGGGCTATGGCTCCAACAATTGTGCCTCGCTGCCACTGACGCAGACCATCGAGGTGGTGCCACTGCCAGTGCCGGCTGCCGAGTTCAGTCCCGACACGCTTGACTCGGAGGCACCGCTGCTGACGATGAAAGACCTCTCGCAGTGGAGCGTTGATGCCCAGTGGCTGTTTGCCGACGGAGTGGTGGAGAAGGGGAAAGAGGTGGAACACACGCTCGAAGGAGCCTACCGCGACACGTTGAGCAAGGTGGTGTATACGGTGTACAACGCGCTGGGTTGCAGCGTGAGGGACTCGCTGCTGGTGCCAGTGAGGATATACACTGCGTGGTTTCCCAATGTCTTCACCCCTGGGAGCGAGGATGGCAACGCCCAGTTCTACTTCCGCACGGCCAACAAGTACGACTACTTCCACATCTCGATCTATAACCGCCGTGGGGTGCTGGTCTTTGAGTCGACCGACCCACAGTTCCGCTGGGATGGTACGCACAAAGGGACACCCTGCGTGCAGGGGAACTACGTCTACGTCTGCAGTTACCGCAAGCCCTCGTCGGGCACCATCATGACCTGGCAGGGGTCGGTCTTGCTGTTGCGCTGATGGCCGACAAGTATTCGCTACTGAAGAGGTATTGGGGCTACGAGGCGTTCCGCCCCCTGCAAGGGGAGGTGATAGACTCGGTGAGCGGTGGGCATGACACGCTGGCGTTGTTTCCCACAGGTGGAGGCAAGTCGCTCTGCTACCAGCTGACGGCGTTGCTCTCGGAGGGGATGTGCTTGGTGGTGTCGCCGCTGATAGCTTTGATGAAAGACCAGGTGGAGGCACTCAACAGGCGGCATGTGAAGGCAGCCTGCATCGTCTCGGGGATGAGCCGGCAGCAGGAGATGGCTGTGTTGAGCAATTGCATAGCTGGTAGCATCAAGTTGCTCTACGTCTCGCCCGAGCGGTTGCGGCAGCGGATGTTCATTGAGCACTTTCGGCAGATGAAGGTAAACCTCATTGCGGTGGACGAGGCACATTGCGTCTCGCAGTGGGGGCATGACTTCCGCCCGCCCTACTTGCAGATAGCCGAGATCAGGCAGTACCACCCTCGGGTGCCGCTGCTGGCACTTACGGCCACGGCCACAGCCGCCGTGGTGAAAGACATCCAGCAGCACCTTGCCATGCACGACTGCCGTGTATTCCAGGCATCCTACGTGAGGGACAATTTGAGCTACAACGTGCTGTATAGCGACGACAAGATGGCCTCGCTGTTGCAGATAGTGAAAAGCCTCAAGGGGAGCGGGATAGTCTACACTCGCAGCCGACGCAGCACGCGGCAGGTGGCCGAGTCGCTGGTGGAGGCGGGCATCGGTGCAGTCTACTATCATGCGGGACTTGATGCCGAGGAACGCGACCAGAAGCAGGCTGCGTGGATGGAGGGGAAGTGCCAGGTGATAGTGGCGACCAACGCCTTTGGTATGGGGATAGACAAGGCCGATGTGCGCTTTGTGGTGCACCTCGACATTCCCGATTCGCTCGAAGCCTACTTCCAAGAGGCGGGGCGTGCAGGACGGGATGGAAAGCGAGCCTATGCAGTGGCGATATATAGCCCGGCTGACCGCGAGCGGCTTCGGCGCGATTTTGCCTCTGCCTATCCTTCGGAAGCATTTATTCGCAGTGCCTACAAGGCTATTTGCAACTTCTACCGTCTGCCGCTGGGTAGTGGAGCTGATAGCAGTTTCGACTTCGACTTGGAGGCTATTTGCGACACCTACAATCTGCCACCTCGAGAGTTCTACAGTGCATGCCGCTTCTTGGAGCGTGAGGGGCTGATTGCTATCCCCGACCGCGAGAACCTTGCCTCGACCCTATTCATCCCCGTCAGTCGCGATGAGCTCTACCGCTTCCAGCTCGAACATATACGCTATGGCGATTTGCTGAAGTTGGTACTGCGGATGTACCCAGGGGTGATGATGGCACCAGTGGCTATTGACGAGAGGCAGATGGCCTCGCGCAGCCCGATGAGTGCACGCGAGGTGAGAGCCGCTTTGGGCGAATTGCAGGCGATGCACATAGTGGAATATCATCCGCGCACCACCAAGCCGCAGCTGGTTTTTTCTACGGCGCGGGTGAACGAGGGCGACATCTATTTCAGTGCCGACCATTATGCCCACCTCAAGTCGGCGGCCAGTGAGCGGCTGGATGCAGTGATGCGATATATTGACAACACTCGGGATTGCCGCTCACGCCAGCTCGTGGCCTATTTTGGCGAGGTGGAAGGTGTGGCCGATTGCGGAGCATGCGATGTCTGCCGGCATCGGCAGGATGAGGTGGTGACCGACGAAGCAGTGCTGCAGGAGGTAGCGCGCAATGCGGTCAGCCCGACCGACCTTTGCCGCATCATGGAGCGTATGGGACACCGAGGGGTGGCCGAGGTGGTGCGTAGGCTACTGGACGAGGGAAGGCTTTACTTGGATAAGAATTTGCTGCTGAGGGTGGCGTAGAGCCGTGCGGTGGGAAGCCCCATAACGTTGTAGTAGCAACCTTCGATGCGCTCGATGCCTATCATGCCAATCCATTCTTGAATGCCGTAGGCTCCAGCCTTGTCGAAAGGGCGGTAGGTGTCCACATAATGGGTGATTTCGGCCTCGGTGAGCGTGCGGAAGAGGACGGCAGTGCTTTCGGTGAAGGAGATGCGCTGGGTGGTGGATTGCAGGCAGACGCCAGTGTAGACTGTGTGGCGGTGGCCAGAGAGCATTCGGAGCATCTCAAGGGCTTGGTCGCGGCTGGTGGGTTTTCCGAGGATGCGGTCGGCGAGGACCACCACGGTGTCGGCGGCCACCAGCACGTCGGCAGGGGCAAGCCTGTCGGCAGGGTAGGCATCTGCCTTGCGGCAGGCGAGGCATTCGGCTGCACGGCTGGCAGGGATGTCGGCGGGTAGGTGTTCGTCTACCTCAATGCTGACGCATTCAAAGGGAAACCCAAGCTCGGCGACGAGCTGCCGACGGCGGGGCGACTTGGAGGCAAGCAGCAGGCGCATCACTTCACCTCTTTTCCAGCCTTGAACTGGGCTTTGTAGGCTTCGCGACCACCATCGTACCACACCCATTTGCCCTCTTTTTCGCCGTGGGAGAACTGGCCTTTCTCCACCAGCGCACCGTTCTCGGTGTAGCGTTCATATTTGCCGTGGAGCTGGCCGCGGAGGTAGTGCTGCTGGAGTTCCACCTTGCCGTTGGGGAAGTAGCGGATTTCCTCGCCGTCCTTCTCGTCGTCGGAGTAGTGGATGATGTAGCGCACGGCTCCGTTGTCGTAGAGACCACGCCATTCGCCCTCTTTGCGCCCCTGACTGAAGGAGCCGTAGTAGTCTACCTTGCCATCCTCGTACCAGGCTGTCCATCGCCCCTCCTCGAGGTCGGCTTCGTATTCGCCTTCATGGAGCTTGCTGCCACTTTCGTACCAGGTTGTCCACGTGCCAGTGCGTTCACCCTCTTCGTAGTGGCCAGCGCGCCATTTCTCCCCCGTCTCGTAGTAGTAGGTCCATAGGCCAGTCTCTTTCCCGCGGGTGTAGGTGCCCTCAATGCCTTTCTTTCCGTTAGTTCGCCAGTAGAAGACCCATGCGCCGTCCTGTTCGCCGTCCACCATAGAGCCTTCCATATCTTTCATCCCATTGTCGAGCCACCAGGTGGCGTTGCCCTGAAGCTCGTTGTCGCGGTATTCGCCTTTGAACTTGATGTTGCCATTCTCGTGCCATTGGGTGGTGATGCCTTCGCGGCTACCGTTGAGGTAGTGAATTTCCTCTTCCTGCTGACCGTTGGCGTACCAAGAGCGGTAGATGCCATCGCGGCGCCCTTGGCTGATAGGCACTTCGCTGCGGAGGTCGCCGTTGCGGAACCAGCTGCGGTTCTGTCCATTGCCCGAGTAGCATTCCTCGGCCATGCGGCTGCCATCGTCGTAGTAGAGCGTCCAGATGCCCGTCTTTTGGCCATTGGTGTAGGTGCCTTGCTGCGACATGCGGCCGTTGGGAAACCACCAAGTCCAGTTGCCTGTGCGTTTGCCGCTTTCGTCGAGTGTGCCCTCCACGGCCACCTGCTTGCTGTCGGCGTAGGTCTTGCTGTAGGTCTTTTGCCCCATGGCCGCAGTGGCGAGGGATGCGAGGGCGATGATTAGGGTGAGGTGCTTTTTCATAGGGGTGCTATTCGGTGTAGACGATGGCTAATTTCAGCGGGTTGGATGTGCGATAGCCGCGCAGCACGGCACGATTGGCAGCATTTCGGCGCGAGTTGATGGAGAGGTAGAGGCTGCCGCCGTGTCCGCTGCGGAGGAGGCTCTGCATGTGGCGGGGCATGTTGATGGCATAGAGGCGGGCGGTAGAGTCGCAGTAGCCGTCCACGCCGGTGAGGGCATAGTCGTTGATGTAGCTCTCTTTGCCAGTGGCATCGGACTGGTAGGTGGCCACGAGGCGGTCGGGGTAGGGTGTCCAGTCGCCCTCGGCGAGGGGGAGCATGAGCCGTGCACGATGCACTACGGCACTGGGATGGGCGGTGCGGAAGGCGGTGAGTGCACTGTCGAAGTCCACTTTGAGGCGGTAGCCTGCGAGGGGTTCGATATAGAGCCTGTTGGTCCCATTGATGCTGTCGGAGCCGACGGCCACGCCAGTGGCGGAGTAGTCGTGCCAGTAGTGCATAAAGTGGTGTGCGAGCGAGAATTGGTAGCTGTCGGTATAAGGTTTAGGGCCGTAGTGGTAGTAGGCGGTGAGGCAGGTGGAGGTGGCGGCGAAGTCGAGGGTAACCATCCCCTCGTCGTGGTAGCCGCTCACGATGCGGAGGCGCATTCCCTTGGCGTGTGCCACAAAGTCGGCATTGCTGCCAGCATATTGTATCATCTCGGTGGCATTGCCGTTGAGCTTCATGCGGATGGCCTTCGTGCCAGGCGATACTTGGATGACCCCTTGGTAGAGCTTGCGGTCGCTATCGGGTGCGATAGTGCTGGATGCGCGATAGATGGTGTCGGCTGTGGCTACGGTGTCGGCCAGTTGCGTTACCTCGAACAGGAATCGGTAGTCGCTATTGGGGTCGGGGAAGAGTGCCGTGGGGATTAGCGTCAGCACCACCGAGTCAATGACAACGGGATATTTCACGGTGTCCACCTTGACCGAGTCGAGGTTGATGCTCCCGCTGGTGGAGGCCAGTGCCACCTGCATGTAGAGTTCCGAGCTTACGCTGCCGAAGGTGGCATCGGTGTAGTTGCCGACGATGTTGTAGTCGAATCCGCCGGTGGAGTATTGGTCGTCGCGCAGGCTGACGGCATGGTTGGCGTAGAGGGTGTCGAATTTTGCGTTGTAGGGGGTGGCTTCGCTGGAGAGACCGAGGCCGAGGGCACTTTCCTCGTTGGTGCAGGCGGCGGGGAGGGAGGCAAGCAGGCCGAAGCCCAGGGCGAGTGAGGCTATTCGGAGGGTGTGTTTCATTGTGCAGTGGGCGTTATCAGTTGTCTATCTTTCCAGTGATGGTGTCGAAGAACTTATTAGCCTGGTTGTGGAACTCGCCAGGGTCGGCAATGTAGTCGAGTACGTTGCGCTTGCTTTCCTTGGCGAAGGCCACCAGCTCGGCATTGGCGGTGGGCGAACCGATGATGACGCCTTGCGAGTAGGTGATGGCTGCCTTCATCAGGCCGAGGTAGGTGGTGTCGCCGTAGAGGCGGAGATCCTTGGCGGTGGCGTTGTCGGTACGCATCTTGCGCTCAAGGTCGCCTCCGAGTGGGCCTTCAAAGCCATCGTCCATCAGCAGGGTAACCAGCTTGGTGCCAGTGAAGAAAGCGTTTTCCTTGTTGATGCGGCGCAGGTAGAAAGGCACCATGGCCGAAAGCCAGCCGCTGAAGCACACCACATGTGGCCGCCAAGCGAGCTTGCGTACTGCCTCTAATGCCCCCCGACCGAAAAAGAGCATACGCTCGTCGCTCTCGGGCGGAACCATACCGTTGGCTGCCAAGGCGACCTGCCGGGAGAAGTACTCCTCGTTGTCGATGAAGTAGACTTGGACGCGAGCCCCGGGAATGCTCCCCACCTTGATAATCAGCTGCCGGTCGCAGTTGTTCACAATCAGGTTCATGCCGCTGAGCCGAATGACCTCGTGGAGCTGGTGGCGACGGTCGCTGATGTGGTGGTATTTGGGCATAAATACCCTAATTTCGCGCCCCATTTCCTGCATTCTGGCTGGCAAATCCCTACCCATCAGTGCGGCCTCCGACTCTGCGGTGAACGGCGCAATCTCTTGGTTTACAAACAGTATCTTCCCCTTAATCATGCTGCGTCAGCTTGTAGTTTAATCCCATGCAAAAGTAGCAAAAAAACCTGTAATGGCAAAATAATCTTTTGTATAGCCACATTTGCAGGTCGGTCTCCACAGCTCGACTGGCAATGAAAGAAGATGCCGTGGGTGAGAAGTTATACGGGAGTGCGGAGTGTATGTCCGGCAGCGGAGACCAATCCCCTTTCATTCCCCCTCCTTTCATCACCCTTGCAACCCCCTTTCAACTTTAGTTCAAAACCTACCCAACTCCTACCCCAAAAGGGGTTGGGTAGGGGATGGGTAGGAGATGATAAGGCGATGGTAAGGAGTTGGTCACTTTAAGAAGCTAAAAACCAGTGAGTTATAATCATCTCCTACTAACTTTATAAGTTGCTGATTTTCAGTGCTGTTTATTTTAGGGGTTTGGGGAGGATTTGCGTTTTTGGATAGGGGTAAGGTAGGGGTAAGGTAGGGGTAAGGAAGGGGTGGGGGAGGGTGGTGGAGAGGGATGGTTGGAGGGTTAGACGGGCAGGTTGGGAGAGGTGGACGACGGGCGGAAATGGCGACCTATGGGATGTGCGAGGGAAATTTGGTGAGTGGATGCAATATTGCGGGAGGTGTGGCGTTAGGGGATAGATTATGGGAGTTATCGCACGGCAGAGCATCAAAGGGGCGTTGGCCAACTACGCAGGGGTGGCGATAGGTTTTGTTACCACCTTTTTCGTGCTGACGCGCTGCTTGACCACCGAGGAGGTGGGTCTGACGAGGGTGATGGTGGATGCGGCGGTGCTTTTTTCGTCGTTGGCGCTGCTGGGTACCAATTCGTCGGTAGTACGTTTTTTCCCCTATTTCAGCGATGGAGGCCGCAACCGAGGGGTGTTTGGGCTTTCGCTGTTGCTGCCGCTGGTGGGTTTCGGACTGTTTGGGTTGCTCTTTCTGCTGTTTAGGGATGGGATTGTGGGTCTGTACGAGGGGCGGTCGCCTCTGCTGGCGGAGTATGTGGGGCTGCTGCCGATGCTGGTGTTCTGCGCGATGTACCTGACGGTGTTCGAGACAAATGCCTCGGTGCTGCTGCGCATCACAGTGCCGAAGCTGGTGCGCGAGGTGGGCATCCGTCTGCTGACGTTGGCCTCGTATGTGCTCTATGGGCTGGGCTGGGTGAGTTTCGATGGCTTTGTGTGGCTGTTTTGTGGGAGTTATGGGGTGGCGATGTTGCTTTCGGCGTTTTATCTGCTTCGCATCACGGGTTTTGACTTGGGGGTGTTCAAGGTGGATTTCCACGCTATCGATCGTCGGTTGTGGGGGGAGATGTTGCGCTATTCGCTGCTGATGACGGCGGTGGTGATAGCGGGGAATGTCCCGCTGCTGAGTACGCTGTTTTTGGGTGCAAAGACGGGGCTGGCGGCCACGGGGGTGTATGCCATAGCGCTGTATATAGCCAATGTGGTGGAGGTGCCCTATCGGTCGCTTGGGGCGGTGTCGAGGCCGATACTGGCAGCGTCGGCCAAGTCGGGGCGATGGGGCGAGGTGAATCGGCTCGGGCGGCAGGTGAGCTTGCACCAGATGCTGGTGAGCCTGACTATATTCTTCTTGATATGGATTAACCTCGACCTGCTGTTCTCGCTTCTGCCCAACGGCGAGGCGTATGCTGGCGGTGCGGGGGTGGTGTTTGTGCTGGGGCTGGCCAAGGTGGTCAATTCATCGTTTGCGGTGGGAGCGGATGTGCTCAACTATTCGAGGTTTTATGTATGGTCGCTGCTGTTTGCGCTGGTGCTGACGGGGGCTGCTCTGGTGTGCAACCAGTGGCTGATAGGGGTGTGGGGGATAAATGGCGCGGCGGTGGCTACGCTGCTGTCGTATGTGGCATACTTTTTGCTGTTGCTGTGGTTTGTGTGGCGGCGGTTGAGGGTACACTTCTTCTCGGTGGGGCAGGTCAAGGTGGTGGCAGTGGTGGCGGTGGGTTTGCTGCTGGGCGAAGCGTGGGAGTGGGGTGTAGGCAAGCTCGTGGGCGGAGAGTATGGGGTGGGGATGAGAATAGTACTGGCAGCGGTGAAGACGGTGGTGCTGGGTGGCGGGCTGCTGTGGGCGGTGGTGAAGTGGAGGGTGTCGGATGAGGTGAATGAACTGATTGGGAAAACATTAAGGTTGAACAAAGCAAATAAAGGATAAAGCTATGTTAGACAAGTTAGAGGCCATATACGCCCGCTATCGGGAGATAGAATCGCAGATGAACGACCCGCAGGTTACGGCCGACATGAAGCGCTACGTCAAGCTCAGCAAGGATTACAAGGACCTGCAGCCAGTGGTGAAGGCTTACCACGACTATAAAGCCCTGCTGGACACCATCGCCGAGTGCCGCAGCCTGCTGGAGACCGAGAAAGACCAGGAGCTGCGCGAGATGGCCAAAGAGGAACTCTCCACCAGCACAGAGCGGCGCGAGCGGATGGAGGACGAGATAAGGTTGCTGCTCATTCCGTCTGACCCCACCGACTCGAAGAATGCGGTGGTGGAGATACGCGGTGGCACGGGTGGCGACGAGGCCTGCCTCTTTGCGGGCGACCTCTTCCGCATGTACACCCGCTTCTGCGAGCGGAGGCATTGGAAAGTGGAGGTGGTCGACTTCAACGAAGGTACGGCTGGCGGCTACAAGGACATCACTTTCAACGTCTCGGGCGAGGGAGTGTACGGCGTGCTGAAGTACGAGAGCGGTGTGCACCGGGTGCAGCGCGTGCCCGCCACCGAGACTCAGGGGCGCATCCACACTTCGGCGGCTGGCGTGGTGGTGCTGCCCGAGGCCGAGGAATTCGACGTGGAGCTCAACCCTGCCGACATCAAAAAGGAGATATTCTGCGCCAGCGGCCCAGGAGGGCAGAGCGTGAACACCACCTATAGTGCAGTGCGCCTGACCCATGTGCCGACGGGTATAGTGGTCTCAATGCAAGACCAGAAGAGCCAAATCAAAAACATGGAGAAAGCCATGAGTCTGCTGCGCACGCGGCTCTACGAGCGTGAGTACAACAAATACATGGAGGAGATGAGTAGCAAGCGCAAGACGATGGTGGCCACGGGCGACCGTAGCGAGAAGGTACGCACCTACAACTATCCCCAAAGCCGCGTCACCGACCACCGTATCGGCTGGAGTATGCACAACCTACCTGCCTTCATGGATGGCGAAATTGAGGAGTGCATCGAAGCCCTGCAGGTGGCCGAAAACGCTGAGAAGCTGAAAGCCTCGGTGGGTTGAAACAGAGTAGAACGAAACAAAACCAAACGATATGAGACCGAAGACCGCGTTGCTGCTGTTGCCACTGCTTTGGGCATCCGTCCTAATGGCGCAGAAGCCGAAACAGGAAGTGGCGTTTACGACCGAGAAACTGCCTGTCGAACTGAAAGAATACCTCAACGGCCAGACCTCCGACAAAGAGAAGCAGAAGGAGAACAGCGCAGCGGTGGACGCACTGGCTGCGGTCTATCGGACGATGGATTGGGAGACGCAGCAGCGCGTAGCGGCCCTCTACCTCTATGCCGTAAAGGCCAAGATGAAGGGCAATCCCGAGATAAGTAGCCTCACCCGTGTGCTGGCTGCCTACGCAGCGGTGCCTGGTGGAGGACAGAACCTGACGGGGTGGCTTGATGTAGCCGATGCCATGCGGAAAAAGTCGGCCAAGCCCAAGGCTATCATGGAGTGGGTGAACTTCAGCGAGCGGCTGCTGACCGAGCGAGTACTCTATCGTAGCAATTCATCGGAATGGAAATTCGCCTCCACGGCATCATTCCGCATAGGCATGGAGAAAGGGGTAGCACTGGTGTGGTTCGACACCCCTGCCGACCTCTCCTACGCCTCGGCCAAAGACTACGGTCGCATCCTGCAGACCACGGGGCGCTACGACTACAAGGAGTGCCAGTGGTACGGAGTGGGAGGTCGTGTGGACTGGCGGCGCACAGGGCTGGGTGCGGAGGCCTGCTATGCCGAGTTGGGACGCTACGAGGCCGCAACCAAATTTCCCAAGTTCAGGGCAGATAGCGTCAAGTTCGTCAACACCCACTATTTCAGTCAGCCGATTGCTGGCCGCTTGGAAGAAGCTTTGAACGCTCAAGCAGAACCAGGGAAGTACAGCTACCCCCGCTTCCGAAGCTATCAGCGCGACTTTGTTATCAAGGACATCATGCCAGGCGTGGACTATAGCGGCAGCTTTATGATGAATGGCTCCAAGTTTATCACCGCATCCGAAAAGCATCCCTCGTCGCTTATATTCAAGAAGGATGGCAAAGGGGTGCTGTCGGTAACCTCGCGCAAGTTCACTATCACCACCGACCGAATCGTCTCCGAGGATGCTTCGGTGGCTCTTTATGTGGGCGAAGAAGACTCTATCGCCAACACTGGTGTGAGGGTACGCTACTCGCCAGCCGACGGCAAGGTGAGCGTCATCAACGATAAGAAACGCAACTACTACAGCCCTTTTATCGACACCTACCACGAGTTGGACATCGACTGCGAGATGATAGTCTGCAATATGGCCACTGGCGGAGTGGAGTTCACCTCGCTTATGCCCGGTGGCACACAGAGCCAGGTAACATTCGAGAGCAGCAGTTGCTACACCTACAAAAAATACCGTGAAATCCAAGGTATCGACGAGGTGAGCCCAGCCCGCCGCGTCTACGACTATATCAGCGGAGGCTCCAGAGTGTTCAAGGTCGATAAGTTTGCCGAATATATCGGCTTCGACATCAGTCAAGCACTGCTGATGGTACACACCCTTTCGCGCTACGGCCTGGTCTCCTACAACGAGATGACGGGAAGGGTTACCGCCAAAGAGAAGCTCGAAAGCTATATCAAAGCCTTCGGACACAATAAGGACTTCGACTACGATGCCCTCTCCATCGAATCCACCACCCGGGGCAACAACGCCACGATGGACCTCGCCGACAGCAGGCTTCAGCTACGCGGCGTGGAACGCTTCGTGGTCAGCGACAGCCAGCGCGTGGTGATTCACCCTCGCGGAGGGAAAGTCGATGTAGGCTACAACCGCCAGCTGACCTTTGATGGCCGCATCGATGTGGGGCGCTTCATCTTCTTTGTCGGCGGGGGTGAATTCAACTATGAGGCCAACAGCTTCAACCTGCCGCAGGTGGACTCGCTCTACTTCTACGTGCCTCAGTTCAACAACCCCGACTCCGACCACATCGTACTCACGCCCCTCTACAACCTCGTGGGCACACTCAATGTGGACAAGCCCGACAACCACAGCGGATTGACGAAGAACAAAGAGTACCCCATCTTCAATAGTACGCAGAGCAGCTACGTCTACTACGACCGAAGCAGCATCTGCGGTGGGCGCTACGACCGCAAACGTTTCTACTACACCCTCCACCCCTTCACCCTCCATCGCCTGGTCAATTTCGTTACCGACAGCCTGCAATTCAACGGCACCCTCACCTCGGGCGGTATCTTCCCCGACATCACCTATCCGCTGACCGTCCAGCGCGACTACTACCTCGGCTTCAAGACCGAAGCCCCCGCTGGCGGCTACCCCGCCTATGGCGGCAAAGGCACTTTCCACCAAGCCATCACCCTCAACCATTTTGGGCTCAAGGGCGAGGGCGACCTCTCCTATCTGGCATCCACCACCCGCTCGCGCAATTTCCTCTTCCTGCTCGACTCGATGGAGGCCACCACCGACACTTTCTACCTGCGCGAGGAGCAGGGCTACCCCGAAGCCAAAGGCGGACGCCTACGCCAGCGCTGGCTGCCCTATGCCGACTCGATGGCAGTGGCTACCCTATCCAAGGGTCGCCCGCTATCCATCTTCCGTGGCGAGGCTGCACTGACGGGCAGGCTCGACCTGATGCCGCAAGGGGCAGCGGCCGCTGGCAAAGCCGCCATCAGGGAGGGTACGCTCGAAAGCAGCCGTTTTGCACTGCACCCGCGCGAAATGAACGCCGAGACCAGCCGCTTCACCCTCCGCAGTACCAAGCTCGGCCAACTGGCCTTCTCGGCCGAAGGTGTCCGTTCACACGTGGACTACACCAGCCATCGCACCGAGCTGACACTCCCCAACGGCCCTGCCCGCTCCGAGCTTCAACTGGTCAAGCAGGAAGCCTATGCCGACCAATTCACTTGGGACATGAACCGCCACCTCCTGGAGCTGACCAACACCACTCGTCCCTCGACCGAAGGACTGGATGCCATGGATATCCGCCTCCGCCTGCAAAAGCGGGGGGATATGCCTGGCGTGCGCTTCGTCAGCACTGACCCCGACCGCCACGGCCTCACCTACCACGCGCTGCACTCGCTCTACCGCTACGAGCTGGGCGACCTCTCCTCGGCGGGTGTCTTCCTCGTCAATGTGGCCGATGCCGCCATCGCCCCCGCAGCCGACACCCTGCACGTCGACCGCGGTGGCGAACTGCGCCCGATGGCGAATGCCAACCTAATATTCAACCGCGACAGTGCCTGGCACAGCGTTGTCGGTGCCACCTTGAGCATCGCCTCGGCCAAGCAATTCACCGGCAGCGGCTACATCGACTTCCTCAACGACACCGACCGTCCGCAACGCCTCTACTTGAAGGACATCTCGGTCAACTCCCGCGGTGTAACCAGTGCACAGGGCCTTATCAGCGACAGCGCTTCCTTCACCATCAGCTCTGCCTTCGGCTTTGCCGGCACCGTGCGCTACGAAGGCGACCACCGCCTGCCGTGGTTCGAAGGCGGCGTGCGCCTGCTCCAACCCTGCATCCCCAAAGAGCAGCTCGGCCTGCTGGCCTATGCCGCCTACACCGACCCCGACCACGTCCACATCCCAGTACCCGAAAACCCCACCGACTGGAAAGGCCACCGCATCGCAGCCTCCATCCTCATGGACAAATCCTCGCTCAAACCCCACGCAGCCTTCCTGACCGACGAGAAAGTGTCGGGCAACGAACTGCTCTCGGCTCACGGCGTGCTGACCTACCTTGCCGACCGAAAGCAATACATGATAGCCTCTGCAGAGAAGGTCTCCAACCCCGAGGCCGTCGTCGCCCCCTACCTCGCACTCTCCACTGCCGACTGCATCGTTGAGGGCGAAGGGCCCGTCAATTTCGCCCTCCGTCCCACCCAAGCCTCGCTCTACGCCTACGGCACAGCCTCGGTGGGCATTGCATCCGACGACCAAGACCACCTCACCACCCTCTTCGGCTTCTCCTTCCCCATCGAGGCCAGCCTCATTGAAGCTCTCGTGGCCAACCTCAACGGCGACCTGCGCCTCGCGACCACCACCGCCACCACCAGCGCCGAGATGCGCCACGCCCTCATCCACCACCTCGGTGCGGAAAAAGGTGCTGCCGCCTATGTGCGCTACAGCTCCACGGGCAAGCTCGACGAGCTCCCACAGCCCATGCAGTGCTCCTTCCTCTTCGATGGCGTCCGCTGGCTCTATACCCCCAAGGTGGGACTCTACTACGATGGGCGAGTGAACCTCGTGGCCGCTGGAGGAGAACCCTCGGCCTTCCAAGTCAAGCTCAAAGCGCAAATCATCAACGCCGGAGGCACACAGCAGATGACCTTCTATGTCGAGGCCGCCCGCGACCACTGGTACTTCTTCCGATTCGACCTTGCCTCGCAAGAGCTCACGCTCTACAGCTCCAACGGCGACTGGCTCGACCGCGTCAAAGCCATCCCCCTCGACCAGCGCAAGGTGGAGAAAGAAGGGCTCGGCACCTTCCGCTACTTCGTGGGCAACAACTCGGGCGATGTACCCAACTGGCTCGCCTGGTTCTCCAAATCCATCTACCCCGACGACGAATAACCCATCCCCACCTCGCAAGCAGTGGAGGCCAGCCGCCCGCAGCGGGCAGCTGGCCTCCGCTGCATCATAGCCTCATCGCCGCAAAATGCACCCCTCCCCCCGCTCATTTTCTCCCGCTCACCTGCCCCCCTTATCAAGCCACTTGGTCCGTGTCATCTCCGTGTCATCTCCGTGTCACCTCCGTGTCACCTCCGACTCGGCACGGACATCACACGGCGATGGCGCGGGCTTCTCCCGCTCGTCCTACGGCGGAGGTCGCTACCGAATTTTTGGTCGGAAATGAAAAAAAAGAGTATATTTGCAGCGTGGAGAGTTCACAAAGGGGTGCGTTTATGTCGCTCATCTACACACAGATAGACGAATAAGCTGCTGAGAATACACCCTCAAAACTTGATCGGGGTAATGCCCGCGTAAGGAAAATGACCATGAAACACACACTGAATATTGGTGGCCGCTATCGCATGTTTGGAGCCACCCAGACCAGCCGCTGGCAGATGATAGCCTGCTTGGCCTTGGCGTTCACAATTCTCAATTCACAGTTCTCATTCCTTCAAGCCCAGGACACGGTGCGGACGCTTGACGAGGTAATCATTCAAGATTCGCGCGTGAGCAACACCGCGCCGCTCACCACCGCCACCGTCGGCAAAGAGGAGTTGCAGGAGAGCCGCAGTGCGGTGAGCATCCCCTATCAGCTTGAGACGCAGACCTCGGTGGTGGCTACGGCAGAGAACGGATCGGTGGGAGCCACGAGCCTGCGCATACGCGGTGTCGATGCCAGCCGCATCAACGTCAATATCAACGGTATCACCCTCAACGACCCTGAAAGCCAGAGCGTCTTCTGGGCCAACATCCCCAACCTTGGCGGCATGGCGCAGAGCTTGCAGATACAGCGTGGAGTGGGAGCATCGACGGGCGGAAGTCCTGCCTTCGGTGCGGCCATCAACATGCAGACCCTCAACGCCCGCAGCGGTGCCTACGCCGATGCCGACTTTGGCCTCGGCAGCTGGAACACGCGCCAGTATAGCCTCAATGCGGGAACTGGCATATTGAAGAGTGGCCTCTCATTCGATGCTGCCTACAGTGGCCTGACGAGCGACGGGTTCCTGCGCGGCGGACAGACCGACCAGCACTCCTTTTTCGGCTCGGCCAGTTGGTATGGAGAGCGGACGGTGGTGAAGCTGCTCACCATCATCGGTCAGCAGAACACGGGCATCACTTGGGATGGTGCCGACAGTGCCACCCTTGAGCGCGACCCACGCTACAACGATGCTGGCGAGTTCGACATGGATGGCAACACCCTCTACTATCGCAATGCTACCGACAACTACTGGCAGCAGCACTATCAGCTCTACGTCTCCCACCTGCTCACCGACTATTGGAGCATCAACGGTGCACTCGACTACACCCACGGCTACGGCTACGACGAATACTACAAGGCTGGCAAAAAGTTTTCCTCCTTCAACCTGCCCTTTGCTGGGCGCAGCGACTTCATCACGCGCAAGATAATGGCCAACAACGCCTACACGGCCACCCTCGCCGCACGCTACAACGGTGAGCGTGCGCAGGTGTCGCTGGGCAGTCAGCTGCTGCTGTTCGACGGCGAGCACTACGGGCGTGTACTCTGGTGCCGCGACACGTCGGCTCACTTCACCACCCCATTCACCGACTGGTACTACGACACGGGCGACAAACGCGACTTCAACACCTACCTCAAACTCAATATAACCATCAGTGATGCCCTCAACGCCTACGCCGACCTGCAGATGCGCAGTGTGGGCTACACGATTGACGGCACCACCGACGACGGCGATGTCCTCGACGCTTGGAAAAACAATTACCTCTTCTTCAATCCCAAGCTTGGCCTCAACTACCGCATTGACGACCACCAGCGCACCTACCTGGTGGCAGGCATCTCCAACCGCGAGCCTACACGCAGCGACCTCAAGGATGCCCACCTAAACGGTAGGAAAGTGGAATCTGAAACCATGCTCGACTTCGAGCTGGGCTATCAGCGCACCGCCAGTCGCTGGGCATTCAACGCTAACCTCTACGCTATGCTCTACAGCGACCAGCTCACCCCCAATGGCGACCTTAGCAGCAGTGGCTACTCGCTGATGGAGAACGTTGCCCGCAGCTACCGCCTCGGCATCGAGCTGGAGGGGGGGTACGAGCTGTGCCGCTGGATGCGACTTGATGCCAACCTGACAATCAGCAGCAACAAGGTGATTGACTACACCTACTTCGACTTTGCCGACGGCGACAGCGTTCCCCAAGTGGTAACGGCCAACACGCCGCTTTCGCTCTCGCCCTCGGTGGTGGGGGCTGCCATTGCCACTTTCATGCCTGTCAAGGATGCCAAACTACAGCTGATAGGAAAATACGTGGGCAAGCAATATGCCGACAACACGGGGCGCGAGTGCTATGCCCTCGACCCCTACTTCCTGCTCAACCTGCGTGCCAGCTACGTGTTCCACCTCGCTGGAAGGGGCGAGATTGAATGCCAGCTGACGGTCAATAACCTGCTGAACCACAACTATCGGCTGAATGCTTGGGTGGGCGACTGGGTCGACGACTGGAGTAGCACCACAGCCACCTACTACTACCACAGCCGCGCCTTCCTCCAGCAGCCAGGCACTAACTGGATGGGTAGGGTGATATACCGCTTCTGACGTGTCGGCACTGGACGTCATAGGGGCACTCATCGGGCTACTCTACGTGGTCAGCGAGTATCGTGCCGACCGATGGTTTTGGCCGTTGAGCCTGCTGATGTCGGCTTTCTATGCCGTCATTAACTTCCAGGCTGGATACTATGCCAACCTCGGCATCTGCTGCTACAACTTCGCCATGTCGGTCTACGGGATGCTGGTCTGGCGTGGGGTGCTGCACAGCCGTGGACAGGGAGAACGCCCCATCGGGTCGTGTCCTGCACGGCTGTGGCCGCTGCTGATAGGGATAGTGGCTGCACTGACGGCCGTGTTCTACTGGCTGCTGGGAGCGATGGGCGAGAGCTCGCTGCCAGTGGTCGATGGTCTTTCGTCGGCCATCAGCATTGTGGGCATGTGGATGCTCTCGCAGAAGTACTGGCAGCAATGGTTCGCCTGGCTTGTAGTGGAGCCACTGATGATTGGCCTCTACCTTGCCTCGGGGCTTTATGCCTCGGCGGTGATGTATGCCGTGTATGAAGTGTTTGTCGTTTTAGGACTTATCCGATGGAAGAGAGAAAGCATATCGTAATACTCGCGGCGGGCGATTTCCCGACGCATGAGGTGCCGCTACGTGCCCTGCGCGAGGCCGACTTCGTTGTCTGCTGCGATTCGGCCTACGTCCAATTCTCAATCTTCAATTCTCAATTCTCCATTCCCTTCATCGTCATCGGCGACGGCGATTCGCTTCCCGAGGCTATCAAGGCGGAGTTGGGTAGCAAGTGGGTGCAAGTGGAGGAGCAGGACTTCAACGACCTCCACAAGGCCATGACTTGGGCGACTTCCCAATTCTCAATTCTCCATTCTCAATTCTCCATTATAGGTGCCACTGGGCGGCGCGAAGACCACACCCTCGGCAACCTTGCCTACCTTGCCACCTTTGCCGAGGAATATCCAGGGGCAGCGATTGAATTGCTGACCGACTACGGGCGTTTTGTCCACCTCCATGGAGAGCGTACATTCAGTTCGCATGCAGGTCAGCAGGTCTCCATTGTCTCCTTCACACCCGATATGCCCATTTACGGCAGCGGGCTGAAGTGGCCGCTTGACGGTCTCCGTCCGCGCTTCTGGTGGCAGGCGACGCTCAACGAGGCACTCGGATCACAGTTCACCCTCCGCTCGGACGGCTCGTTGCTGGTATTTCAGACCTACCCTTGAGGTACAGGAAATGACAGGGGGAAAGATGTATTGGAGGAACGGGTAGCGAGGGAGAGAGATATTTTTGTGCAGCAGCATATTATTTCGTAAATTTGCAGCCGTAGAAAGGGTGATTGGTGGTAGATGATGAAGCATTTAGGGCAGGCAAAAAAGGCTGAAATAAGTGGAATATGAAGAATCGGGATGCGTTGAGACAGTGGCTCTTGGGCGAGCAGGCGATGCTGTGGGTGGTGGCGCTCAATGCAGTGGTGATTTTCTTGCAGGAGAGTGGGGTGGAGTGGTGGCCTTTGACGGTGGTGGATAGCCTCTGCACGGTGGTGTTTATGGTCGAGATGGGGGTGAAGCTTCGGGTGCAGGGATGGAGGGTCTACTGGCGGTCGGGGTGGAATGTGCTGGATGGGGCGGTTACTTTGCTGGCTGTGCCTTCGCTGCTGGTGTATGTCGTGCCAGGGCTGGGTGTTACAAAGGTACTGATGGTGCTGCGGTTGTTGCGGCTGTTTAAGCTTTTTCGGCTGGTGCGCCATTTTCCCAACCTCAAGGCCCTCTGGGCGGGCTTTATGCTGGCCTTGCGGCAGTCGGCTGCCTTTTTGCTGGCCTATGCAGTGGTGTTGGTGGTGGTAGCTATCATCAATAGTGCGTTTTTCGGCTCGTTGGCTCCGCAGTATTTCCGCACACCGCTCGATGGGATGTATGCCATGCTGCAGCTCTTTACGGTCGAGGGGTGGTATGATATACCGAATGCCATCTGCGTGGGGTTGAAGCCAGTGTGGGTGCATGTGGTGAGGCTCTATTTCTGCCTGTTGCTGATTGGTGGAGGCATTATAGGAATGTCGCTCATCAACTCCATATTTGTGGATGCGATGGTGGCCGACAACAACGATGATGTGAAGCAGAAACTCGATGATATTGAGACACGGATTGCCGAGGGACAGCACCGAGTGGAACAGCAAATGGAGGAGCTGGCAAAACAGCTCAAAGATAAAGCATAGGGATATGGGACACAGATTGACGGCAGAGGAGATGGGACGGCTGACGGTGGAGGAGTTCCGCGCGAGCGGGAAGTTGCCGCTGACGGTGGTGCTTGACAATGTGAGGAGTCTGAACAATGTGGGGTCGGTCTTTCGCACGGCGGATGCTTTCCGAGTGGAGCATATTGCCCTGTGTGGCATCACGGCTACACCCCCTCATCGCGAGATACACAAGACGGCTCTCGGAGCCGAGGAGAGCGTGGAGTGGAGTTACTATGCGGAGGCCACCGAGTGTGTGGAAGAGTTGAAGCAGCGAGGGTATAAGGTCTATGCTGTGGAGCAGGTGAGCGACAGTCTCAAATTGGGTTCGGAGGAGGCAAAGGAGGCCATCGGCAAAGATGAGCGGGTAGCCATTGTGCTGGGCAACGAGCTTGACGGGGTGCAGGAATCACTGCTGCAGCACTGCGACGGTTCGTTGGAAATCCCACAGTATGGCATCAAGCATTCGCTCAATGTCAGTTGTGCAGCAGCGATAGTGATGTGGGAGCTGTTTCTGCGGTTGAGAACTGGTTTAATTGAATATTATGGATAAAAAGGAACGGACAGAACGTGCCAAGGCACTGCACAAGCAGGGGTGCAACTGCTGCCAGGCGGTGGTGCTGGCCTATGCCGATGTGTTGCCTATCGGTGCGGAGCAAGCCTCGGCAGTGGCTGCACCTTTTGGTCGGGGACTTGCAGGCTGCCGCGAGGTGTGTGGTTGCGTGAGCGGCATGGCGATGGTGTGTGGCCTGACTGGGCGTGCCGATGCTGCACGGCAGTTGATAGAACGCTTCCGCGAGTTGGAGGGCGACATTGTGTGTGCCCGCCTGCTGCAGAAGGGCAAACGGCCTTGCAACGAGATGGTCGGCGATGCTGCTAGGCTGCTGGCTGAAGTGCTATAGGGGTGGGTTAAAAATGTGGAACAAATACTTGTCGGTGATATGGCCAAGCGTAAGATAATCAACGACCCTGTTTATGATGGCTTTCTTGCCATCGACGACCCTGTGCTGCTCTCGGTGGTAGAGCACCCATTCTTTCAGCGGCAGCGCAGAATCAAGCAACTGGGGCTGACCTACTTGGTCTACCCTGGTGCCACCCATACCCGCTTCAGCCACATGCTGGGTGCGTTGAACTTGATGACTCGGGCGTTGGAGGTGCTTCGGATGAAGGGGGTGGATATTACCGCCGAGGAGGATAGGGGTGCCAAGCTGGCTATCCTGCTCCACGACATCGGTCACGGACCGTTCTCGCACACCAGCGAGCGGGTGTTGGTTGATGTGAGCCACGAAGAGATTACCCTCCGCATGATGCAGCACCTCAACGAGGAAATGGATGGTCTGCTTTCCACCGCCATTGCTATCTTTACCAATCGCTACCCGAAACACTTCCTCCATCAGCTCGTCTCCTCGCAGCTCGATATGGATAGGCTTGACTACCTCGGACGCGACAGCTTCTTCACTGGCGTCAGCGAAGGCATCGTGGGGACTGACCGCATTATCTCAATGCTCAATGTGCACCGCGACGAGCTGGTGGTCGACGAAAAGGGAATTTACAGCGTGGAGAAGTTTATCATCAGTCGCCGACTGATGTACTGGCAGGTGTATATGCACAAAACGGTTATCGCAGCCGACCGCCTACTGCTGGCTATCATCCGCCGTGCACGCGAGTTGGATAGCGGTGTGTTCCGTTTCGACAGCGGAGCACCTAATTTCCTGCAGCGCTTTGCCGAGATCGACGATGACGACATTATGGTTAGCATCAAGCAATGGCAACATTCGCCCGATGCCACTCTGTCTGCCCTCTGCCGTGCTCTCGTCAATCGGCGGCTTCCAGCCATCAGGATTGCCAGTGAGCCTTTCCCTGATGTAAGCAATGGCTATTTCGAAGGCACGGGCGAGCTCCACAATCGCTCCTACGACTTCAACGACCAGGAGATTAAGGTACTCTTCAAAGATGGCCGCTGCCTACCTATCGGCGAGGCCAGCGACCAACTTGACCGCCATTTCCTCGAAAAGCAGGTAACCAAGTACTACCACTATTTCCCCAAGCTATAACAGCGGAGGTTTGCTGCGGTACGAATTTTACTCCCGACCGATTAGTCTCGCAGGTTAAGTCCGCCTCCGCTTCCGTGCTGTACCAGCGAGGCCGCACCCAGCACGGCGGCATCGCCAGAGGGTAGGGAAGAGGGACTGATGGTGCAGGTAGAGCGGTAGCAGAAGAGCAGGTGACTCTCGAAAGCACGACGCAGGGGAGCCATCAGCGGATCGCCTACTCGCGAGGGACCGCCAGTGAGGAATATGGCTTCGGGCGAGGAGAATGCCACTGCGTTGGCCATTGCCATACCGAGCCACTCGGCCGTCATAGCCCAGGTCTGCAATGCAAGTGGGTCGCCCAAACGGGCTGCATCGCCCACTGCTTGGCAACTGATATCGCCGTCGGGCAGGGAGGCAAGCATCGACTCGCCCTGGGTACTGCCACGGCGCAGGTCGAGGTAGGTGCGCACAATGCCACGTGCCGAGGCATAGGCTTCAAGGCAGCCTCTCCGCCCGCATCCGCAGGTGCGTCCTTTAGGGATGAGGGTTACATGCCCCAATTCGCCAGCAGCCCCTGTTATGCCGTGGACGATACGTCCGTCGACCACTATGCCGCTGCCGACGCCCGTACCCAGGGTGAAGACTATGAAATGGCGCTTGCCCTTGGCTCCACCGTAGATATACTCGCCATAGGCCGCCGCGTTGGCGTCGTTGTCCAGCACCACCGGAAGTGCGAGGTGCTTTCCTATTTCCTTGTTAAAATCAAGTACCCCTTTGAACGGCAGGTTGGGTGCATCGACCACGCATCCTGTGTTGAAATTGGCATTGGGAGCCCCGATACCAAACCCCGTCAAGACTGCCTCCTCCTGATGGCTCTGCTCCAACTCGGCCTTAAGCTGCAAGGTCAGTGCCACAAGGTCGGCAATATAGGGCTCGAAGGTGGTGTAACGGGTGGTCGGAATCGAACCACGGCAGACGATATTCCCTTCGGTATCGACCAGCCCCACATCGGTGTTGGTGCCTCCAATATCGACACCCACTGCATACTTTTTCATCTGATTTCTGTCTGTTGGTTTCGACTGCAAAGATAATCACTTTTCCGCAAACTTCACAAAAAAGTTGCCCCCGACCTCCGAGTGGTGGGGCAGGTGCCGGACGGATAGGAATAGCGTTGAAGTTGTTATACAGGCAATATGTGCAAGCCCAGTGCCTCGGCTGGCGGCATTCTATGGTGCGAAGGTGTCCAGCAGGAACTGGCGTGCTTTCGCATTGAATGTATCGGCCTGCTGTCGATTGTATTGACGTGTGGCCGCTTCAGCACTCCGCATTTGCCCAGGGTAGGTGGCACTGAGCAGCCCAGCTCCGCCCACCCAAGCCGTCAAGTAGCATCCCTCTATCACTTGCCACACTCCGAAGCTCAACAAGGCGGCGTTGAGGGTGAAGGCCGTCATTCCCAAGTCCCACTGTCGGGCGTAGAGATGTCCCATCCCAGGAATATATGACAGCCGTCGTGCCGTCTGCTCGCTTTTGGCCTGCGGGCGGGTGGAGTAGAGGGTATACAATTGATGGGCAAGCTCAAAGGCAGGACGTTTCATCTGTTGTGAGGCCAAGGTGAGGGCGGTGGATAAGGCCGAATCGTAAAGCAAGAGTTCGTTGAGGGTTAACGTCTTGATCAGGAGAAGGTCGGTGCCAATGGTGTCTGCCAGTGCTTGGCATCGTACTATTGAGGCAGCAGCTTTCTCGAAATCTGAAGCGAGGTATTGGCAGAGTGCCAGCTGTTGGTAGTCATCGTAGGTGGTGGCATAGCGTTCAAGGGTGGCTGCAGCACGGTCGAAGCTGCCCATACGTTTGTAGCATTGTGCCTTGTTTTCCAATGCGGTGCGACCATTGGTGCGGGAGGTAGCAAGGTAGTAGCATCGCTCATATTCTACGGCGGCGGACGTGTAGTCGCCTGCGGCGAAGAGGCTGTCGGCTACCGCACTGGACTGACCATTAGCGGCGATAGTGAGCACGAACAGGAATATGAATATCGTAGAGTATCTGCAGGTCATGGCGTTGGTTGAATGTGTTGAGGCTCACTCTGGCGGTGGCCACCGAGCCGTAGATGTTTCCCACGTAGAAGACTGCAGATAGCAGTCCAGTGGCGAGGGTCATCCAGTGGGTGGCTCCGTGGTGGACATAGTTTTCGGCCGTGGTAGCCATGAGGCCACCAGTGATAAGAAAAGCCGACAATCCTTCGCCCAGTTTCCCAGCATACACCTTGCCCAGTCCAGGCAATACTGCCGAGCATGCTCCCGCCACCCATGGGCGTTTCGCCTTGTGCGAGCCGAGGTTGGTACGCAGGTGCAGTAGGTCGCGAACCTCGGCGTTGAGGCGGTAGTCGGAGGTGTCGATGAGTGGGAAAAGGCTGTCGAAGGTCTGCATATCGCGCTGCAGAAGCTTGATACCGGCAGTTTCAAAGAGGGCGAGATTCCTCTCTTGTGCATTTTCTTCGGGAAGGCGGTGGAGCAAGTTGAGTGCCCTGTCGTAGTGTCCTAAATGGCTTTCGGAGATTGTCCCGTAGAAGCTCCCCTCGGAGAATAGGGGTGAAGAGGGGGCGATGTGTGCAAAGTAGCTGGATGCCGTATCAAGCATTTGGGCACTATAGTGAGCATATCCTTTCAGAAAATTGATGCTGTCGCCTCCAAGTGGTGTGCGGTGTGTAGCCACAAGAGCTTCCTCTTTCATACCGTTACCGATGAGGTACATCACAAAGTCGAACTCCTGTGCCACCGTGGGCTGGGTCTGGGCATGGAGGCAAAGCGGCAGCAAGGCGAGCAGCAGGCAAAGGCGTGGGTTCATGGGCGGTAGCGTTCGGGAGTTTCCTGGATATGACCGTGGCCTTCGTCTATCAGAAAGTAGGTGTCAGCACCTGTCAGGGCAATGCGTGTGCAGCGTGTTAAGCGGTCGGCGGTGAGGCATATCCCCTTGGCAAGTCCGTATTCGCGGATGAGCTCTTTGCTGTAGGCCGAGCATGTGGGCGAGTAGGCGCAATGGCGTGCTATGACTGGCGAGATGACCTTTTGGTAGGCGAACATACTGGCCGAGAGGAGATGGTAGAATGGATTAAAGGTACACTTACCAGGTGTGAAGCCGTAGCTCACTTGGCGAGGCGGTTTCTCACCGTGCGAGGGTTGCACTTGGCGTAGTAGCCGAAAGTCGGTGCTGTCAAGCGGCGTAGCAATCTGCGCGATGGCGGTGCTTTGTATGGCAGCCCATACTATCACTATTAAAATAGCCCTCTCTGCCTTCATCGTGTTTTGGGGCTGACCCTCTTGGCGTTGTTTGGAATGGTGAAGTCAAATAGAGATTCGCTGCCGAAACCCTCGGTGCGGATGTTGCGGTATTCCTCACGCTTGATTACCGAGTCCCCCAGCCCGTTATAGGCTATCTGCGTTACCAGCGTGGGCATAGTAAATGTGCGGAACTCTGTGTAGCGGCTATAGTAGGTCTTGCGTGTCATTAAGCCGTCGTGGTCGTAGAAGGCACAGTATATGGGGTTTCCCTCTCGGCAGACCACCACAGCGCGGCTGATGTCGCGACTATTGTTCCCCGTGGGTACGTAGGTGCCAATTTGGTCGCCTCCCTTGCGTTCCACTTTATTCAGCACAAATCCCAGCTGCTGCAGACCGAGGTCGGTGTAGTTAGGTGTCATAAAGAGGGCTATCATCTCATCCTCCGAACTGACCGATGCATCGTTCATCTGCATCACCTCGTTGGTCTGCGGCTGGTAGACCGAGGTTTCGCCCAGTCGGTTGGTGATTACATAGTACTGCGTCGGATAGGTGAAGTGTACCACCAAGCTCCCGTTGGCGTTGTAGTACACCTGTTTCTCCACCCTGACGCTTTTCCCTTTGTGCACCTGCTGGATGGTTACGTCGGCGGCCACTCGCGTCTGTGCCTCTGCTGCGAGGATGGTGAGCATAAAAAACAAAGGGAGTAGCCCTATGCGGACTATTCCCTTTGCCTTCACGCCAAGCAGCTTATGCCCACATGAAGAACCGACTGTTGTTGACGTACTTGCTGATATCATTGTCAATGACTCCAATGAGTAGCACCACCCAGTCCACCAGCGGCACTATGCCAAAGATACCGCCACAGGTAATGATGTAGTAGAGGAACATCAGTCGGTCGGTACCCATATAGTGGCGATGGATGCCAAATCCGCCAAGAAACCAGCATATCAGCCAAGCACCTATCGGGTTGGCCTGCGAGAGGGTGGCTGTGGCCGCACCTTGCATCGGGGCGGAAAGGTCTACCAAGCCAGCGATGTACGCTTGGCTCATTGTGGCATCGGCTGCTGCCGCAAACACCTGCTCGATGGCGGCATCGTCAATCGTGTAGCTCTCGCCGTTCTCGGCCATCGCTCCCCACGACAGTGCCAGCACTGCCAGCATCGAAAGAATGATTTTCTTCATAGTTGTGATGTGTTTTAGGTTTGTCTAATTTCGCCTGCAAAGTTACGAAATAATATTCACCCCTGCAAAACTTTTCTTTCTCCTCCTCCGTAGTGCCATTCTCCGCGGGCGATTACACGCTCATTCCAGCGGCGTAGGCGGTGGAAAAGGCTATCTGTAGGTTGTACCCCCCCGTGTCGGCATCGAGGTCAAGTATCTCGCCCGCGAAGTAGAGCCCCTTTACCAGTCGCGAAGCCATAGTCCGAGGGTCTACCTCATCCAGTGCCACTCCCCCTTGCGTAATGATGGCCTCGTTCCAGTCGGCAGTGCCACAAAGCGTCAGCTCAACCCCCTTCAGCCATCTGCCCAGTCGTCGGCGCTCTTCCCCGTTGATTTGGTGCAGCCGCTTATAGTATTCAATGTGCAACTGCTTCAGTGCCAGCGGCACCAGTTCGGCTGGCAGCCACATCCGCAGTGCATCGTGGAAGAGGCGTGTGCCGTTTGCTGCGAGGTCGGTCTGAAGCTTGCGGTCGAGCTGCTCAGCGGTGAGGCCTGGCTTGAGGTCAATCGTGGCCTTCAATCGGCGGCCTGCGTGTAGCGGGCGTGTGGTCATCCGACTGGCACCGAGTGCCAACGGCCCACCGATGCCTCTCGCCGTGAATGTCAGCTCTCCCACCTCCGAGCGGTATAGTTCCTGCCCACCATCGGCCACCCGAAGCGACACGTTCTTCAGCGTAAACCCCTCCAACTCCGACGGCAATTCCTCTTCACATCGCAGTGCCACCAGCGAGGGAACTGTCTCCACTACCCGATGCCCCAGTTCTTCGGCCATCCGCAGGCCAGCCCCAGTCGCCCCCGTGGTGGGGTAGGAGAGACCACCTGTGGCTATCACAATGCTCTGCACTGCCACCCGCTCGCCACTTTGCAACAGGGCAGCTGTGGCTCGCTCTATCTTCCCCTCGCCATCTCGTAGCACCTCTATCCGCTTTACCGTGCAGTTCTTCCTTATCTCCACCCGAGGCGATGCCTCAAGCTCCTCTATCAAGGCGAGAAACACGTCGAGCGACTTCCCCGATGCAGGAAACACCCGTCCGCCACGTTCCTCCACCAGTGCCACGCCACGCTCCTCCATCCAAGCCATCAGCTCGCGGTTGAAGAAGTGTCCGTAGGCATTGCGCAGCCATACCCCGCCGTCCCTGCCAGGTTTGGCGGTGCTGCCCGCCGTGCTGCTCGAGATGTGAGATAGCGTATCGCGCAGCGAAGCCGTGTTGGTCAGGTTGCAGCGTCCTTTGCCAGTGATGCGGAGCTTGCGCCCCAGCTGATCCATCTTTTCCAGCACCACCACCTCGCGCCCGCGGCGTGCCGCCACCGCTGCCGCCATCATCCCAGCTGCGCCGCCACCCACCACTACCACATCCGCCATCACACCCGTGCCGCTATGTTGATATAGTCGGTCGGATGGATGCAGAGTACCGGTATCTGCGAGCGGTGCACTATCTGCTGTGCATTAGTGCCGAGGAATATCTGCGAGAGGAACTTGTCCTGCTCGGTGTTGATCACCAGCATGTCGGCCTTCACCTCGTCGGCGTAGTTAAGCACCGTGTCGCAATAATTGGAGTAGGGGCGAATGACGAACTGGTGCTTCACCCCCTCACGGGTCAGAAAGTCTGTCGCTTGCGACACGTAGGTGCGCAGCGAGGCTTCCTCCTCTTTCATGTCCAGCAACCCCAGCACGTGCACCTCCGAGCCGAATATCTTGGCCATCGCTGCTGCGGGCGGCACCTTCTGCCTCGAGTTGGTATTGACGCGTATCGGCACCACAATGCGGTCGAGCTTCTTGTGGAACTTATATCCCTGGCGCACGGTAACCACTGGGCAAGGCGAATCCTGCACGATGCGCACCGCCTGACTCCCCATCCAATACTTTTCAAAACCCGATGCACCGTTGGTGCCTATCACTATCATCTGCGCCAGCTCGCGCGTGGCCGTGGTGGCCAATGCTGGTGCCACCTTGCCATGCGTAATCTGCCACCGCAACTGGCCATACTTCATCTCGGGCTGGTACTTCTCGCATAGCTCCTTCAGCCGCTCCTCGGCCAAGTTGCTCATCGTGTCGAGCTGCTCGCTGCTGAAAAGCAACTTCTCGCGCCGAGCCCATATCAGTATGATGTCGCTCTGCAAGCAATTGGCCATATCGATAGCCATCTCCAGTGCCACATACGACCCCTGCGAAAAGTCAGTCCCTACAATAATCGGTTTCATGCTTCTTTCGATCTTCGTTTAATCCTTTCTCCATTATTTACTTCCCTCACTAACGCCCCTTTCGCCATATTATTGCCTCCACCCCCACTTTTTTAGTCATAGCTCTGCTATCGGGTGTATGAGGCAGCAAGTTCCATTCCATATCTGTATATTTCCACCTAATTTTTCCCTCACAATTTGTATTTTCCCTCAATCTCGCTCCATCGCGGAACTGTGATGCTTTTCTTGTACAGTTTTTTGTAACTTGCCTTGAATCTTGAAAACCATTCTCCACTCTCTTCCCGTGTTTTGGGGTTTTGGTAGACGGTTTCATATATGGCGGAAATGAAGTCCTCCATAGTCTCGAACTGACGGAATTTGGTTTTCCCAGTTGAATACCATTTTCCAGGCCGAATTTTATGCACCACCTTGTCTTTCACTTGCAAGTTGAGTGGCCAGTTAGCCATTGGACGGCATATTTCCCAGACGTTCTTCAGCCACATTTTCTTGATTACCACATAGCCGTCGTCTTGCATCACATAGCCAAATATAAGATATTTGGAACAAAGCATGTAAGGCTTCTCTATCAATTCCGACTGGTATGCGTTGAAATCGGCGATGTCGAAACCGGGTGTTGCCTTGTAGTTAAAGGCTTTTACTTCAAGCAAATCTTCTTTGAGGTTGTCGGGGTTGAGGTAGAAGTCTGGTGGCATCTGCGAGTTGGGATTGGGAGAATAGTCCACACCATTCTTCTTAAGCCAGCCTTCCAGCCACTCCTGCATAATGTTGCCGACAACGTCAGCTTTATCCAGGTTGATGTTAAATGCTCCAACTTTGATTGTGGCGGGAAATTGCAAGCCTATCAAGTCGCTTTTGAGCAAGGCAGCGTATAGTTCTTCGGCGTTCATATTCATTCCTCCGATAATGAATTGAAGAAATCCTCGTCAATCTCATACGACTTGACTTCGGTCAATCCAATGCCATATTCGGCAAGTTTGTTGATTAGTTCTTCCCCGTCCATGAGGTCAATCAACCGCTTGCCCTCACTGGCAGCCTCTTCTTTTGCCGCACGAGAGAATGACGAGGTGGTTATTAGCACGCCCTTTTCAATGTTTGTTCCAAGTGAACCACGGAAGTCCCGTATCTCTGCCGCTCCGACCGGTCCTTTGAAGCGCTTGCATTGGAATGCCACATTGAAACTGAAGATTCCCTTGATACGCAACTTGCCAGTGCCGTCGATACCGCCATCGCCTGATTTCTTTGTTACAACGACATCAGAGAAGCCACATTCGCGCAACAATCGTTGGGCAAGTTTCTCAAAGGCATAGGGATTCATGTTTTGCAGAATGTCTGTTATCTGCTCTCGCCAATTCTTTGTCTCAACATCCGGCACATCGTCCTCTGCTGATTCGTCCGTTTTACCGTGCTTTTGATTGGTAAACTGCGTAATGGCTTTCGCATCAACATCGTCGGTTTTAAGCATCTTGGCACCTTTTGCAGTCAATGCCCATACACCTTGTTTGCTGTTTTCTACCGCTCCATAGTTTTTCAAATAGGTTCTCGCCCACATCAAATTGTATTCAACCTGCGACATCGTGAAACTATGCATTTCGTCAATCACCTCACTTGACAAATGTGTGTTGGCAACAACTCTATTGTATATTTCTTCATTTGCTCCCGAACCGCCAAGCTCTTCAAGGGCTTCAAGCACGGGCTTGAAGAAAAATTGGTATGGGGGACATAGGCGTTTTGTGTATTTCTTCTTTGCCATACTGTTATGCTCTTATCATTCCTTTCGTTCTGCCAATCTTGTCTGTTGGGGTCTCTCTATCGTGAGTTACCAATCCCTCAACGTTCTCAAGGATGAAACCATACGGCTGTTTTTCTTTCAGAATGCGCTCTACCTCGAAGAAAAGCGTCCCTCTTGTGTCCTGAAAGCCAAGCCTACGCCCGGCATAAGAGAACGCCTGGCATGGAAACCCACCAAGTAGAAAATCGAAATCGGGGATTTGTGATGATTTAATTGTCGTAATATCTCCATGAACATCCTCCGAAGGATGATTGGCATTAAGCACCTTGATGGCGTGTGGCTTTATCTCTGACGTGAATACGCACTTGGTCTTATAACCTTTCTTCTGAAAAGCCATCTCGAAACCCTTGCGTATTCCGCCGATGCCAGCGAACAAATCTATGAACTTTACCGTTTGCATAACTTTCATCTAACGCGATTTTCAACTATTTATTGCCTCCTCACTATTCCGCCGTTGGCAGTGTCCCGAGGCCACGCTATCTCCACCCCAGCAGCACTCCGAGGTATCCCCATCTCTACCGCAGTGCCCCTTATCCAACAAAAGCCTTCCACCCCAGGGATGGAAGGCTGATTCCTGCTTTGCTTATCGGTAGACCCTATTCGGCGGGCACCACGCTGACAAACGAGCGATCCTCGCGACCTTTGTGGAATTTCACCACGCCGTCAATCAGTGCATACAGCGTGTGGTCGCGCCCCATGCCCACGTTTTGGCCAGGGTTGTGTGCCGTGCCACGCTGGCGCACGATGATGTTGCCAGCTACGCACTTCTGACCACCAAATATCTTCACGCCCAATCGCTTGCTTTCGGACTCGCGGCCGTTGCTCGAACTACCTACACCTTTTTTATGTGCCATATCTTTCTCGTTGTTTTAGGTTATACACTCCGTTAGTTGATGCTGTCAATCTTGATTTGGGTCAAGTAGTCGCGATGGCCATTCATCTTCTGGAAGCCTTTGCGACGAATTTTCTTGAACACCAGCACCTTATCGCCCTTCAGGTGGCGCAGCACGGTGGCCTTTACATTGGCTCCAGCAATGTAAGGTTTACCCACCTCCACTTTGCCATCATTGTCCTTAAGCATCACGGTGTCAAAAGAGACCTCGCTGCCCTCATCGTTGTGGAGGCGGTTGACGAAGATCTTTTGATCTTGGGCGACCTTGAATTGCTTGCCTGCGATTTCTACGATTGCGTACATTTCTTTTTATTTATTTGTGTTTTAATGTTTTCCACTGTTTTCAACAAGGCTTTCTCCGCTTTGTATGGAATTGCAAAGGTACAATTTTTTTTCTTTCCCACAAATTTTTTATTCATCCCATCGGATTTTTTTTCATCGGCTGACCATAGCTCTGCCGCATCACTTGCCCCTGCCTCACCCCTGCAGCGTCAGGCTGCCTATGTAGGCCGAGGGCGAGGCACGGAAGCAGCTATCCCACGCGAATCCATAGAGGTGCACCTCCATGCCCGTCCAGCGAGTGGGCAATACCAAGCTGGTGTGTCCATCGCTGCGGTGGACGGGGGCGGCCAGCCTTCCCTCCTCGGCCGACGGCACGAAGGCGAAGAGCAGCACGTAGTCGGTGGCCATCCCAGCTGCCCCTGCCAACGGGCTGAAGCCGACCTCCACCGTCCCGTCTGCCGCGACCTGCGGTATGCCAAAAGCCACGCCCGCCAAGTCGCCCTCGGCAATTCTGATGCCAGGGTAGTCAATGGTCGCCTCGCCGTCCGCCACGCTGACGCACTGCCGATTGAGGCTCACGAAGAGGTTGTTCTCGCCCACCTGCCGCTCGGCGGCTGGACCGCGCAAACCCACCACGGCGGCCTCGCGCATAAGGCTCCAGAGGTGCGCCGTGGCTCCGAAGACCGACCGCCCGTGCTGCTGCCGTGCCGTGCGCGGATTGCGAGGAGCTGGCCGGCTGCGCATGCAGCTCCGCCCCTTCCATTCGTAGCCCAGCACAGGGCCAATGATGCCGCTAAAGGCGTTGAGAATACCAGAAGTAATGTGTGCCATACTTTTTAATTTGAGGGTTAATAGTTGTACATAATATAGGGGGCGAAATGGAAAACCCCAAAAAATGTCGGCAATTGTCGTAGCTGTCGGGTAGGCACTATCTCCCTGCCAGTGGCGTGTGTGCTTCGTGTCAGAGGCGTGTGAAGTCCGACCCGAGTCGGAGGTGACACGGACCTGACACGGAGTTGACACGGAGATGACACGGACCAAGTCGGTCGACGAAAGGGGCGGCGGATATGTTTTTTTTTGTGTATCTTTGCAAGCGGATTTTGGAGAGTGAAGTAATGGAACTGACTATATTGTTGTGTTTTGCTGCCTACACGGGGTTGCTTTTCCTCGTGATGTGGCTCACAGGGCGACGCGGAGCTACGGGCAACGAGGCTTTCTTCCGTGCCGGTCGGCGCTCGCCGTGGCCGGTGGTGGCCTACGGCATGATTGGGGCTTCGCTGAGCGGCGTTACCTTTATGTCGGTGCCAGGCGGGGTGCTGGGTGGGCAGTGGACTTATATGCCGCTGGTGCTGGGCTACGTGCTGGGCTACGCGGTGATTGCACTGGTGCTGCTGCCGCTCTACTATCGGCTGGGGCTCACCTCCATCTATTCCTATCTCGGCGACCGCTTTGGGGCGGCGAGCGAGCGGACGGGGAGCCTTTTCTTTATCATAAGTCGCCTGCTGGGGTCGGCCCTGCGGATGTACTTGGTGGTATTTGTGCTCTACGAGTTTGTCTTCCGCGCCTGGGGAGTGCCTTTCTGGGTGCCGGCGGTGGTCTTTATTGCCATCATCCTGCTCTACACCTTCCGTGGAGGAATCAAGACGGTGGTCTGGACCGATATGCTGCAGACCACCTTCCTGCTGCTGGCCGCTGTGGCCACGGTGGTGGTGCTGCTTTCCGAGCTCGGCATCGGTTGGGGCGAGCTGATGCATCAAGCATCGGATAGGGGATATACCCGCATGTTCGAGACCGACCCCTCGGCTCCGAAGTACTATTGGAAGCAGATCGTCAGCGGTATGTTTATCACCATCACCATGACGGGACTCGACCAGGACATGATGCAGAAGAACCTCACCTGCCGCACCCTGCGCGATGCACAGAAGAACGTCATGACCTCGAGTCTGCTCTTCATCGTGGTCAATATCCTCTTCCTCAGCCTTGGGGCAGCCCTGCTGGTCTATGCCGAGCAGACGGGTTTTGCGCTGCCGGTGAACGAGGCGGGCGAGGTGGTGGCCGACAAGATTTTCCCCTCGGTGGCGTTCAGCTTGAGCGGCTTCACGGCGGTATGCTTTGTGCTGGGCATGGTGGCGGCAGGCTACAGCAGCGCCGACGGCACCCTGACGGCCTTGACCACTACCTTCTGCTACAACTTCCTCGACTTCAAGTCGCCTGGCGGGTCGGACACCAAGCGCACCCGTACGCGAAGGTTGGTTCACGTGGGTTTTGCGCTGCTCTACCTGCTGGTCATCGTGGCCTTCCGCCCATTCCATCGCCAGTCGCTGATCGACACGCTTTTCGACGTGGCCGGCTTCACCTACGGGCCTCTGCTCGGCCTCTACGCTTTCGGCCTCTTCACCCACCGCCGTGCCCGCGACCGCTGGGTGCCTGCCATCGCCATAGCCTCCCCAGTGATTTGCTACCTGCTCAGGGTCTTCGCCCCCATCTGGTTCGGCTACCACTTCGGCTTTGAACTGCTCCTAATCAACGGCATGATCACCTTCCTGCTGCTCCTCCTCGCATCGGTCAATAACAAACCACGGTTATGAACTTCAGCATCACCATTCTCGGCTCGGGGGCAGCATCGCCCACTGGCACTCGCAACTGCTCGGCACAGGCTCTGAACTTTCACGGCTCGAAGCTCCTCATCGATTGTGCTGAGGGCACGCAGAACCGCATACGGAGGCATCGGCTGAAGCTGCAGTCGTTTGAGACCATACTGATATCGCATCTCCACGGCGACCACTTCTTCGGCCTGCCCGGCCTGCTTTCCACCATGCACCTTTGCGGACGCACAGAGCCAGTGTGCATCGTCGCGCCGCAGGGAGCCCGCGAGTGCATCGAGACCCTTTTTCAATTGACGGGCAACCATATCAGTTTCGCAATCGATTGGCGCGAAATGGCATTCGCCGAGGGCGAGCAGACGGTACTCGAGCACCGCCGCTACACGGTGGTAGCCTTCCCGCTCGACCACACAGTGCCGGCCTACGGCTTCCGCATCGCCGACACGATGAATTCTATCGAGCGTCCGTTCACCTACGCCTATTGTTGCGACACCGCCTACACCGAGGCTCTGCTGCCCCACATCGCAGGTGCTGACCTCCTCTGCACCGAATGCACATTCGCCAACGAGCTGGCCGACTTGGCCTTGCAACGCAAGCACTTGACGGCTGGACAAGCTGGGCTGTTGGCTGCAAAGGCGAGCGTCGGTCAGCTGCTGCTGACCCATATCAGTGCCCGCTACCGCGAGCCAGATATCCTCCTGCAGCAAGCATCAGCCGAGTTCGAAAACTGCATAATGGCCACTGACGGAATGCGACTTGAAGTGCGCAGCAAAAGGAGGGTAGAGGCAGTGCAAGGCATTGAGGGATAGAGTAGACAGAGGGCGAGGGAAAATAAATTTGGCCATATCCAATAAAAGTGGTATCTTTGCAGCCGTTTTCTGCCCCTTTCGGGGTGATAGGGTGCAGAGGCGAAGGAGAGATGCCGGAGTGGTCGATCGGGGCGGTCTCGAAAACCGTTGACCAGCTTGCTGGTCCCAGGGTTCGAATCCCTGTCTCTCCGCTGGGAGTTGTCAAGTGATGCTTGACAGCTCCTTTTGTTTTTCAACGGGTTACGGTGTTATTGTTCTGTATTTCAACGCAAAATTACCATATAAGGGGATAATGTTGTGTTGAGGTAGATGTATAATCATAGC
>JAFTBM010000027.1 GCA_017455205.1 Bacteroidales bacterium
ACCACGCTGGGGGTGGTGCGGTTGCCCTCGCTGTTAGCGATAACTACGGGTTCGTTACCTTCCATGACGCTCACACAGCTGTTGGTTGTGCCGAGGTCGATTCCGATGATTTTGCTCATATTGTTTTCCTTTCTTTTTTTGTTTATTTACTCTGTTTTCCTGTAGACCTTTGTGGCCGACACCATCTTTGCAACAATAATCGTGCCAACGCAGACCTCATAGTCCCCCACCTGCCAATTTGGCAGTTTCTCCTTTTTCTTATCCAGCTTCGCTGCCATGCAAACTATTTTTTTTCGTAAATTTGCAGCCTCTTTTAACGCATATACCGACAATGAACCTCCTCTTTGTCTGCCACGGCAACATCTGCCGCAGTCCGATGGCCGAGTTCACCATGAAGCACCTCGTGGAGCAGGCTTGCCTGTCCCATCTTTTCACCATAGACTCCGCTGCCACCAGCACCGAGGAGCTTGGCAACCCTATCTATCCGCAAGCACTTCGCGAACTTGCCCTCCACGGCATCACCCACGCCCACCACACGGCTCGCCAACTTTCCCCCGATGACTACCACCGCTTCGACCTCATCCTCGGTATGGACACTGCCAACATGCGCAACATGCACCGCCTGCTCGGCAGCGACCCCGATGGCAAGCTGCACCGCCTGCTTGATTTCACCTTCCATCCTGGTGATGTAGACGACCCTTGGTACACGCGCGACTTCTCTAAGGCGTGGAGCGACATCCACGAAGGCTGCCAAGCCCTCCTCCAACACCTCACCACCCTATGACCGACAAGCCCGTCGATTTCGAGCAAGCAGCCTCAATGGGCATCTCCCACGAAGCCTACGATGAAATAGTCGGCATCGTGGGGCGTATTCCCACCATGTCCGAATTAGCCACCCTTTTGGCCATGTGGGAAAGCAATGGTCGGCAACAAAGCCTCTACGGATGGCTTAAAGGCCAGCATCACCAAGTGGTGCGCAACGACTACCTTTACTCTGGCGCAGACAGCTACCGCACCATTCAGGAACCTCGCATAAAAGAGTGCCTATCCATCGCCCACGAGCTATGCAAGGCTAACCCTATCCACCCTCGCCCCCACGCTCTTTCCACGGGAACCCTGCTTTATATGATAGGCAATGTAAACACCGACTTCACCGACAGCGAGTATGCACGCCGCTGCCTACACATCTTCACCGACAGCGAAACTTCCTCCATTGACTCCACCGACGAATCCTACATCACCCTTATCACCAATGCACTCCATACCGCAGGAATCGTCCTCTGCCCCACCCCAGTCGCCAACGGCGGCATCTTCTGCTCACTGCTAAAGCTGACAGCTCCGCTTGGCTTCGATATCCTTTGTCCACGCGAGGTGCGCCTCGATGCTTTCCTATTTGGCGAGGAGTATGGCCGACAACTGGTTGCCATTGCCGAGACCAACGAAGACTCCTTTCTTCTCAAGCTTGCCGAAGCCCGCCTCAACTGCTGCTTCCTTGGCCGCACCACCAAAGGCCGCATAGTGGTCGATGGCTACGACTTCGGATCTGCTACCGAATACCTTGCGCAGTAGCAACACCCACCTCGTTAGCCCTCGCAAAACGAGAGTGTTTCAAAACTTTTGAGACACCCTCATATGCGACGCTACCTGACCACCACGATACTGCGGGCGAGAGATACTACTCTACATAAGGCATCAGCTGGTACAATACATAATGCTCGGTAGCGAACACCTTGCAATATGGAGTGTTTTTGCTTGTAAGCAACGTATCTTGGGTTTGGCTTGATGAGACGACCCACAATGGCTTTTCAATCGTAGAACCTAACGTTTGGTGAATGTATTTTTGATAAACAAGATTGTCTTCGTAATCGAATATTTGCCTATTGCATTGCACAATACCATTGTGTGGAAAAATAGGAAAGAGCGAATATAATATGTCGTTCCATACAAAATCCCGCTCTTCTTCCGGAATATGCGATACCAGCAACTCTCCTTCTCGCAGCATTGATTGTTGCTCCTGATTCACGTTTCGCTTTGAAAATTGATGACGAAATTGCCTAATCAATGGCACATGGCGTTCATTGTGATCCATAGGTTGCGACAAGAAAATCACCATAGCACCCAATACTGCCGTCGATGCTGGCACTTTTCGGGCATAACTAAAACCAACTGTGACATAAGGTATGAATACAATATAGTAGTGAAAAAACATCCGATGTCCGACCAATAAAAACAACAAACACAAAGGGCACATAACCATCACGAGCATCGTTTTCCCTCCGCGACAGTAAGTTACCACGCACATGGTAAGTACGCAGAGAAGAAGCGGTATCTTGATGTTGGGCAAGGACAGAAACATCGAAGCACCACCTGCATAACTCATATTCACTCCGAACATGCCATTCCACAAATCAAATAGAGCATCATTCAACATAAACCACAGCACTATCGGCGCCGCAACAATTATCGCACCTATAATAAAGCCCGTGGTAAGATAATATATGCTGTTCCATTTTTTGTTTAGTAGTGATACGACTGCAATTGCGAAACTTTGTCCACCCACAAAACCGACTGCATCATTTGGACGGATAAAGAGTGCGTAACCAAAAAACAATCCATAGAGCAGGCTGTCTCGCAACAGACGTCGCCGGTCGAACGCACACGCCTTGTCGGTTTGCAAGTCGCAATACCACTTCATGGAAAGGTACAGAGACGGTGCGAAAACATACAGCATCCATTCTTCGCACTGGTTACCCTCATCAAAAAACACAGAAAGCAACACCAACGAAACCGCCACTGACAATAGCGACCAAAATCCACCACAGAACAGTCTTGCTGTTTTAAACATAAACAGCAACGCAACGGAGAGCCCTACTATTTGCAACAAAAATATCCCAAATCGTCCTGCAATCAACACCCCTAGAGCATTGATGAGGTATAGGATAGGCCCCTTGTTGTCGAATATGTCATAATAAAGAACCTTTCCTTTCAATATTGCCTGTCCCATCGACTTAAACACGGCACTGTCCAACCCTTCAAATGTGAAAAGCGGGCTTGTAGATTTGGAAAAAAAGAGTAGAAATAGTGCCGCCAAAATAACAAAAGAGTACGGAAACCAACAAGTCTCACAGACTTTGTCCAACTGCGTATACCATTTTTTACACCGTTCTTTAGCCTTCTGCATATTGTCTTTAGTCCTTTGCATATTTTCTCAAATTACGGACAAAAAAAAGAACACAGGAACAACTTTTTTGCTTATCCCTCACACTGAACTCTCGCATGCCCTGTCAAGTAGAATAAGCAATGCCGAAACCCACGCATATTGGATACAGCACTCCTGTATACCAATCCATGGACGAGAAACATTGCGTTTTTGCGACTTGATAGACTAATATGCGAGATTCTGTGCACCGCAGATAAAACGTTGCTCAACGTCTTTCTTATATGTCCGCCAACCCGCCCCCACCCATCAGCGTGGGCAAATTGACGCTGCAAAATTAGCAATTTTCTTCAACACAAGCAAAAAAAAAAAAATTAATTATCATCACCACACGCCGCCGTATCTGCCCTTCCTCCGATTTCCCCTCCCTACCCTTCCCCTTCTTCCGCCGAAGAGGAGGGGAAAAAGGGGAGAAGAAGAGAGGAAGAAGAGAGGAAGAAGGGGAAGCCTACATAAGACTAAAAACCAAGTAGTTATACTACTTCTCCTTCCAAAATCTCAAAACACTGAAAACCAATATGTTGAAAATTTGTGGTGAGCGGTGGCGAGTGAGGGGGAAAACGGCTTGAGCAGGGGGAACATCGGCCCCCTTGGGAGGGGGGTAACGGGGTGCGTGGAGGAGGACAGGAGGAGGATGGTAGTGACGGGGGATGAGGACGGTGAAAACAAAATAGTGAAAAAATGTTTGGTGGATTGCAAATTCTTTCGTATCTTTGCAAATTCAAAAGCGGCAAGAAAATGAACCGGAATGAGGACACGAAAGTAGTGCTTATCGGGCTAAAACCAGGCAGATATAGTTATAGGTTCACGCTCGGGGACGACTTCTTTGCTGGCTATGAAAACGAGGAAATAGGCGGCGGAAAGGTGGAAGTGGAGGCAGAGATGGAGAAAAATGAGCGTGTGGTGCTGTTCCGATTTCGGCTGGAGGGTGAGATAGAGACGTGGTGCGACCGCTGCTTGGGGGAGATGAAGGTGAAGATAGAGGGAGAGGAGACGCTGGAGGTTCGCTTTAGCGACACGGAGGTGAGCGACGAGGAGAATGTCGCCATACTGCCCGAGGGTGCAAGCGAGGTGGATTTGGGACGATGGCTGTATGAGTATGTGGCGGTGAGGCTGCCGCTGCGGCATCAGCACGAGGAGGGAGAGTGCGACCCCGAGATGGTGAAGTACCTCGTGAGCAAGGATGGCGAGGAGAGCGAGGGGCAGAGAGCAGAGCGGGAGATAGACCCGAGGTGGGAGGCACTAAAAGGATTGAAACAATAAACAAAAAAAAGTAGTAATATGCCACATCCAAAACACAGGTTCTCGCAGACGAGAACGGCCAAAAGAAGAACGCACGATGCGTTGGAGACGGCGCAGTTGACCACGTGCAGCAACTGCGGTTCGCCAGTGATGTACCACCACGTATGCCCCGAGTGCGGCTACTATCGCGGCAAACTTGCCGTGGAGAAGACCACCGTGGAGTAGACGCGCAGCAACGTGCAGCCAAAGAATGGCGAGACCGCCAGCAGTGGTCTCGCCAATTTTATTTTTGCTATGTCGCAAAAAAGTCGTAACTTTGCAGACTGACTGATAAGGCAGATGGAGTTCCTAATCGGCATATTGTGTGGCATTTTGCTGTCGGTGCTGCTCGGCTTTGGCCCTTCGTTTTTCGGGCTGATACAGAGCAGTGTGCAGTATGGCTTCCGCAGGGCGTCGGCGTTTGTGGTGGGGGTGTTTGTGAGCGATTTGCTGCTGGTGTTGGCGATGCTGGTGCTGCTCAAGGATGTGGATTTCGACACAATGCTGCAGAATATATGGGTAGCCACCATCGGCGGGGCGTGCCTGATAGCCTTTGGCATCTACTCGTTTTGCAAGCATGTCAAGCCAGCCTCTGGCAAGCGAGGGAAGTTGAAGTTCCGCACGGTGGACAATCCGAGTGTGCTGCGCCTGATGGGGCATGGTTTTCTGCTCAACCTGCTCAATCCGATGGTGTGGATATACTGGGTGTCGGTGGTCTCGCTGCTGTCGGGCGAGATGGGATTGACGGCCACGGCGAGGTTTGTCTTTTTTGCAGGGCTGCTGCTGTCGCTATTCGGATGCGATTTGCTCAAATGCCGCCTGGCTTCGCTGCTGCAGACGTGGTTTACGGCTTTTCGGCTCAACATGTTCAATAAGGTGCTGGGAGGGATACTGATAGCCTTCGGCATCTACTTCATAGTTTCGCGGATGGTGGTGCATTTCAACCCAGAGGTAGACCACGTGGAGAGCGGGACGCAGAAGCAGAGCACACAGATAATTCAGTCGCTGCACCAGCGGATGGCCAAGGATTCGGCCAAGCACGCGGATACGCTCTACGTGCGGGAGGACGGAGCGGGAGGTGCTGGGAGGTAGGCTTTCCTGAAATAAGGCGGAGGCCGCGAACGAGAGTTCGCGGCCTCCGCCTCCTTTTTGCCGCAGCAGTCTGCTATTCCCTTGCGGCCAAGAGCAGTTCCATCATCTTGATGGCACTTTCGCTGATGACAGTGCCAGGACCAAAGACAGCTGCCACGCCAGCCTGGAAGAGGAACTCATAGTCCTGCGGGGGGATGACACCGCCCGCCACAACCATGATGTCGTCGCGCCCGAGCTTGTGCAGTTCCTCGATGACTTGCGGCAGGAGCGTCTTATGGCCTGCGGCCAGCGAGCTGGCCCCGAGGATGTGGACGTCGTTTTCGACGGCCTGCTTGGCAGCCTCGGCTGGGGTTTGGAAGAGCGGCCCCATGTCCACGTCGAATCCGATGTCGGCGTAGCCTGTGGCCACTACCTTGGCTCCGCGGTCGTGTCCGTCCTGCCCCATCTTGGCTATCATGATGCGGGGGCGCCGGCCTTCGAGCTTGGCGAAGCGGTCGGTCAGCTCCTGCGCACGCTTGAAGCTATCGCTTTCTTTGGTCTGACTATTGTACACGTTGCTGATAAGGTTGATTTTGGCTTTGTAGCGCCCGAAGACTTTCTCGAGGGCATAGCTGATTTCGCCCAGTGAGGCACGCTTGCGGGCAGCATCGATGGAGAGCTCGAGCAGGTTGCCCTCGCCAGTGCGTGCGCACTCGGTCAGGCGGTCGAGGGCTGACTGCACGGCGGCGCTGTCGCGCTCGGCACGGAGCTTTGCCAGCCGCTCTATCTGTGCACGGCGCACAGCGGTGTTGTCCACCTCGAGGGTTTCGATGGGGTCTTCGTGGTCGAGGCGATATTTGTTGATGCCTACGATGGTGTCCACGTTGGAGTCGATGCGGCTCTGCTTGCGAGCCGAGGCTTCCTCGATGCGCATCTTGGGCACACCGCTCTCGATGGCCTTGGCCATGCCGCCGAGGCGTTCCACCTCCTGGATGTGTGCCCAGGCGCGGTGGGCGATTTCGTGGGTGAGGGTTTCGACGTAGTAGGAGCCTGCCCAGGGGTCGACCACACGGCAGATGTCGGTCTCTTCCTGCAGGTATATCTGCGTGTTGCGGGCGATGCGGGCGCTGAAGTCGGTGGGCAGGGCGATGGCCTCGTCGAGGGCGTTGGTGTGGAGGCTCTGGGTGTGTCCCAGTGCCGCGCCCATGGCCTCGATGCAGGTGCGAGCCACATTGTTGAAAGGGTCCTGCTCGGTGAGGCTCCAACCGCTGGTCTGCGAGTGGGTGCGCAGGGCGAGCGACTTGGGGTTCTTGGGGTTGAACTGGTTCACTATCTTGGCCCAGAGCATACGGGCAGCACGCATCTTGGCTATCTCCATAAAGTGGTTCATGCCCACACCCCAGAAGAAGGAGAGGCGGGGGGCAAAGTCGTCGACGCTCATACCAGCCTGGATTCCGGCGCGGAGGTATTCAAGACCGTCGGCGAGGGTGTAGGCCAACTCGATGTCGGCAGTGGCACCAGCCTCCTGCATGTGGTAGCCCGAGATGGAGATGGAGTTGAACTTGGGCATGTGCTTGGAGGTGTACTCGAAGATGTCGGCGATGATTTTCATCGAGGGGAGCGGGGGGTAGATGTAGGTGTTGCGCACCATGAACTCTGTGAGGATGTCGTTCTGGATGGTGCCCTGCAGTTGGTCTTGGCTGACGCCCTGCTCCTCGGCGGCGATGATGTAGAACGAGAGTATCGGCAGCACGGCACCATTCATGGTCATGGAGACGGACATCTTGCCGAGGTCGATTTGGTCGAAGAGTATCTTCATGTCGAGGATGCTGTCGATGGCCACGCCCGCCTTACCCACATCGCCGACCACTCGCTCGTGGTCGGAGTCGTAGCCACGGTGGGTGGCGAGGTCGAAGGCGCAGCTGAGACCTTTCTGACCGGCGGCGATGTTGCGGCGGTAGAAAGCGTTGCTCTCCTCGGCTGTGGAGAAGCCTGCATACTGTCGGATAGTCCACGGACGCATGACGTACATCGTAGAGTAGGGACCACGCAGGAAAGGAGCGAGACCGGCGGCATAGTGGAGATGCTCCATACCTGCCAGGTCAGGTCGCCCATAGGCGGGCTTAACGTCAATCTGCTCGGGGGTCTTCCAGTTTTTCTCGATGTGGTTTTCTTTCTCCCACTCGGCGAAGCTTGGGGAGGTGTTGCTGTTTTGGCGGATGTTGATATCCTTGAATGTGGGTCTCATTATGATTAATTATGTATCCTTTCGTAATAATATATACTATCTGATGAGGGTCAGCGTGCCCGAGGCCACTTGAGTGGTGTTGGGTGTGCCTTTATTCGTGTAGCGGAAGTGCCATACGTAGACACCGCCAGCACAGCCTTCGCCGTCCCATCCTTTCTCTATATCCTCGCTGCGGAAGACGAGGATGCCCTCACGATTGTAGACGGAAAGCTCACCCGAGAGGAGGTCTTTCCCCACCACGCGGAAACGGTTGTTGGGCTCTTCAAACTGGGGCGAGAAGGTGTTGGGTGCAAAGATGTCCTCATGGCGGATGTAGACGGTGGTGGTAGCAGTGTCGCCACAGGTGTGGTTGAAGACCGACAAGCCTACCAGCACGCTATCGCGGTCGATGTCGGCATTGTAGATGATGTGCCACGAGGTGTCGCTCTGCTCCACGCCGTCGATAAACCAGTGGCGCTTGAGCTTGGCGGAATTGCGGTCGTAGAGGTGAAGTTCCAGATTGCTGGCGGTCAGCACCTCGGGCGAGGTCTTGATGATGGCGATGGCAGGGGTGATGGGGATGAGGCGGAAGCCGACTTCCCACGGGCAGGTAGCCACCTCGCTGATGTCGGTATGGACGGTGTAGTAGGTGGTCTCGCGTGGCGAGGTCTCGAAGTGGAGTTCCTGCTCATGACCCACAAGGTTGGGGTCGGGTGGATTGGAGGTGATGACGTGGTAGGGAGCATCCACCGTGAGGTCGACCGTGTAGACGCAGCTTTGCTCTTTGGTGAAAGTTACCACCGGATGGGCGTGCTGGGTGAGGGTGAGCTGAAGCACCGAGTCGCACCCGTAGGGACGGGTGGTGAGGGTGTCGGTGAAGACGGCCGTGAGCTCCACGTTGTTCTGCTCGCTATTGAGCCGCAATGTACGCCCACGCCACATATAGGCTTCGCCGAAGCAGATGGTCTGCTCGGTGGGTGTGCGGTGGATGCTGTGGATGGTGAGGTTGAGCGAGGAGATGGAGTCGCAACCGTCAATGCTTTGCAGGCGGTCGGTCTCATTGATTTGGTGGGTCTGATTGGCTCCTGGACCATCTATGCCCACCGCCTGCCAGATGGTGCGCCGCGGAGTCCCCCAGTCGAACGAGGCATTGGCGCAGACGGCCTGCGATGTGGTGTGGTTATAGGTGCGATTGACGCTAAGGCGAAGCGTTACCACACTGTCGCAGCCGTCGCGGCTGTCGAGCCGCTTGGTGTAGGAACCTGCCTGGTTGTAGTTGGAGCCATGGAAGGGATAGGTCTGGTTGTCGCATATCACGGCCGTCTCGGTGGAGACGAAGGTGGCGTTCACCCTGAGGGTCATCGTCACCACGCTGTCCTCGCCGTGCATGGCCGTCAGGGTGGCTTGTTGCACTCCCGCATCGCGGAATTCAACGCCATTCCACACGAGCGGCACCTGGTTGTCGCACACCACGCTATCGTCCAACGCCGCGAGGTTAGGCCACACGTGGAGGTGCATCGTCACCACGCTGTCGCACCCCTCCATGCTGGTGAGGGTGGTGGTCTGGTCATCGGCAGCGGTAAAGGTGAGACCCTCCCACGTGTAGGGCAGGCGGTTCTCCACGATGGTGTCGTAGTCGTCCACCGTGAAGGTGGGGTAGGTGTAGACGTTCATCGTCAGCACACTATCTTCGCCGTGCATGGCCGTTAGGGTAACTGGCTGCTGGTCGGCGGCGTTGAAGACCACCCCGTTCCAGGTGAGGGGGAAGGTGTTGTCGCAAATGGTGCTGTCTGCCGTAGCGGTCTTGTTGAGCCATACGTGGAGGTGCATCGTCACCACGCTGTCGCAACCATGCTCGCTTGCCAGCGTGGCTGTCTGGTCGCCCGCTGCGCTGAAGGTGAGTGTCTCCCAGGTGTAGGGCAGGTTGTTCTCGATGACGGTGTCGTAGTCGCTGACCGTGAAGGTGGGGTAGGTGTAGACGTTCATCGTTACCACGCTGTCCTCGCCGTGGCTGGCCAAGAGAGTTACCTGCTGCTGCCCTGCGGAGGCAAAGGTTACGCCGTTCCACGTGAAGGGGAAGGTGTTGTCGCAAATGGTGCTATCCACCGTGGTGGCTTTGTTGATCCATACGTGCAGGTGCATCGTCACCGTACTATCGCAGCCGTGGACGCTGGCGAGCGTGGTCGTCTTGTCGCCCGCCTCGGTGAAGGTGATCCCCCGCCACATGGAGGGCAAGATGTTTTGAATGACGGTGTCGTAGTCGTCGATGCCCGTATAGGAGGGATAGAGATGGAGGTTCATCTGCAGCACGCTGTCTGCCCCGCCCACGGCCACCAGGTGTGTAATCTTAGTCCCCTCGGCGGTGAAGACGCTGTCGTGCCACGTCAGCGGAAGCACATTGGCACAGACCGTGGTGTCGGTGATGCCGTGGACGATGGCTATGATGGTGGCCGACCCCGAGTTGTTGTCTATGTTGCACTCCATCTGAAGTCCCGCAGCCTGACCCACGCCCGAGGCACTGCCGTTGACCACCGCCACCACCTCGGAGACGCCGTTGGCCAACAGCTGCGAGACCGCCAGCGTTACCCTCATCGAATCGCACCCACCCCTCGGCAGCACGGCATTGACGCTGGTGTCCAGCAGCAAAGTTCCTGTGAGTGCATTGGCATAGAGCTTCACGGGGTAGGGAGCTATCAGGTCGGCGGCTCCATTGTTGCACCACCTGACGTTGAGCAGCACGCTGTCCGCCACCACCGTGGGCGTTACCGTCACCTGATTGACGTCGGCCGTGATGGTCACCTTGCGACCGTAGATGTCGATGGCCGTGGCCTGCTGCAGGCAGTTGTTGTAGGGCCGACGCACCACTCCCGTTACCGGGTCGGTCAGCTGCATGGCGTTGTTGAACGGGTACTGCGGGATGGTGAGGTCCTCATTGACGCAGGTGACGTTGTAGAGGTATTGATTCCACACCTTGCGAGCAGGCATCCACGGGTCGTCCACCGAGCGGAAGACGTAGATGTAGCCCGAATAGCCACCGCTCTTGCCCAGCGCCACAATCTTGGCACAGCCGCTCCCGTCCACGTCGGCCACTACCGCATATTGCATCGTCGTGTTGGCACGGAAGCGGAACGTGGGCGACTCTTCATACACGGCCAGCGTGTCCCGCCCCGTCAGGTGGCTCTTACCGCTACCGTTGAGGATGCGTATGCCGTCGTCGTCGGTGATGAGCAGGTCGTTGTAGCCGTCGTTGTTGAGGTCAAAGATGGTGGCCGGCACTGAAAAGGAGTCGTCGTGTATTCTCAACTGCCACAGCTCACTGAACGTCCGCGTATTGGGATTGTACTTGTATGCCCTCATGTTGTTGCCCGGGTTGCTGTGGGGGCAGTAGGCCGTCTGCCACACCACCTCCACCGTCCCATCGTTGTCCACATCGGCCAGCAGTGGGATGGACATTCCCTCGTAGCACTGGCTCTCAATCACTGGGGTGGAGACGGTGTTGTTGTGCACGTCCCATACGTAGAGGCTTGCATCGCCACGGGTCGACCGCTTGTTGGTGATGAGCACGTCGAGGTAGCCATCGAGGTTGAAGTCGGCCACCTGGGCATGTCCGTCGGCAGGCAGACTTGAGGGCGGCGTGCAACTGGCCGCCAGCGTCAGGCTGTTGCCCGAGGTGCCACTGCGGTTGGTGATGCTGACGTTGTAGACCTCGTTGCCCAATATCAAGTCTGGTCTCCCATTGCCCGTTACGTCGGCTGCAAAGCTGGCCACGCAGAATGCACCGCTGGCATGGCCAGTGGCCTTGCCCACGTTGCTGCCCGAAGTGGAGCAGAGGAGTGTCCCCGTCTCGGCATCGTATATTCGGTTGCCTATATACACCTCGGGATGCCCGTCGCAGTTGAAATCGCTGAAGGCTACCGTCGGCGCATCAAACGTGGTGCCCGTAACCGACCACACTGGTGAAGTGCCATTGGCCGTCAAGTCGTAGGCGTACATTGTCTTGCTGCTCAACGCCACCACCGCAAACACATGCCCCGCCACACTGGCACTGGCCGTCTGCGGCATCTTCAATATGCCGTAGGGTGCCGCATGGTCAATCTTCATCCGCGCAGGCAGGCTGATGGTGTGCACGATGTCGTGCGTGCGGGTATCATAGACGTAAAGCTTGCTCGTGTAGTAGTATGACCCATCGGGGGCGAACACAATCAGCTCCGGCACCCCGTCGCCGTTCACATCGCCCACCAGTGGGATAATGCGGGCGCAGAATTCCTGCGTCGAGTGCCAATCCTCCACCACGCTCCAAGCCCGCGTCTCGGCAAAGTACATGCAGTTGGTGTTAAGCACATTGTCGGGCATCTGCGCCCAAGCTCCGCCTCCACAAATCCCAACCACAACCCACACCACACTGCACATCCCCCACAGCCACCCTTTATGAATAAATTTATATTTAACTCGCTGACACATAGCAATGTTGTATAATCATCCTAATATATTTCAAAAGGCAAAGATACATTTTTTATTCATTCTCTCCAAATTTCGCTGCATTTTTTGCACGATGATGCCCCGATGCCCACCTCCCACCGCCACCTCCGACCCAACCTCCCTATACAATTCTCTATAACCCATAACCTATACCCCATAACCCCTCAATTCTCAATTTTCAATTCTCAATTTCCGAAATTCTCAATTCTCAATTCTCAATTCTCAATTAAGACTTGGTCCGTGTCATCTCCGTGTCAACTCCGTGTCACCTCCGTGTCACCTCCGACTCGATACGGACCATACACGGATCAAACACGAACCATGCACGCACGAATCACGCTCCTGGTGCCTACGCCCAGCTGGGTGCAACGTGGGGCTTTGGAGGGGAGTTTTTGCCCCCGATGCGACAGTTCCATTTTTTTTGCGTAATTTTGCACCATGTTTACCCCATCATCCGACCGACCGCTTATCGTCGCTGGGCCGTGCAGCGTGGAGAGCCGCAGCCAGCTGGAAGCCGTTACGCGAAGCCTATCAGCTATGCCGCAGGTGCGGCTGCTGCGGGCGGGCGTATGGAAGCCTCGAACCCGCCCAGGCGGTTTCGAGGGGCTGGGACAAATCGCCCTCAAGTGGATGCAGGAGTTGGCCGCCGAATATGGCATCGGCTACTGCTGCGAGGTGGCTTCGCCCACCCACGTCGAACTCTGCCTGCGCTATGGCATCCGCGCAGTGTGGATCGGGGCTCGGACTACGGCCAATCCTTTTATGGTGGACGAGCTTTGCTCCGCCCTGCGAGGCACCGCGATGGCGGTGATGGTCAAGAACCCTGTCTGCCCCGACGTGGGTCTCTGGCAGGGAGCTGTCGAGCGGCTGCAGGCCGCAGGCATCACCGACCTCGCTGCTATCCACCGCGGCTTCAATGTCTACAACAACCGCGGCTATCGCAATGCCCCAATGTGGGAGGTGGCTATGGAGTTCCGCCGCCAGTGTCCGCAGGTGCCTATCCTCTGCGACCCCAGCCACATGGCGGGCCGAGCCGACCTCGTGCCCTCGCTCGCCTCCGCTGCCCTGCAACTGGCCTACGACGGCCTGATGCTGGAGGTTCACCCCTCACCCGCAGAGGCTTGGAGCGATGCCGCACAGCAGCTCTCGCCCCAGCAGCTGCAGGCACTCCTCGCCGACTGGCTGCATCCCCACCCTTCGCCCACCGATGCGCCACCCTCCTTGCTCCCCCTGCGCGAACAAATTGATGACATCGACCACGACCTCCTCGCCCTCCTCGCCCAGCGGATGGATATCTCGCGCCGCATCGCCGCCATCAAGCACCAGCAGCACCTCCCCGTCTACCAGTCCTTGCGCTGGACCGCTGTGATGGACGACCGCCTGCAGCAGGCCGCTCGCCTCGGACTCGACCAAGAGTTCACGCGCGAGCTGATGGAGAAAATCCACTCCGAAAGCATCCGCCAGCAAATCGAATAGCCACTCCCCCACCCCGCCCCGAAGCAGACAATAAACCCCCACCCTCCGCAGTTACCAACACGATTCCACCTCTGACACCCTCGCTACACCGACCCAAATTTACCCATAGTCAATCATAGTTCAACCCAACGTAAACCATTCAGCATGATGAAACACCAAGTCCTTACCCTCGGCCTCGCCAGCGCAGCACTGCTGCTCGGCGGCTGCCGCCACGGCGAGCCTCAACTCCGCACCCATGCCGACACCCTCTCGTGGGCACTCGGCCAAAACACCGCCCAAAGCCTCCAGCAAGGGCCGCTCACCGACATTGACCGCGACCTCTTCCTGCAGGCCGTTGCCCACACCCTCGACGGCAAGCCCCAGCCTTTGAGCGAGGAGCAGTACCAGCAAGCACTGGCATCCATCATAGGTGCTGCCCAGCAGCCCCAAGCCGACGGCAACCAAAGGGCTGCCGATGCCGCGCAGGAGGAATACTTCGCCCAGCTCGTGGAGAGCGACCCCACCGTCCAACGCCACCCCTCGGGGTTCTACTACAAGGTGCTCACCCCTGGCCACGGCCCCAACGCCCAATATGCCCAGCGCATCAGCTTCCACTATCGCAGCTTCTTGATGCTCAGTGGCGAACCCTACGACCAGACCTACGGCAAGCGCGAGCCTATCATCCACGTGGTGGGCAAGCCTATGTTCCCAGGGCTGATCGACGCCTTCCAGCTGATGAATCCAGGCAGCAAGTACCGCTTCTATTTCCCCTACCAGCTCGCCTTCGGCGCGCAGGGTTCGGGCAGCATACCGCCCTACACCCCCTTTATCTACGAAATCGAATTGATACAGACTTTCGACAATTGATGCTTACAGGCCGCGAGCCAAGGATGCCCACGGTGAGATAGCAAGCGGCAGGGGCCAGAGCGGATGCTCTGGCTCCTGCCGCTTACAGATAATAGTTGGGGGGTTAGCGTTTGATTAGCTTTTGGATGGCTATGCCTTGGGGGGTGTGGGCGCGGAGGTAGTAGGTGCCGGCGGGGAGGGTGCGGAGGTCGAGGGTGAGGGTGGCGGGGGTGGGGG
>JAFTBM010000028.1 GCA_017455205.1 Bacteroidales bacterium
CTCCGAGCGTTGCAAAGAGACAGATAAAGAAACGCTCGGAGGCGTTTCCCACTACGACTACATCATGGGCAACCCACCTTTCGTGGGGGCACGCCTGATGTCGAAGGAGCAGAAGGCCGACCTCGCCGCCATCTTCGGCCCGCGCTGGAAGAACCTCGGCAACATGGACTACGTCTGCGGCTGGTATAAAAAGGCCGCCGACCTCATGGCCGCCAACCCCGCGACCCGCACCGCCCTCGTCTCCACCAACTCCATCACCCAGGGCGAGCAGGTGGCCAACCTCTGGCGGCCCCTCGTGGAGCAGCAGGGCGTAGTCATCGACTTCGCCTACCGCACCTTCCGCTGGGACAGCGAGAGCAACTCCAAAGCCCACGTTCACTGCGTCATCATCGGCTTCCACTGCGGCACAGCCGATGCTCCCCGTCTCTTCGACGGTGCCGCCGCCATCCCCGCCCGCCACATCAACGCCTACCTCATGGACGCCCCCGACGTGTGGATAGAGAAGCGTATGCATCCGCTGTCGGATGTTCCCGAAATATGTCTCGGCGGTCAACCTATTGATGACGGGAACTTCCTTCTTACTCAGGATGAAATGGAGAGTCTGTTAAAAAGCGAACCACAGGCAGAACCTCTCATCAGACCATTTATGATGGGGAAGGACTTCATTGAGCGAAAGCCGCGCTTTTGCCTATGGCTAAAAGGTGCCGATATAAGCCTTATACGCAAGTGTCCCAAGGTGATGGAGCGGATAAAAAAGGTTCGTGACTTTAGACTCCAAAGCAATCGAGACAACACCCTTAAGGCAGCCGAGACACCAACTTTATTCGGCGCACCGTTTGAATGCGAAAGTCAGTATGTGGCCATACCCAAAGTGAGCAGCGAGAATCGACGCTATATCCCCATCGACTATTTACCGGCCAATATCATCCCGGGCGACAAACTCTTCTGTATGCAAAATGCCACACTCTACCACTTCGGCGTACTGACGTCAAGTGTACACATGGCCTGGATGCGTGCCACCTGCGGAAGACTGAAAAGCGATTATAGTTACAGCAACACCATAGTCTACAACAACTTCCCCTGGCCCAAGGAGGCGAAGATTGTATCTTCGCCAAAAGAGTATATTCATGGCGAAGTTGGAAACTTCGCCTCCTTGCCGAGTGCAACTTCGCCCAACAAGGAGGCGAAGATTATATCTTCGCCAAAAGAGTATATACATGGCGAAGTTGAAAACTATGCCAAGGAGGCGAAGATTGTATCTTCGCCAAAAGAGAGCACAAGTGGCGAAGTTAAAAACTTCGCCTCCTTGCCGACTGGCGAAGTTGGAAACTTCGCCTCCTTGGATGCCCCATCTCCATACCTCGACAAAAACCAGGATATCAACGAACATCGTGCTCATCTTCCCCACTGGCACCAAGACGGAAAACTACAGTTCATCACTTTCCGTCTTGCAGACTCTCTGCCCAAAGAGAAACTTGATGAATTGAAGAGCGATAAGGCCAAATTCTTGGAACAACACCCCGAACCTTGGGACAAAGAGACAGAGGCCAAGTATTACGCACAATTTGGCTCAAAGATAGACGAATGGCTTGATGCAGGGATGGGCAGTTGCATACTCCAATTCCCCAATATTAGGGAGATAGTATGTCATGCTTTGGAGTTCTACAACGGTGAACGCTATCTGCTGCATTCTTACGTGGTGATGCCCAACCATGTGCACGTATTGGTAGAAATGCTTGGCGAATACAAGACGGGGGATGTGTTGCACACATGGAAACGCTATACTTCCAATCAGATAAACAAACTCATAGGCGGAAGCGGTAGGCTGTGGCAGCATGAATCCTACGACCGCCTAATTCGCGACAAAAGCCATTACAGCAATGTACTAGGATATATTTCAGGCAACCCAAAATATCTGCCAGTCGGCAGTTATACATTACTCAAGGAGGCGAAGATTGCATCTTCGCCAAAAGAGTATATGCATGGCGAAGTTGAAAACTATGCCAAGGAGGCGAAGATTGTATCTTCGCCAGAAGAGTATATGCATGGCGAAGTTGGAAACTATGCCAAGGAGGCGAAGATTGCATCTTCGCCAAAAGAGTATATTCATGGCGAAGTTGAAAACTTCGCCTCCTTGCCGAGTGCATCTTCGCCTAACAAGGAGGCGAAGATTGTATCTTCGCCAAAAGAGTATATTCATGGCGAAGTTGAAAACTTCGCCTCCTTGCCGAATGCATCTTCGCCCACCAAGGAGGCGAAGATTGCATCTTCGCCAAAAGAGTATATACATGGCGAAGTTGGAAACTTCGCCTCCTTGGCGGCTGGCGAAGTTGAAAACTTCGCCTCCTTGATAGAGCAGACGGCGCAGTCCATCCTCGATGCCCGCGCCCTATATCCCGACTCTTCACTCGCCGACCTCTACGACGAGCTGACCATGCCGCCCGAGCTACGACGCGCCCACCAAGCCAACGACCGCGCCGTGATGCAGGCTTACGGTTTCCCCGACAATATATCCGAAAGCGAGTGCGTGGCCGAACTGTTTAAGATGTACAACGCATTGACCAGCAGATGAAACGCATTCCGCACACTTTCACCCTCGTTTTCGCCCTCATCGTGCTCTCGGCGGTGCTGACTTGGGTGCTGCCCGCAGGCGAATTCCAACGGCAGACGGTGGATGGCCGCGAGGTGGTGGTGGGCGACTCGTTTCACCGCGTGGAACGTGCTCCGCAGACTTGGCAGGTGTTCAGCGCCCTCTTCAACGGCTTTGTGGACAAGGCCGACATCATCATCTTCATCCTCATGGTGGGCGGCGCCTTCTGGATACTCAACAACAGCCACGCCATCGATGTCGGCGTGATGGCCTTTTTGCGCCGTGTGCAGAAGTTGAGCAGGTACAAACTCATTCGCAAACTGGGCGTGGAGAATATCATCATCACGCTGGTGATGCTGATGTTCAGCCTCTTCGGGGCAGTCTTCGGAATGAGCGAGGAGACCATCGCCTTTGTGGTGGTCTTCATCCCGCTGGCCATCCGCATGGGCTACGACAGCTTGGTGGGAGTCTGCATGTGCTATGTGGCTGCCCACGTGGGCTTTGCGGGAGCCATGCTCAATCCCTTCACCGTCGGCATCGCGCAGGGCATTGCCGACCTGCCGCTCTTCTCGGGTCTTGAATACCGCCTTGCCTGCTGGGCAGTGCTGACCGTTGTAGGTATCGCCTTTGTGCTATGGTATGCCCATCGTGTGAAAGCCAAGCCCGAGCGCAGCCCAGTCCACCAGATAGACGACTACTGGCGCCAGCGGATGCAATCCAGCGAAGAGGCCACGCTGACCCTGCGCCAAAGGCTCATCCTGCTGCTGCTGGCGGCTACCATCGTGGCCCTCGTGGTCGGTGTGCTGAAATTTGGCTGGTATATCGCCGAAATCTCGGCGCTCTTCCTCGCCATGGGCATCGTCAGCGGCATCCTCGACCGCCAGTCGGCCGACGATATTGCCAAGCTCTTCCTTGCTGGCTGCAAGGACATCCTCTCGGCAGCCCTGGTGGTGGGGTTGGCCAGCGGCATCATCTTCATCCTGCGCGACGGCAGGGTGGTGGACACCCTCCTCTACGGCCTCACCCGCAGCCTCGCAGGGGCGGGCGAAGTGGCCTCGCTCGGCGCGATGTACCTCTTCCAGACGCTCCTCAACGTCGTCATGCCCAGCGGCTCGGCCAAGGCAGCACTCACCATGCCCATCATGACCCAGTTTGCCGACCTCATCGGCATCAGCCGGCAGACCACCGTGCTGGCCTTCCAGTTCGGCGACGGCTTCACCAACATGCTCACCCCCACCAGCGGCGTGCTCATCGGGGTGCTCGGTATGGCTCGCATCCCCTACGGCACCTGGCTCCGCTGGGTGTGGAGATTTATCCTCGGGCTTATCCTCATCGGCTTCCTGCTGATGCTGCCCACCCTCTGGATGCAGCTTCCCGGATTCTAAATTGAGGGCAAAAAGAGTCCCCTAAAAACCTCCGAAACGACTGAAAACCAGTGTGTAGCAACGCTAAAATCGCATAATCAGCTGAAAATGTGCCTCTTGGAGGAACGTTCTTCAATAGTTCTTCAATAGTTCTTCAATCGTTCTTCAATAGACTATTGAAGAACGATTGAAAAACGATTGGCAATCGATTGTGAATGAGGTTGTTGCAAAAGGGGGTAAAAAATGGGAAAAGTGCGACTTGTCGGGGCATGGGTGGGAGGGGGAGCGGTGGAAAAATCGGTGGTGGGGGAGAGGGGAGGCAAAGTGGCGGCGAGGAATTGCAGAAAAATGCGTAACTTTGCAGCGTGAAAATTAGGGACAAAAGACTATGGAAATGAACATAACAGACAGACTTTCAGCCTCGGTGGCCGAGGCCGTGGGCGAGCTTTACGGTGTGCAGCAGGCGGCAGCCGAGGTGGTGCTGCAGGAGACGAGGAAAGAGTTTCGGGGCGATTACACGCTGGTGGTCTTCCCCTACGTCAAGGCGGCTCGCAAGAGTCCCGAGGCGGTGGCCGGGGAGATTGGTGCGGCGGTGCAGGCTCGAATGGCCGAGGTGGCGGCCTACAACGTCATCAAAGGCTTCCTCAACTTCGAGATAGCCGATAGCTACTGGCTTGGCTTCCTGAAAGAGAGGGCCATGAGCGAGCGCTTCGGGCTGAAGGCGGCGGCGGCGGATGCCGTGCCGGTGGTGGTGGAATACAGCAGTCCGAACACCAACAAGCCGCTCCACCTGGGGCATATACGCAACAACCTGCTGGGGTGGTCGGTCAGCCAGCTGCTGGCGGCTACGGGCAGCCGGGTGAAGAAAGTGAACCTGGTCAACGACCGCGGCATACACATCTGCAAGAGCATGCTGGCCTGGCAGCGCTTCGGCCACGGCGAGACGCCCGAGAGCTCGGGCCTCAAGGGCGACCACCTGGTGGGCAACTACTATGTGGAATTCGACAAGCACTACAAGGCGCAGGTGCGTCAGCTGATGGAAGAGCGGGGCTTGGATGAAGAGACAGCCAAACGCGAGGCGCCGCTGATGGTGGAGGCGCAGCAGATGCTCAAGCGCTGGGAAGAGGGCGACGAGGAGGTGCGTGCACTGTGGGCGAAGATGAACGGCTGGGTGTACGCCGGATTCGACGAGACCTATGCCCGACTGGGCGTGGGCTTCGACAAGGTCTACTACGAGAGCCAGACCTACCTGCTGGGCAAGGAACTGGTGCAGCGCGGGCTGGAGATGGGAGTGCTGTTTCGGAAAGAGGACGGCTCGGTGTGGTGCGACCTGACGGGCGATGGCCTCGACCAAAAGCTGCTGCTGCGCAAGGATGGCACGTCGGTCTACATGACCCAGGACCTCGGCACCGCCCTGCTTCGCCACCGCGACTTCGGGGCCGAGAGGCTCATCTACGTGGTGGGCAACGAGCAGGACTACCACTTCAAGGTGCTCAAGCTCATACTGGCCAAGCTCGGCTTCGGCTGGGCCGACAAGGTCTATCACCTCAGCTATGGCATGGTGGAGCTGCCGAGTGGCAAGATGAAGAGTCGCGAGGGGACGGTGGTGGATGCCGACGACCTGATCGACGAGATGGAGCGCACCGCCGAGGCCATGAGCAGCGAGCACGGCAAAAACGAGGAGCTGGGGGCCGACGAGCAGAAGCACCTCTACCACATCCTGGCCCTCGGCGCACTCAAATACTTCATCCTCAAAGTAGACCCCACGAAGAATATGCTCTTCAACCCAGCGGAGAGCATCGACTTCAACGGCAACACAGGGCCTTTTATCCAGTACACCCACGCCCGCATACGCAGCATTGTGCGCAAGGCTGGGCAGGTGGAGGATTGGACGCTGGCCGATAGGCAGCTGGGCGAGAAGGAGCGGGCAGTGCTCAAAGTGCTGCACGCCTTGCCCGCCACCCTCGAAGCCGCTGCGGCAGCCTACAGCCCCGCCATGGTGGCCAACTATGCCTACGACCTTGCCAAGGCGTTCAACAGTTTCTACCAGGACACGCCCATCCTGCGCGAGGCCGATGCGCAGCTGAAAGCCTTCCGCGTGAGCCTCTGCATCGCCGTGGCGCAGGCATTGAAAAACACGATGGAGATACTGGGCATCGAAGTGCCCGAAAAGATGTAGCACCGATGATCTACAGTCAATCCATAACCGTCCCCTCCTACCTCTGCGACACCGACGACCGGCTGCACCCGTGGGCCGCTGTGCGCCTCTGCCAGGAGGTTACGGAATACCACGGCAATGCCACAGGCATCGGCTTCCGCACCCTGCTGGCCCAGCGCAAGGCTTGGGTCATCACGCAGGCGCTCTACCTGGTCCACCGCCTGCCCGAGGCCTTCGAGCCGATAACGCTCGAGACGTGGGCTCGGGGCAACAATGGCCTAATAGCCTTCCGCGACTATCGGGTCAAGGCCAGCGAAAGCGGCGAGCTGCTGCTGGCTGGCACGTCGCAGTGGCCGCTGATCAACCTCGACACGCGGCGAGCCATACGCTTGGGCGATGTGGTGGAGGGCTACGACAACCATGACGAGTTGGCCACGCCCTACAGTCAGCTGCCCAAACTGCGCCTGCCCGCGATGGAGGATGCCGAGGTGGTCCTGCGCAAAGAGGTGGGCTACGCCATGCTCGACCACACGCAGCACGTCAACAACTCGGAGTACATCCGCATGATGTGGGACTATGTGCGTGGGGCGGGGCTGACATTGTCGCAACCGTTTTCCATCGAGGTGGCCTATGCCCACGAGTCGCGCCTGGGCGACGAGCTCAGCCTGCGGCACGTGGCCGAGGGCGAGGTGCATTACATCAGCATCGACAATCCGCGGGGCAACAGCATCCGTGCGCGACTGGCAATGTTGCAATAGGGTCGGCGGAGCAATCAAACATTAAGGGATATGGCAATCGGAAAGAAAACAAAATGGGTGGCCGTGGCGCTGGGTGCGGCCGTGGTGGTGGGACTGCTGGTGTGGGGCTACGTCCACTTCTTCTTCGTCTACAGCACTGGCAACAATGCTGGCGAGTTGAACTACTTCCAGAAGGAGGGGTTGGTGTTCAAGACCTACGAGGGGAAGATGATACAGAACGGCTTTCGCTCGTCGGGCGGGCAGGTGAACGGCTTGAGGTCGAATGAGTTCAAGTTCTCGGTAACCGACAGCAAGGTGGCCGAGCGGCTGATGCGCTGCTCGGGGAAGACAGTAGAGCTGAAGTGGAAGCGCTACCTCGGTGCACTGCCCTGGCGGGGAAATAGCCAGTATGTGGTGGTAGAGGTACTCTCGGTGGAGTAGAGACGCAGCGTGCTGCGGCACTACGGGCGTTTGAACTGGATGGCAGTGCGCAACGCCAGGGTGAGGATGAGGGGGAAGATGGCGATGGAGAGGCCGCAGGCGAGTACCCAAACGGCTGCTGCGGCAAAGGCAGCTTCCTGCAACCAGAGTGCCCAGCGGGGGCTATGCCCGAGGCGGATGGCGACAAGCAGCAGCAGGGGCGAGAGCCATAGGATGTTGAGGTTCCAGCCAGTGCAATAGTGGCTGGTGCCAAACCACATGAAGAGCAAGAAGAGACCAGCGATGCCAGCGAGGGTGAAGAGCGTGCGGTCGAGCCAAAGCAGACGTGGGCAGCGCCAGGTGAGGAGTGCCACGGCGAGGAAAAGCAGCGTGGTGGCCACCAGCGGCGGGAAACTGCGGTGGAGCGGGGTGCGAGTGGCAGGGGTGAGCAGCTGGGAGGGAGCGGCGAGGGGGGCGGATGCGCGGCGGGATTGAGCCACGATGGCTTGCATAGCAAGGGGGTGGAACATCGCCTCGGATGGTGTGCAGCGGTGGTCGGCATTGATGCCAAGGAGGAGGTCGTAGCCGAGCTGCCACCAGAGCAAGGAGTCGGCTGTGGAGCGGTGGAGCAGCTGGCGGTAGGAGAGGGCAGGGGCGAGGGTGTCGGCGAAGCGGGGAGGGTTGGCACCGCAGGCGGCAGTGATAGCGTCGCGGAGGCGGGTGGCACAATTGTCGCGCAGGATGTCGTAGCGGTAGTAGCGGTAGTCGGGCAGGTAGTTGGTCTCAAGCAGCAGGAAGAGGTTGGAGACCTCGTGGGGTGTGAGGTTGAGGTGCTGTTGGTAGACATAGCGCCCCTCGGATTGGTAGTCGGCGAGGAAGTCGGCCATCGTGGTGCGGCAGAGGCAGTAGTCGAGCGAGCCGCGGGTGAAACGCCAGTAGAAATGCGGGGTGTTGAAGTCGAAGCAGCCGTAGTTGTAGACGAGGTCGAGGCCGAGTGCGGTGTCGGTGATGCGCAGGGCCGAGTGGCCAAACGAGGTGTAGAAGTCGGCACCGGGACCGCAGGTGAGGAGCGAGGCGGTGGCCGATGGGGTGAGCGTCTGAGCTTGAGCGTGGAGGCTTATTCCCGCCAGGGCAAGGAAAAGGAGGAGGGAGCGTCTCATGGCAGGGGAGTGGTTTGAGGGGTGGTTGCAGGGGTTTGAGGGGCTGTGGAGGAGGTACGCGGAGGCATGGGGAAGGATGCGTGGTCGTCGGCCTGGTGGAGCGTAAGCTGCGGGAAGGGGATTTCGATGCCCGAATTGTTGAAAGCGATATAGATATCCTCGCGGATATGTTCCCAAAGCGTCCAGTAATCCTCCACGGTGGTCCAGAGCCAGAGGGTGAGGTCAACCGAGCTCTCGCCGAGGTTGCTGACGATTACCTTGGGTGCTTTAGGCTCTTTGAGGATGAGTGGTTCGGCGTTGATAACATCGTGCAGCACCTGCTTGGCCAGGGAGAGGTCGGTGCCGTAGGCCACTGAGGCCACCACGTCGAGGCGAATCATCGGCTCGTGGGTGTGGTTGATGAGGCTTTTGGTAGCCAGTTCGCTGTTGGGAATAATGATAGTGCGCCCGTTGAAAGGCTGCATGATAGTGTGGAAGATGCGGATTTCGCGCACGTAGCCTTTATAGTTGCCACATTCGATGTAGTCGCCCACGCGGAATGGCTTCATGAGGAGGATAATCACGCCGCCGGCGAAGTTTTGGAGCGTACCCTGCAAGGCCATGCCCACGGCCAAGCCCATAGCGCCGAGCAGGGCGATAAACGAGGTGGCTTTGATGCCGATAATGTCCATAGCCATAATGATTATCATGGCCTTGAGCAGCACATCGGTCAGCGAACCGAGGAACGACTTGAGGGAAGGGTCAGCCTTGCGGCGGTCGAGCGATTTGACGATGAGCCGTTTGAGCATCCCAGTCAGTTTGAGTCCAATCCAAAGCACCAGGATGGCAGCTATCAGCTTGGGGATGAAGCCGACGGTCAGCTCGGTTAGGGCGCGGAGGCCATCCTTGAGGATGGTATTCTCGCCCGTGGCCACCGCCTTGAAGTCGGAAAGGTTCATGCGGCTCAAGCTGTCGGCGATGGTGTGTTTGATGCTGTCGGAGGCCAGGGCGGTACGAGTGAACTCGTCGGCGGGTGCGGTGCTGGCGACCTCCTGTGCTGCTGCGGCTGCGATGAGTGTGTTGTTGTCGGTAGGTAGCATAATTTATGGGGTTTTAATTTGGGTGGACATGAGTTTCATCAGCAGTGCATCCCAGCAGCGAGTGGGTAGCAGTGCGTGGCCGAGGGTGGTGAGGGTGGAGAAGCGTCCGAGCCGATAGCGGGTGCGTGGGCGTCGGGCGGTAGCTGCGCGGGCAATGGTACGGGCTATCGCCGAGGGTGGCGACATACGCTGCCCAGTGTAGGCCCAGCGCAGCAGGGCAGCCTCGCCGAGGCCGAAGGACTCGTAGGCTGTGCCACGCGAGGATTGCTCCAAGTGGTCGGCGGCAATGCGACCCCAGTCGGTCGAGATACATCCCGGTTCGATAATGGCTACTTCGATTCCCAGGGGGCGGAGCTCCATGCGCAGGGCGTCGCTCAAGGCTTCAACACTATATTTGCTGACGTTGTACCATCCGCCCATCGGGAAGACTGCACGGCCAGCGATAGAGGCAATGTTGATGATGCGTCCGCTGTGCTGACGGCGCATGGTGGGGAGTACGAGGCGGCACATTTCGGCCAAGCCGAAGACGTTGACCTCCATCTGGCGGCGTGCCTCGCCGAGGGGGACGCACTCGATAGCACCGAAGAAGCCATAGCCAGCGTTATTGACAAGCACATCAATACGGCCTTCGGCCTCCACCACAGCCGCTACGCATTGCTGCCGCGACTGCTCGTTGGTTACATCCAGTGGCAGCGGCACCACACCTGCTGCCTTCAGCGGCTCCATCAGTTCGGTTCGCCGAGCAGCAGCATAGACGCGATGCCCCTGCTGGGCAAGGAGTTGTGATGCTTCGTAGCCGATACCGCTGCTGCCTCCGGTGATGAGTACTACTTTGGGGCGATGGTTCATCTTCCTGTCTCGTTTTGCAAAGGATAACGGCCAGTAGGAGCGGATTATTGCCTGCCGCCACAAATGCCTTGCAGTGAAAAAATAGCATCGGGGCAACAATTATTTGTCGCAGTGCGAAAAATAACGTATATTTGCAACACGGTAGGTCTACCTCCAATATAGCATATTAACAATTAAATCAAACACATAATGAAAACCACACCCTACACCGACCTCCACATTAAGCTGGGAGCCAAGATGGCTGAATTTGCTGGCTACAACATGCCTATCCAGTACACTGGCCTCGTCGAGGAACACCACAACGTCCGCAACAACGTGGGCGTGTTCGACGTGAGCCACATGGGCGAATTCCGTGCCCGCGGTCCTATTGCCAAGCACTTCATGCAATACGTAACCGTCAATGACGTGGAAACGCTGACTGACGGCAAGGTGCAGTACACCTGCTTGCCTAACGGCCAGGGTGGCATTGTGGACGATATGCTCGTCTACCGCGTGGCAGAGGACGAATACTTTATGGTACCCAACGCTGCTAATATCGACAAGGATTGGGCTTGGATGAGCCAGATTGCCGACAAGATGGGCATGGAGCTGGGCAAAGACTTCGTCAACGAAAGCGAGCAGTGGGCTCAATTGGCCGTCCAAGGACCTAATGCGCTGAAGGCTATGCAGAAGCTGACCAGCGAGAATATCGTGGACATGGAGTACTACACTTTCAAGGTGCTCACCTTTGCGGGTATCGACAATATCCTGCTCTCCACCACTGGCTACACTGGTGCTGGCGGCTGCGAAATCTATATTCCCGCAGCCAAAGCCTTGGAGGTGTGGGATGCAGTGTTCGAGGCAGGCAAGGAGTTTGGCATTATGCCCGCCGGTCTTGGCTGCCGCGACACGCTTCGTCTCGAAAAAGGATTCTGCCTCTATGGCCACGAGATGGACGACACCATCAGCCCCCTCGAGGCTCCGCTGGCCTGGATTACCAAGCTCAAAGCCGAAAACAACACCTTTATCAACAAGGAGCTCCTCGTGGCACAGAAGGCCGCAGGCGTGAAGCGCAAGATTGCAGGCTTCGAGATGATTGACCGCGGCATTGCTCGCAACGGCTACGAGGTCTGCGACGCCGAGGGCAACAAGATAGGCGAGGTGCGCAGCGGCAGTCCCAGCCCTTCGACGGGTAAGAATATCGGCACCGCATTGGTCAAGGCCGAATATGCCAAGACGGGTACTGAAATCTACATCAAGATACGCGAGAAGCTGCTCAAGGCTGTAACGGTCAAGATGCCCTTCTACGAAGGATAATCCAACCAGTGGCGTAAGTCAGTTGAAAACAAGTGAGCCGCCTCGCTTCCGCGAGGCGGCTCTGTTTATGTCCTCTACCAGTGGTATTAGCCTCAATACTTGTAAAAGCCTTCGCCCGACTTACGACCGAGCAACCCAGCACGCACCATCTTGCGCAGCAGCGGATGGGGGCGATACTTGGGGTCGCCAAACTCGCGGTAGAGCACCTCCATGATGGCCAAGTTCACATCGTTGCCAATCAGGTCGGCCAAAGCCAGAGGTCCCATCGGGTGGTTGGCGCCGAGTTGCATGCACTTGTCGATATCTTCGGCCGTGGCAATGCCGTCGGCCAAGATGCCTACCGCCTCGTTGATCATTGGTATCAGGATGCGGTTCACCACGAAGCCCGGAGCCTCCTTCACCTCGACGGGCTGCTTCCCGATGGCCGTAGCCAAATCGAGAACGCACTTCACCACCTCGTCGGAAGTGAGCTGCCCACGGATAACCTCCACCAGTGCCATACGGTCGGCTGGGTTGAAGAAGTGCATACCGATAAACTGCGACGGGCGCGAGGTGCAAGCCGCCAACTCGGTGATGGAGAGCGAACTGCTATTGGTGGCAAAGATGGCCTCCGCCTTGCAGATAGTATCCAGCTGGGCGAATACCTCTTTCTTAAGACCCATCTCCTCGACGGCAGCCTCAATGACGAGGTCGGCATCGGCAAAGCTGGCATAGTCGGTGGTGGTGCCAATATTGGCCATAAGGGCATCAACTGCCTCTTGGCTCATCTTGCCTTTCTCCACCAGCTTGCCGTAGCCCTTGGCAATGGAGGCCATAGCCTTGTCGAGGCTGGCCTGCGTGCGGCTTTTCATGACGACGGGCATTTTTGCTGCAAAGGCTTTGACAATGCCCTTGGCCATAGTCCCCGTCCCGATAACACAGATTTTCATAATTGTAGAGTTTTATGAATTAAAATATTGTCTGCTATAACTCAACATATTCGTACTCGGAGGAAAAGAGCGTTTGTTGCTGTCCAAGCTTCTCTTTTGTGGCTTTTATGGCCATTGCCGATTGGTCAATGCCTATCCAAGAACGGCCGTTGTCCGATGCGGACTTTAGCGTTGTGCCGCTGCCGCAATAGCAGTCCAGCACAATGCTGTCTTCATTCGAGGATGTTTGCACAATCATATCAATGAAGTCCTGGTTTTTTTCGGTTGGGTAAGTCGGATATTGCGGGTCTTTATAGTCAAGCCAGACATCCTGTACCCGCTTGCCAGATCCTTCGTCGGCATAGTTTATCTTTCGAGGATTACCTTTGGCCGACCATTCAATGAGTCCATTGCGGTCTAATTCTTCCAGCTGTGCAACGTCTGTTCTCCAGTGGCGTCCTTTTGGTGGCATGATACCCTTGAAAGATTGAGGATTGGCACTCTCTCCAGGTGCATGGATGGGAACAGTGGTGTATCTCCTGCCGTTTTTGTCAATTTTAGGAAACAATTTTTCCATATCCTTTTCAGAGTATTCCCAGCGTGGTTCATTCCAAATGGGGCTCGCCGTTTTCGAGTAGAACAGGATAAGGTCTTTCATATTGCCGTAGCCCACCCTGTCGAAGTTCTTGGGATTGCATTTTATACGGGTGATGTCGTTTCTGAAGTTTTTGATGCCGAACACTTCATCCATCATCACCTTTAGGTAGTGCCCAATCTTGTAGTCGGTATGCAAATATATGGATCCTCTATCCGACAGGAGTTCTTTGAGGAGGATGCAACGCTTCCTAATTTCCTCCACAAACTCCATCCCAGTTACTTTGTCGGAGTAGGCGATATCTCCGCTGCGGGAGGAACTGATTGTAGATACCCTGTCATCGCTTACTACAAAATCAGAACCTGTGGCAAATGGAGGATCTATGTATACGAGGTCTATCTTCCCACGTAACGACCTCTTTTCCATTAGGTAGTTCAGCCCTTGAATATTCTCGCCGTGTATCAGAAGGTTGTTCATCTCACAATGTGTACAGGTAGTTACGTAGTAGCAATGCACTCATCACGAGTAGGTTTCCCTCGGTGATTGTGCGGTACATTTTTTTGCGTGAATGGATGTAGAGTACACCATCCAGTATAGCTACACATTGCACGTTTTCATTAACTTTCGAGCGTAAGGTAGTCATAGCATCAAGAAACTGGTCGTTTTGGTGTCCGCCTTCGTCTGAAATGAATTTGGCTTCGCCAATCACATACTGCTTGTTGCGGTAGGCGATGAAGTCAATGCCTTTGTCCCTTGTGTACCCCAGGTTAGTTTGTGCAAATTGCATTAGAGCATTGTCGCTGCCATCAAGGATAACATTGTTCATTCCCTCCGAAAAGTTGCCCACATCGACCATTCCCATGCCGAGGACACCTCTCCGTATCCACTGGCGGAACAGCTGTCCCATTTGGCGATTTGTCTCTTTTGGCTGGGTGCATCGCTCGTAGAGCTGGTCAAGACCCATCTCGCGTATGCGTCCGCAGATGCGGTTGATAGTATCGGGATTTCGCTCAATGGCACTCTTGTCAAGCCGAAAGAAAGGGACGTATCCGTCCTTGACAGGGAATAGATCCAAGTCAAGCAATGCACGGAACAATGCTTGGTTGTCATTTCTGTTGTACGACTTTTCAATCGCACCCCAAAGTGTGCTGTCAATCTCGCGTATAATGTCGGGGTTCAAGGGGTAAACTGGAAATAACAAATCAAGGTAGTTCTGCTGGTTGGCCAGTTTGATTGATTGTTCGGTGAAGTAGTTCATATTTTATTTCCCTTGGAATTCGTATTTCTGCTTTTCGAGGAAGGCGCGCATGCCCTGCTTCTGGTCCTCGGTGGCGAAGCAGCGTCCGAAGGCGCGGTTCTCGAAAGCAATGGCCTCGTCGGCATCCAAGTCCCACCCCGAGTTGATGCACTTCTTGGCTGCCTGCACCGCCAGCGGTGCCTGGGCGGCAATCTGGGCAGCCAGCTCTAATGCCCTGTCCAGCAGCTCGGCCTGTGGCACTACGGCATTGACCAGCCCGATACGCAATGCCTCATCGGAGCGTATGGGCTTGCCAGTGAATATCAGCTGCTTTGCCATTCCCATGCCTACTGCACGTGCCAGCCGCACGGTGCCGCTGAAGCCTGGGATGATTCCCAGCCCCACCTCGGGTTGACCGAAGCGGGCATTGTCGGAGCAGATGCGTATATCGCAAGCCAGTGCCAGCTCGCACCCTCCGCCGAGGGCATAGCCGTTGACCGCCGCGATGACTGGGCAGGCGAGGGTCTCCACCTTTCTAAACACCGAGGCACCCAGCCTCCCGAAAGCTTCGCCCGCAGCAGCATCGAGCGTGGCCATCTCGCTGATGTCGGCCCCCGCCACGAAGCTCTTCGCCCCCTCGCCCGTGATGACGAGGCAGCGGTGGAGGCTGGCGTCAAAATGGTCGAGGTAGTCGTTCATCTCGCCCAGGATGGTGCTGTTGAGTGCATTGAGGCTCTGTGGGGCACTGATGGTCAGCAGGGCTACCTGCCCACGGCTCTCGGTCTTGAGGTGTGTGTACATACGGTTTGAAGTTTCAATGCCAGCTGGTTGGCCAATTCTGCGGCAAAGTTACGAAATAATTGTCAATCTTCCAACAAAAGATTTGAGCCGCTTGTTGCAGCTGCTTTGGGGCTTGCCGCTGTCGGTGGGCACCAGGGGCGTGGTTTCGCCGCCCGAGGGCCGTCTGATCCCCGTCCCATCTCCGTGTTGAGTCGGAGGTGACACGGACCTGACACGGAGTTGACACGGAGATGACACGGACCAAGTGGTAATTGAGAATTGAAAATTGAGAATTGAAAATTGGATGGAGAATTGAAAATTGAGAATTGAAAATTGGATAGAGAATTGAGAATTGAGAACTGAAAATTGAGAATTAGAGAGGGGGTGGGGGAGGGGGATTTGGGTGGCGGAGTGGCCTTTGGGGTGCAGGAGGCAAAAGGTTGGCATAAAAATTGCACGGTGGAAGCAATAAAAGAGTGGTGGAAGCGTTTTGGAGAAAGTAAAAGAGCGAATATCTATGCGCAAGGCGTTGCTATACATGGTGCTACTGGCCGCATCGGCCACGGCAGCGGGGCAAGAAGCCTCGGTGCTGGCCGCGGGGCAGTGGTGGCGGCTGCGGGTGCAGACCGCGGCAGTCTATCGGCTGACGGTGGCCAATGTGCCTGGGCTGGCGGGTGCCGAGGTGAGCCGCATAGGGATTTATGGTGGCAGTGGGCGGCAGCTGGAGCTGCGCAACAGCCTGACGCCCACGACAGACCTGCAACCTGTGGCCATCGAGGTGATTGACCACAATGGCAACGGGCGGTTCGACAGCGAGGATGAGGTGCTGTTCTACGGCGAGGGGACGGATGTGTGGACTTATGAGGAGGCTGACCGTCGGTGGGAGCTGCAGCGGCACGCCTATGCCTCGGCTAACTACTATTTCTTGACTACCACCGCGGCTTCGCCCCACCGCATAGCCGCAGCACAGAGCGTGGTGCCCGACACGGTGATGGGCGACTACGACGCGGTGGCCACGGTGAACAATGACTTGGTGAACATCTACCGCACTGGCCAGCTCTGGATGGGCGAGAAATTCAGCACCAGTATGAACCAGCGGACTTTCACGCTGGAGCTGCCGAGTGCGGCACGCGAGCTTAAGCTGCGCTACGGGTTGGCCGCAAAGGGAGTGAATGCGAGTGCCTTCAGCGTCAGCACCAGCGGGATGAGCAACAACCATTTGATCAACCCGTCGACGGTCTACGGCGTATGGCGTGAGCAGCTCGATGCACAGGTGCAGCGCTTGGCTGTGGCGGTGAGGTTCACGCCAGGCGAGAGCACTGCCGAGGGATACCTTGACTTTATTGAGGTCAATGGCTTGGTGGGGCTCACCTACGGCGGTGGACAAATGATAGTGCGCAACCATCGGCACTTGGGCAGCACGGCGGCGTTTGCCCTCGGAGGGTCGGTGGCAGGCGTAAGGGTGTGGGACATCAGTCGGCACAATGCAGTGCGCGAGATGGCGTTGAACGATGGGCGCTGGACTGACAGCACCCGTGGTTGCCGCACCTACCTCGTCTTTGGTAGCGGCAGCTATGCTACGCCGAGCGAGATTGCTCCGCTGCCCAACCAGAACCTCCACGGATGCGCGGCTGCCGACTATGTGGTGGTCTGCCATCCGCTGCTGCGCGAGCAGGCCGAGCGCATCGCCTCGCTGCACGAGGTGATGGATGGGCTGGATGCCGTAGTGGTCAGTGCCGATGAGGTCTACAACGAATACTCCTCGGGCAAGCAGGACCCGATGGCGCTGCGTGCCTTCCTGCGCAACCTCAAAGAGCGTCATCCCTCGCAGCCGCCGCGCTACATGCTGCTGCTGGGCAAGGCCACCTACGACCCGCGCGATGTGCTAGGTCATGGGCTGCCACAGGTGGTGACGTATGAGACGCCGTTCTCGTTTGACGACGACGGGGTGTCGTATGCCAGCGACGACATGATGGGCTACCTCGGCGACGACGCGATGGGGAGCGGTGGCGAGGTGCTGGATGTGGCCGTGGGACGGCTGCCGGCCAAGAGCCTGGCCGAGGCACGGCACATGGTGGATAAGGTGGAAGGCTACATGACCAAGCGCGATTTGGGCACTGCGGGACACAGCGGCGACTGGCGCAACTACGTGGCCCTTTTGGCCGACGATGCCGACCCTGGCAAGCCAGGCGACACCTCGTTTGTGCATTCCTCCGAGATGACAGCGCAGAAGATTGCCGATCAGTTTCCTTCGCTCAACGTCGACCGCCTCTACGCTGATGCCTACACACAGCAGTCGGGTGCCATCGGGTCGTTTTATCCCGAGCTCAAGAACGCCCTCTCGCAGCGTATCAACTACGGCTGCCTGCTGATCAACTACATAGGGCATGGCTCAACGCGCTATATCGGCACCGAGCGCTATATAGAGCCAGCCGATGTGGTGGGATATAGCAACGTGGATAGGCTGCCGTTGTTCGTAACTTCCACCTGCTCGTATGGCTACCACGACTTGATTGACGAGGAGTGCGGTGCCGAGAGCTTCTTGCTGGCTCGAGGAGGTGCGGTGGCGGTGGTCAGTGCCTCGCGCCCGATAAGCCATATAGAGCGGTTCAATACCGACGTGATACTCTTTGCCCTCGACCCCGCCAACACGGTGGGCGATGCCCTGCGGATGGCCAAGAATCGGACGCGGGTGTCGCCCTGCATTGGGCTGACGGGCGACCCGGCGTTGCACTTGGCGGTGCCACGCAAGCGGGTGGTGGTAACCCACATAGGAGGCAAGGCAGTCGGTGGGGCGACGATGGACACTGCCCGTGCCCTCTCGCAGGTAACCATCAGCGGCGAGGTGCGCGAGAGCGATGGCACGCTGGACGGTGCATTCGACGGGGTGGTCTATCCCGTTGTGTTCGACCGCCCCACGCAGTGCTACACCTTGGCCAACGATAACCCTGGCACCGAGGTGGCATTCCAGCAGCAAAAAAATGTGCTCTACAAAGGGTCGGCACCCGTCAGAGGAGGCCATTTCGAGTATACGTTCACCGTGCCGCGCGACGTGGTGTTCCAATATGCTGCAGGGAAATTGAGCCACTATGCAGTCAGCGGCAGCGAAGATGCGGCGGGTTGCCACAGCAGGCTGCTTTTCGGCGGGCTCGATGAGGAGGCTGATGTCCACGAGGTTCGCCCCGAGATACGGCTCTTCCTCGGCGACACCAATTTCCGCAGCGGCGGGCTGACAGATGGCAGTCCCGAGTTGGTGGCTCTGATAAGCGACAGCGTGGGAATCAACGCATTCGGGTCGGGATTGGGACACGACATCACTGCCGTGGTCGATGGACACACAGGGAGTGCACTGGTGCTCAACGACTTCTTCACGCCCGATATCGACGACAGCCGACGCGGCACGCTACGCTATCCGCTGGAAGACATCGGCTATGGCCGCCACACGCTGACGCTCAAGGCGTGGAACATCTGGGGCTATTCCAACGAGGCCACCATCAGCTTCTACGTCCGACCGACCGACACCACGCAGTTCGCTTCGCTGACGGTGTATCCCAATCCAGTAGCGGGCGAAGCCACTTTCCGCTACGAAACCAACCACAGCGTGGCCATAGCCTCGGCCGAGCTGCAGATATTCTCGCCACAAGGTGGGCATATCGCCACGCTGACGGCAGCGGTGGAGGAGGGAAGCTACGTGGTAGGTCCCGTCAGGTGGGATGCCAGCCAAGCTGGGCCTGGGTTCTACCTGGCACGGATGCTGGTGCAAACCACTGACGGCGAGACACACCAGTCCACCGCAAAAGTAATTGTACGCTGACGCAATAAATATCGCCACACCTCGTTAAAGCAACAAAACAAGACCATCAAACTAACGAAAATGAAAAGACTCACCCTGCTCGCCTTGATAGCTTCGCTCACTGTTGCAGCCGAGGCACAGACCACCTCGGGCAATAACACCAGCTGGACTGGGCAAAACACAGAGAAAAACTATATATCCACGGGTATGCCTATCCTCCTTATCGCTCCCGATGCCGTGGGGAGTGCGCTGGGCGATGCTGGTGTGGCTTCGACGCCCGACCTCTACTCGGCTCACTGGAACAATGCCAAATTCGCCTTCATCGAGGACGAGATGGGCGTCGGGCTTACCTACACCCCTTGGCTTCGCAACCTCAAAGTGGGTGATATGAACCTCTTCTACCTCAGCGGATTCTACCGCATCAACAATCGTTCCACGGCGGCTCTCGGCCTAACCTACTTCACGCTGGGCGACATCGACAACACCGATGAGGATGGCGTCTCGCTGCAGACCATACACCCCAACGAGTTCGCTATTGACGCAACGTATTCACTCATGCTTTCCGATGTGCTGTCGATTGGTGCCAGTGGGCGTTTTATCCGCAGCGACCTCACCAATGGGGCGGTCATCAGCCAAGGTGGCGAACACACCGAGACCCACGCGGCCAATTCCATTGCTGCCGACTTGGGACTGTACTACCAAAAGCCGCTGGTTGAGGGTCAGATGCTGGCACTCGGTGTGCATATCTCCAATCTGGGTGCCAAGCTTTCGTATAGCGACGACGACAACGACAAGGAATACCTCCCAGCCAACCTGCGCCTCGGCGGACGCTACTCCTACACGATAGACAACTACAACAAGGTAAGTGCCTTGGTGGATGTGAACAAGCTGCTTGTCCCCACGCCGCCTGCCAAGGGCGACACCGAGGCGTGGAACGAGTACAAAACGGGCAGCTCGGTGGCTGGAGCGCTGAAAAGCTTCGGCGATGCACCGGGCGGTATGACGGAGGAGTTTCAGGAATTGCAATTCTCGGTGGGTGCCGAATACTGGTATGCGGATATGTTTGCTGTGCGCGCTGGCTACTTCTACGAGCATGAAAACAAAGGCGGGCGGAAGTATGCCACGGTCGGTGTGGGATTGCGCTACAATATGTTTGCCTTCGACCTCTCCTATCTTATACCCACCACCACCATATCCACCAGTCCCTTGGCCAACACCATCCGCATAGGGCTGACGCTGGAGATGCAGAAAGCAAAATAGCGATGAGGGTAGGCACGGGATATGATGTTCACGCCCTCGGCGAGGGGTTGCCCTTGTGGATGGGGGGGGTGAGAATAGCACACAGCCACGGACTGGTGGGGCATAGCGATGCCGATGTGCTGCTCCATGCAGTGTGCGATGCACTGCTCGGTGCGGCAGCGCTGGGGGATATCGGACAGCATTTTCCCGACACCGATGAACGGTATCGCGGTATCAGCAGCCTCAAGCTGCTGGCCGAGGTGGGGAGGTTGTTGGGCGAGAGTGGCTACACGGTGGGTAATATTGATGCCACCATCGTGGCGCAAGCCCCTAAAATGGCACCACATATTCCCGCCATGCGAGCCAACATAGCGCAGACACTGGGTATCGGCATAGAGCAGGTCTCGGTCAAGGCCACAACTACCGAGCATCTCGGGTTCGAAGGGCGACAGGAGGGCATCAGTGCCCAAGCCATAGCATTGCTAATCTGACAAAAGATGGAAGAGCAGACCTATACCAGTCCGATGGCCGATGATGAGGCCGATGTCTTGGAAGACGACGGTTGCAATCTCGTGCTCTACAACGATGATGTCCACACCTTCGACTACGTCATCAAATCGCTGGTGGACATCTGTCGGCACACGATGGAGCAGGCCGAACAGTGTGCTATACTGGTGCATTACACGGGTCAGTGTACGGTCAAGCACGGCTCCTATTCCGACCTTTTGCCAATGCACACCGCACTACTCGACAAACAACTGACATCGGAAATAAAAGAATAAAACACATCTGATATGAGCACAACACTATTGATTATCGTACTTCTGACGGGCATCCTGCTGCTTGCCCTCGAGATTGTGGCCCTGCCAGGAGGCATTGCTGGCATCATCGGCGTGGGGTTGATTGGATTTGGAGTGTGGCAGACTTACTTGCTGCATGGCAACACGGTGGGGACGATAGTGCTGGTATGTTCGATACTGCTCTGCGTCCTTGCCTTGTGGCTCTTTCTCCGCAAAAAGACGTGGAAGCGGTTTAGCCTCGACGAAGAGAGCGACAGCCAGGTGAACCGTCTGGATGCTAACATCAAACCTGGCGCCAAAGGGGTTACCATTTCGCGCCTTGCGCCGACGGGCAAAGCCCTGATAGAGGGCGAACAGGTAGAGGTGCATGCCATCAATAAGTTCATCGACCCCGACCGTGCGGTGGAGGTAGTGGCCGTGGAAGGCTACCGCATTGATGTGGTGGAGACCAGCGATGATCGTTTCAGTCAGCAAACCAATTAAAAACAAAACATTATGTCAACAGCAATTATCATTACCATTTGCGTTATTGCGCTTATTCTGTTCCTCTACTTGGTGCCCGTAGGCATCTGGTTTCAGGCATTGGTTAGCGGAGCCCACACTTCGCTGGTGCAGCTCATCTTTATGCGCTTCCGCAAAGTGCCTCCTTCGGTGATAGTGGGCAACTTGATTTCTGCCACCAAGGCTGGTCTGCGTATCAAACAAAACGATTTGGAGGCTCACTACTTGGCCGGTGGCCATGTGGGCAGCGTGGTCAATGCACTCATCAGTGCCGACAAGGCTAATATGGACCTTGACTTCAAGACAGCTACTGCTATAGACTTGGCAGGTCGCGATGTGCTGAAAGCCGTGCAAACTTCAGTTAATCCCAAAGTGATTGACACGCCGCCAGTGGCTGCAGTGGCCAAGGATGGCATTCAGCTGATTGCAAAAGCACGCGTTACGGTGCGTACCAATATCAAGCAGCTGGTAGGTGGTGCTGGAGAGGAGACCATCTTGGCTCGCGTGGGAGAAGGTATTGTAACCAGCATTGGTTCAGCCGTGAGCCATAAGCAGGTGTTGGAAAATCCCGATAGCATCTCCAAACTTGTCCTCACCAAGGGTCTGGATAGCGGTACTGCCTTCGAAATATTATCCATTGACATAGCCGATATTGATGTGGGTAAGAACATCGGTGCCCAGTTGCAGATGGATCAGGCCAATGCCGACAAAAATATTGCCCAAGCCAAAGCCGAGGAGCGTCGTGCAATGGCAGTGGCTCAAGAGCAAGAAATGAAGGCAAAGGCACAGGAAGCGCGTGCCCGCGTGATAGAGGCTGAGGCCGAAGTGCCACTGGCCATGGCCGAAGCCTTCCGCAGCGGAAACCTCGGCATCATGGACTACTATCGCATGAAGAACATCCAGGCCGACACCGACATGCGTGCCAGCATAGCTACTCCATCGGGTGCAGCACAGGCCAATAAGATTCAATGAAAAATAGTCCGTTATGCTTAAATCCACTAAAACATCCTACCTTGTCCGGGCGTTGGTCTTCCTCGCTTTGGCATTGATGTGCTTTTGTGTGCCACAGGGAACGCTGAAATCGATAGCGTGGATTGCAGGTCTTGCCATCATACTGGCAGGGGTAGCTACTTTCTTTTCCAGCCGCCATAAGGTTGAAGGACAGACCAACGTGCTGCTGATAGTGGCAGCCTGTGCTATGGCATTGGTAGGGCTTTTGATAATTATCTACCCTCACATCATCGCTATGCTCATCGGAGTCTTTATCCTCTTCGAGGGCGTAGAGTTTATCGTGGCCGCTGTGCGTAGCCACAAGGCGAAGGTGAGCTATTGGGGGTGGATACTTGCTGTGGGCATAGTGGTGACTCTCCTGGGTGGGTTGACAATATTTTCCGAGCAGTGGGGAGCAGCGGTGGTAAGCATAGCTATGGGCGTAGGATTCCTCGGCATCAGCCTTGCCAGCCTCCTTGCCATGACTACTATCAGCAAGGTGGAGCAATTTTTCAAAACGGTGCATTCTGTTATAGAACAGCGTACACCTGAAGAACAAGAATTTACAGACGTAGAAGTCTTGCAGTAATCAAGAGAGGGTGGGGATATAATCCACCCTCTTCCTTTGTTATGGTTGACATAGGCAAGAATCATATTGTCAGAGGGGCTGACAAATTGGCAGAGGAAAATGTGAATGAAATTTATTGGCACGGATGTTGCTTACAAAGGGATGTGTTAGAAACAAGAAATGTTCAACAACTAAAAACTATAAGCATTATGACAATTAAACCATTAGCTGACAGAGTCCTCGTGCGTCCCGCCGAGGCTGAACAGAAGACCGCCAGCGGCATCATCATCCCCGACACCGCCAAGGAGAAACCGCAGCGCGGCGAAGTCCTCGCCGTGGGCAAGGGTACTAAAGACCACGAGATGACCGTCAAGGTGGGCGACCAAGTCCTCTACGGCAAGTACAGCGGCACCGAGATCGAAATCGACGGCGAGAAGCTGATGATCATGAAAGAAAGCGACATCTACGCGATTATTTAACAATTAATCAGAGTACTCAGAACAATCAGAAAAAAGAAAGGACAAGCAATTATGGCAAAACAGATAGTTTTCA
>JAFTBM010000029.1 GCA_017455205.1 Bacteroidales bacterium
CCCCCCCCCCCCCCCCACGTTTCTGCCTTCGCTCCGAGGCTATTCCGCAGGCACGGCTGCAGCCGCGAAATCCTGCTCCAAACTGAGCGAAGTCTCGCCCTTCTCGATGTCGAAGCTGATGCGATCCTCGTCGGCAGTGATGTGCAGGGTGTCGCCAGGGAGAATATCGGCCTTGATAATTTCGTCGGCCAGGTCGTCCTCCACATAGCGCTGGATGGCACGGCGCAGCGGGCGTGCACCGTATTGCTCGTCCCATCCCTTGGCCACGAGGAAATCCTTGGCCTTCTCGTCCATCTCCACCTCGAAACCCATCTGCCTTATGCGTCCGAAGAGGCCACGCAGCTCGATGTCGATGATGCGGTGGATGTCGTCGCGCTGGAGCGAGTTGAAATAGATGATGTCGTCAATGCGGTTGATAAACTCGGGAGCGAAGCTTTGCTTGAGGCTCTTCTCAATGACGTCGCGCTGGCGCTCGCTCTTCTCGGCCTCGCGGGCGGCGGTGTTGAATCCTACGCCTGTACCGAAATCCTTCAACTGGCGGCTGCCGATGTTGGAGGTCATGATGATAATCGTATTTTTGAAATCCACCTTGCGCCCGATGCCATCGGTCAGTTGCCCGTCGTCGAGCACCTGCAGCAGCACGTTGAACACGTCGGGGTGGGCTTTCTCAATCTCGTCGAGCAGCACAATGCTGTAGGGCTTGCGGCGGACGCGTTCGGTCAGCTGACCGCCCTCCTCGTAGCCCACATATCCTGGAGGTGCCCCAATCAGGCGGCTGACGGCGAACTTCTCCATGTATTCGCTCATATCGATGCGAATCATGGCAGCCTCGCTGTCGAAGAGGTATTTGGCTAAAATCTTGGTCAGGTAGGTTTTGCCGACGCCTGTGGGGCCGAGGAAGAGGAAGCTGCCAATGGGCCGATTGGGGTCCTTGAGGCCAGCGCGGTTGCGGCGTATGGCGCGCGCAATCTGCCGAATGGCCTCATCCTGTCCCACCACGGCATCCTTCAGCTCGCTCTCCATCTGCATTAGGCGTGTGCTCTCGTTCTCGGCGATGCGTTCCACTGGCACACCAGTCATCATCGCCACCACTGCTGCCACATCGGCCTCGCCCACCTCCACGCTGTTCTCCTTCTCGCTGGCTTCCCACTGGCCTTTGAGGTCGGCCAGTTTGGCAGTCAGGTCGCGCTCGGCATCGCGGTATTGAGCTGCCTCACTGTAGCGCTTCTCGGCCAGCACCTCGCGTTTTTTGGCTGCCGCCTGCTCCACCTCGCGTTCCAGCTGCACAATCTCTTCGGGCACCTTCATGTTGGCTATTCGCACCCTCGCACCAGCCTCGTCGAGGGCATCGATGGCCTTGTCGGGTTGTAGGCGGTCGCTGACGTAGCGCTCGGTGAGGTCCACGCAGGCTTGCAGTGCCTTGTCGGTGAAGCGCACGCGATGGTGAGCCTCGTACTTATCCTTGATGTTGTTCAGAATCTCGAGCGTCTCATTGGCAGTGGCGGGCTCGACTAGCACCTTCTGGAAGCGGCGCACGAGGGCGGTATCCTTCTCGATATATTGGCGGTACTCGTCGAGGGTGGTGGTGCCGATGCACTGGATGCTTCCGCGCGAAAGTGCAGGCTTGAACATATTGCTGGCGTCGAGGCTGCCGCTGGCCGACCCTGCCCCGACGATGGTGTGGATCTCATCGATGAAGATGATAATCTCGGGGTGCTGCTCCAGTTCGCCGAGGATAGCCTTCATGCGCTCCTCAAACTGGCCGCGATACTTGGTGCCAGCCACCAGCGAGGCAAGGTCGAGGCTCAGCAGCCGCTTGCCGTAGAGTGTGCGGGGCACGTTCCCCTCGGCAATCCGAATGGCCAACCCCTCGGCAATGGCACTCTTGCCCACGCCACTCTCGCCGATGAGGATGGGGTTGTTCTTCTTGCGGCGACTCAGTATCTGCGCAATGCGGTCCATCTCCGCCGTGCGACCCACTATCGGGTCGAGCTTCCCCTCGGCAGCCAACTTCGTCAGGTCGCGCCCGAAGTTCTCCAGCGCGGGTGTCCCGCTCTTCTTCTCCTTCTCGCCCCGTGCCGCTGTATGGCGACGGGCAAAATCCTTCTCTGGGTCGGCATAGGCATCATCGTTGTCGTCCTCGCTCGTCTGCGAGCTGAAGTCGTAGTCGGTTTGTGGCTTGTTGCCAGCCGCTCCACCACCCACCGAGCGGAAAAAGCGGTTGTAGTCCACCCCAGCCTTATTGAGCAGGTTGGCCACCAAGTTGTCCCCCTCCTGCAGCATTGCCAGCACAATATGGGCGGTGTGTATCTCGGGGGATTTCAGTTTCAGACTTTCCAGGTAGCTCAAACGGATCACCTTGTCGGTCTGCCGCAGGATGGGAATATCGGCATCCTCGGTGTAGCGCACATCGGCCTGGGCATTGCTGACGTTGCGTTCGATGATCTCCTTAAGCTGCATAATATCCACCCCCAGCGCCGTCAGAATCGACAGGGCAGAGCAGTCGGGCATCCTCGTCAAAGCCAGCATCAGGTGCTCTACGCCGACAGAGCCGTTCTTCAGCCGTTTAGCCTCCTCGCGAGCGTAGGGCACTATCATGCGTGTGTTTTCACTCAAGTGTTCGTACATAGCGTCATTCTTTTGGTGTCAATCCCTATCAATCGGGCTGCAAAGTTACTACAAAAACCCCACTATCAAATTCCGTGCCACAACATATTTTCAACAGCACATTGTTGAAACTCCCTTCGCACCCACCATTTTTCCCTCCCAATGTTGCCCACTTTACTGCCTATTTTAGCCCCCTTTCAGCTGGCTTCGATCGCCTATCGTTCTTCAATCGTTCTTCAATCGTTCTTCAATAATTATTGAACATCTATTGAAGAACTATTGAAGAACTATTGAAGAACTGCCTACCAACAGCTTGTGGGATAGCGGGATAGAAAACAGGCAGAATGGAGGTGAAAAGATGAGGGGATGGCAGGGGGCAGGTGGCTGACAGATAGAAGGAAACTGCGAGCTTGGGGGAGGGGTGGGGGAGGGATGGGGGAAAATGTTGATAACTTTTTACGTGCAGGGGTGGTAAATACGAAAAAAAATGTGTACCTTTGTGGATTGATGCCCGTGTGGGGCATTTTGGCAAGCGTTTGTAACACTGAAAAATACGAAATCGGACTATGGCTTCTGACAACGAAAAAATCACCCGTGTGGACATAGAGACCACGATGAAGACTGCCTATATCGACTACGCGATGTCGGTCATTGTCTCGCGGGCGCTTCCCGATGTGCGCGATGGCTTCAAGCCGGTGCATCGTCGAATCCTCTTTTCGATGAACGAAAACGGCATCCGCTACAACACACCGACCAAGAAGTGTGCACGCATCGTGGGCGACGTCATGGGTAAGTACCACCCCCACGGCGACAGCTCTATCTACGGTGCCTTGGTGCGCATGGCTCAGGATTGGTCGATGCGCTACACGCTGGTGGATGGGCAAGGCAACTTCGGCTCAATCGATGGCGACTCGCCTGCTGCTATGCGCTACACCGAGGCTCGAATGAAGCAAATCAGCAACGAGTTGGTGACCGATATTGATAAAGACACCGTCGATATGGTGCCCACCTACGACAATGAGGGCGAGGAGCCCTCGGTTCTGCCAGCCAAGATTCCCAACCTGCTGGTCAACGGTAGCAACGGTATTGCCGTCGGTATGGCCACCAATATGCCCACCCACAACCTCAGTGAGTGCCTCGACGGCTGCATGGCCTATATCGATAATCCCGACCTCAGCATCGAGGAGCTGATGCAGCACATCAAGGCACCCGATTTCCCGCTGGGAGGCACCATCTATGGCTACAACGGAGTGCGCGAAGCCTACACCACAGGCCGCGGCAGCATCATCGTGCGTGCCGACACCGAGATAGAGGAGGACAACAAGGGTCACAACGTCATCGTGGCCGCCACCATCCCCTACGGCGTGAATAAGAGCGAGATGATCAAGAAGACGGCCAACCTGGTGAAGGAGGGGAAAATCGAGGGTATACTCGACATCCGCGACGAGAGCGACAAGGATGGCATCCGCGTGGTCTACGTGCTGCGCAATGATGTGGTACCCAACGTCATTCTCAACAAGCTCTTCCAGCTCACCGAACTGCAGAGCAGCTTTGCGGTGAACAATATTGCCCTGGTGAAGGGTCGACCCAAACTGCTCAACCTCAAAGAGCTCATCCAATACTTTGTGGAGCATCGCGAGGAGGTGGTTACGCGCCGCACGCGGTTCGACATGGCCGAGGCCGAGAAGCGTGCCCACATCCTCTCGGGACTGCTGCGTGCCATTGACATCATCGATGAGATTGTGGCCCTCATCCGTGCCAGCAAGACCCCCGAGGATGCCCGTCAGGGATTGATGGATCGCTACCAGTTCAGCGAACTTCAGGCACAAGCCATTGTGGATATGCGCCTCTCGCAGCTCACGGGTCTCCAGCGCCAGAAGCTCCAGGACGAGTACGACGAAAAGCTTCGCTTTATCGAGCGTTGCAAAGAGATATTGGGCGACCACGCGGTGCTGATGCAGGTCATCAAAGGCGAGCTGCAGGAGATAAAAGAAAAGTACGGCGATGAGCGTCGCACCCAGATCAAATACGATGCCGCTGGCTTCCGCATCGAGGATACAATACCCGACGAGCAGGTGGTCATCACCATCTCGCACAAAGGCTACATCAAGCGTACGCCCTTGGCGGAATACCGCACGCAGAGCCGCGGCGGTGTGGGGTCGAAAGGCAGCGCGGTGCGAAGCGAGGACTTCGTGGAGCATATCTTCACCTGCACCAACCACAACTACCTGCTCTTCTTCACCGAGAAAGGTCGCTGCTACTGGATGCGTGCCTTCGAGGTGCCAGAGGGCGAGAAGAACGCCAAAGGGCGGCCTATACTCAATTGCATCAATATTGAGCCCGACGACAAGGTGAAAGCCTACGTCAATGTGGAGACCTTGAGCGACAGCGAGTATGTGGGCGGACACTACATTGTGATGTGCACCAAAGGCGGCATCGTGAAGAAGACCACGCTCGAAGCCTACTCGCGTCCGCGGCAGAAAGGCATCATCGCAGTGGGTATACGCGAGGGCGATGAGCTGCTCACCGCGCGCCTGACCGACGGCGAAAGCTATATGCTCCTGGCCTCGAAGAAAGGCAAGGTGATGATATGCCCCGAGAAAGAGTTCCGCACCATGGGTCGCGGTGCCAGCGGCGTGAAGGGTATGGACCTCGATGGCGAGGATGATGCCGTCATCGATATGCTCTTCCTGCCGAGCGAGGACGAGAACCTGCTGGTGGTCAGCGAGCATGGCTACGGCAAGCGGTCGGCCTTGAGCGACTATCGCGCCACGCTCCATCGCGGTGGCAAAGGTGTCAAGGCGATGCAAATCACCGAAAAGACGGGTGCACTGGTGGCCGTTACCAACGTAACCGACGACCACGACCTGATGATCATCAACCGAAGCGGCATCACCATCCGCTTGAAGGTGAGCGACCTGCGAGTGCTTGGTCGTGCCACCCAAGGCGTCAAGCTTATCGACCTTCGTGGCAAGGATTACATTGCCTCCATCACCAAGGTGCCCACCGTGGAGGAAGAGGCAGAGCCAGTCGCCGAAGGTGAAAACGCAGCCCCCGAAGAGGCAGAACGCAATAATACGGAGGTCGACGGTACTAATAGTCAAGAGTGATAACCAACAAAACAAAGCAAGATATGAAAATCAAGAAACTCGGACTGGCTGCCTTGCTGGTGTTTGCCGCCGCAGGAGCTGGTGCACAGACGCTCAACGTGCAGAGTGCCATACAGGATTTGAAGAAAAACTACCTGAAGAAAGCGAAACTGGAAATCGATGCAGCCTGCGAGCACGAGGCCACCAAGGACGATGCCAAGACGTGGTGCTACAAAGGCTTGATCTACGCCCGCATCGGCAGTGAGGCCAGCAACCCCAAGTCGAAGTTCAAAGACTTGGCCCCCGACTGGGCCGAGCAGGCCTACCAGGCTGCTATGGAATGCAAACGCCTTGACGCCAATCACGAGTATGCCAACGAGAACAACTCGGTGTTCCGCTTTGTGGGCAACGAGTACTACTCGCAGTCGGTGGAGCTGCTCAGCAACCAGCAGTATGCAGAGGCATTGGAGGTGGCCGAGCGTGCCATCGAGATGTTCAACAACTCGGGCGATGCCAAGTTTGCAGGCGAGAGCATGTGGATAGCAGGATTGAGTGCCAAAGCATTGAAGAACAACGACAAGGTGAAGCGTTACTTTAGCAACCTTGTCCGCCGCAAGACCAACCGCACACAGGTCTACCGTAACCTCTTCAACGTCTATAAGGAGGAGGGAGACAAGGAGGGGGCTATGAAGACGGCCACCAACTATATGAACAATCGCCCCAACTACTATGACGCCTACCTGCTGATGGCCGAAGGCTACCTGCTCAACGACAATCTTGAGGGTGGCAAAGACATGATCAACAAAGCACTGGAACTCACCCGTGATTCAGTAAAACTCTATCCGCAGATACTGGGGATGGCAGCCTTGCTGCTTGAGACAACGGGCGACTACGAAGGAGCAGAGGCTAAATACAACGAGTCCTTGAACCTCACGCCAGTGCAGTTTGATGCCAACTTCGGTATGGGCAAGATGATATTCAACCGTGGGGTGGACAAGCTGGATGCAGCCAATGCTATCCCCCCCGACGATGACTCGGGTCTTTACGACAAGCTTATGGAAGAATCCCGTGGCTTCTTCGGCCAGTCGATACAATACTTCCAGGCTGCGGTCAGCTACATTGATGGCTTGACCGACCCAGAGGCCAAGCGTATGCAGCGCAAGAACCTCTACGACAGCCTCTCGGCTCTGAATACCGTCTATGCTCGGTTGGAGATGTATGACGAATTGAAGGCGGTCAAAGCCCGACTGGAAGATATTCAGAAGGAGGGTTGACGCCTACAAAAAGCCTATGAAAAGCAAAAGAGGGGAGGCCATCGAAGCCTACCCCTCTTTTTTCTTTTGCCAGTGGCACAATAATAGGCAAAGGGTAGCGTTAGAATTGGCGATGATTAAGGACAACATAGCAAGAATTAAGGCTACACTACCCGAAGGGGTGCGGCTGGTAGCGGTGTCGAAGACTAAGCCAGTGGCCGACATCGAAGAAGCCTATCGTGCTGGCCAGCGTATCTTTGGCGAAAACTATGCCGCTGAACTGCGCGACAAGCACCCGCAGTTGCCTGCCGACATTGAATGGCACTTCATCGGCCACCTGCAAGCAAAGCAGTTGAAATACTATATAGGCTTTGTGAGCATGATTCACGGTGTGGACTCGGTGGAACACCTGCAGGCAGTGGAGCAGGCAGCGGCCAAGGTTGGCAGGGTGGTGGACGTGTTGCTGCAGGTGCATGTGGCACAAGAGGAGACCAAGTTCGGCTTCACCCCCGAAGAGCTATTGTCGCTGGATGGTAGCCTCTGGAAGCCTCTGGAGCATGTGAGGGTATGTGGGCTGATGGGAATGGCCAGCCACACAGACGACGTTGAGCGTGTTCGCGCTGACTTTCGTGCTATAAAAGAGCTTTTTAATCACCTCAAAGCATCAGCATTCAAAGAGGAATCCGCCTTCTGTGAGCTTTCGATGGGCATGAGTGGCGATTACCAATTAGCCATTGAGGAAGGCAGCACCATAGTGCGGATTGGCAGCAGCATCTTCGGTGCCCGCCAATATGCAAATTAAAACATATTAAAGAGAAATGCAGATATTCAAGAAAGGGAAGCAGATAGTGCTATCCTACGTAGTCATCACACTGGGGCTGATGCTCTACACCTTTGCTTGGTCGGCCTTCATGCTGCCAGCACAGATCATCGGTGGCGGTGTGAGTGGCATTTCGGCCATACTATCGGCGGTGGCACAAGCGCAGTGGGGCTGGCAGCTGCCCATCGGTGTGCTCAACCTGATATTCAATGGTGTGCTGGTGGCCATCGGATTTAAGATGCTCGGATCCAAGTTTGGAGCCAACACCATCTATGGCATCGTGATAAGCAGTGTGTGCTTCATCTTCTGGCAACAGGGGTTGCATGTGGAGCGGTGGTTCGCCGATAGCCATTTCGACCCCTTTATGTGTGCCATTATTGGCGGTGCCCTTTGCGGTGCGGGCATCGGCCTCTCCTTCATCATGGGGGGCAACTCGGGCGGTACGGATATTATTGCCCTCATCGTGAGCAAATACCACAACATATCGCCTGGGCGTGTGATCATGCTGCTCGACGTGGTGATTATCGGATGCTCGTTCTTCGTATCCCACCGCCCTGGCAACGTCATCTACGGCTATGTGGTGATGGGTGTGATGACCTACGTGCTCGACTTGGTGCTCGACGGCAATAAGCAGAGCTACCAAATCATGGTCTTTTCGCATCGAAACAATGAGATAGGCGAAGCAGTAACGCGCGAGGTGGGGCGTGGTGCCACGTTGCTCGACGGCGAGGGATGCTATACCCACCAGGGGCAAAAAGTACTCCTGATGATGGTACACCGTACTGACAAGCCCCACGTGATGCAGATTATCCATCGGCTGGATGAAAATGCCTTCGTCTCGGTCAGTAAGGCCGAGGGTGTCTACGGGCGCAATTTTGAGAAACTTAAACTATAGCAGTATGTCGAAGCTCAATAGCAAGAACTGGGCTGCATGGTTGTTCCTGCCCGACTATATGATTATGCAACGCCTCACCGAGGGCCGGCTGCAGGGCAATTCCTACTGGGTCTTTCTGTTGAAATACCTCGTATGGTTTTTGGTGGGCGATGTGATGTGTGCAGTGGTGGCAGCGGCAGTGGGCAGGTTCAGCTGGTGGGTGATGCTGGCGGTGGTGGCAGTGTCGGTGCTTGGGGCGGCAATCTATGCTGCATTCAGCCGTTGGCACGTCAAGGATAACGCACATTTCAAGGAAAAATACGGCAACAAACAATAAGGCAATGAAACTGGTATCTCCATCGCTGCTCAGTGCCGACTTTACCCATCTGGGCAGTGATATAGCTATGCTCAACCAGAGCGAGTGCGACTGGCTCCACGTGGACGTCATGGACGGACTCTTCGTGCCCAACATCTCCTTCGGGCAACCGATAGTGAGGCACATCAAGACCTGCTCCACCAAGCCCCTCGACGTGCACCTGATGATTATGGACCCAGGGCGCTATGTGGAGGACTTCCGACAGGCAGGTGCCGATATCCTCACCGTGCACTATGAGGCTTGCACCCACCTCGACCGCGTGGTGCACAGCATCCGCGACCACGGCATGAAGGCTGGCGTTGCCCTCAATCCGCATACCTCGGTGATGCTCTTGCAGGACATCATCGCAGAGTGCGACCTGGTGCTGCTGATGAGCGTCAACCCCGGCTTCGGTGGGCAGAAGTTTATTGAGAATACCTACAAGAAGGTGCAGCAGCTGTGCGAGCTGTGCTGCCAGCAAAACCCCCACTGCCTGATTGAAGTGGACGGCGGAGTGAACCCGCAAAACGCAGCGCAGCTCTACGCTGCCGGTGCCGATGTGCTGGTGGCTGGCAACGCCGTCTTCAAGAGCGAAAACCCACAGCAGACCATACACGACCTCAAGCAATGAGCCTCCCTCGACTGATTGTGGCCGCTGGCAAGGAGAAAGCACTCCAGCGGCACCATCCATGGCTCTTCTCTGGCGCAGTGGCTCGCATCGAAGGCCAGCCCGAAGAAGGCGACTTGGTGGAGGTCTGCACTGCCGACGGGCACTGGATGGCCACAGGCCACTACCAAAGCGGCACCATCGCCTGCAAAGTGCTTTCGTTCGACACCCGCACCATCGACCGCGAATTCTTCCGCCACCGCATCCGCTCCGCCATCGCCTACCGCGAGCGGATGGGATTCTTCGCCATGCCCACTACCAACGTCTTCCGCCTCATCCATGCCGAAGGCGACTTCCTGCCAGGCTTGGTGGCCGACTGGTACAATGGCATCCTCGTCCTCCAAGCCCACTCGATGGGTATGCACCGCATATTTCCCCTATTGGCCCAGTTGATGCAAGAGGAACTGACCCCCTACGGACTGAAGGCCATATTCGACAAAAGCTCGGCCACCCTCAATCTCCCCGCAGCCGACGGCTACCTCTGGGGCATCGAGCCTGCGGAGTGGGAATTCACCGAGTGGGGCAACCGCATGGCGGTGAACTTCTTCGAAGGGCAGAAGACTGGCTTCTTCATCGACCAGCGCGACAACCGCCAGCTGGTGGCCGACCTCGCCCAAGGCCACATCGTCCTCAACTGCTTCGGCTACACGGGCGGCTTCTCCCTCGGTGCCCTGCGCGGCGAAGCCCGCTATGTGGAGACTGTGGACATCAGCCGTAAAGCCATCGCCCTCTGCGAAAAGAACGTCGCTCTCAACTTCGGCCCTAATGCACCCCACCGAGGTGTGGTGGCCGACGTGCTGAGCTACCTCGACGCCTCCAACCGCCAGTTCGACTTCATCATCCTCGACCCACCAGCCTTCGCCAAAAACCATCGCAACCTTCACCAAGGGCTTAAAGGCTACCGCACCATCAACCAGCGAGCCATCGCCATGCTTCCCCCGGGTGGACTGCTGATGACCTTCAGCTGCTCGCAGGCAGTCTCCACCGACGACTTCCGAACCATGCTCTTCACCTCGGCAGCACTGGCCAAGCGTCAGGTGCGCATAGTCCGCACACTTCCGCACGCCGCCGACCACCCCGTCAGCATCTACCACCCCGAGGGCGAATACCTCAAAGGTCTGCTCCTGGAAGTGGAGTGAGCCGTCATCGGTGAGAAGTGAAGCAGAAATTCCTCCCCCTACCGCAGCATCTCGCCTACCACCCGCTCCGTATCCGCTCCGTATCCACTCCGTATCCGCTCCGTATCAAGTCCGTATCCGGGCGGACAATATTCGACGCGAAAACGGAGCAAAAACGTCTCGCCTGCAAGGAGGCGAAGATTTCATCTTCGCCACTCTTTGGCGAAGTTAAAAACTTCGCCTCCTTGGCTTGTTTTCCCCAAACCTCATGCGTGAGGGTCGTTAATGGCGAAGTTCCCAGTCAAGGAGGCGAAGATTTCATCTTCGCCACTCCATGGCGAAGTTAAAAACTTCGCCTCCTTGGCTTTCATCTTCGCCAAAGCTTTATGTAACCCAGCTTATCCCCATACGAGGGTAGTCGTTAATGGCGAAGTTCCCTGTCAAGGAGGCGAAGTTAAAAACTTCGCCTCCTTGGCTTTCATCTTCGCCAAAGAATAGCGAAGTTAAAAACTTCGCCTCCCAACTTCGCCACAGCATAATGGCTTCAAAA
>JAFTBM010000005.1 GCA_017455205.1 Bacteroidales bacterium
AAGGTGCAAAAAACAAACTACTTCGCGCACGAACTAATTTCACCCTCCAGCCACCCTCCCGCCATCCGCCCCGTTTTCTCCCCGTAACTCCTCCGCCCGGATACGGACTTGATACGGAGCGGATACGGAGCGGATACGGAGCGGATACGGAGGGGGTGCCTACCGAGGACTATAAAGGAACTGACAATGAGCGGATTACAAACCACCAAAATAGTTAAAACACTGAAAAATAAGGCTAATCGGCACTGCTGGGGGATAAGACCGAGCTGTTGAAAAGAGGTTGAAAAAAAGCCCCCGAAAACAAACTACTTCGCACACGAACTAATTTTGGGCAGCAACAATCGGGAATGAAATGAGAGCGAATATCAAAACCGACGGCCATCGGTGATGTTCAAAAAATGAAAATGACTATCCGCAAACAACACAATAAGGACAGAAAACAAGCTTTTGCCCTTTTAGGGCGTAGCTACTGCACGTTCTATACCCAGGGCAGCGCCCTGGGCTGTTTGCTTTTTGGCCTTTCAGGCCGCTTTTGTGACAAATGCGGATAATCATAAATGAAAAGTGAGAAAAAAAAATTACGAAACGAAAATTTGTTGTAACTTTGCACAGAATATACCCCCCGTTCACCCCCAAGGGAATATGGGCATAAGAGGGTGATATGAAACACATTAAAGCAACACAAGAGGCACAAAAACAGTGGTTGAAAACGACATAAAGCGGGTCAAAAAGCGGGAATATGAGCCACCGCACTTGACGGTAGTCAGTTTTCAAGCAGAGCGTGGCTACGCGGCATCGCTGTCGGAGGTGGCCGACGAGTTGGATCGTTGGGCACAGGGCGAGCTCCAGATTATAGGGTCGCTATCGGACAATGAGCTTTGGCAGGCTTCACAAGACGTTTCGGGTGTGGGTACAGCCAGCGATGGCTTGCAGGCAGGCTATTTCTACCAGGAACAGACCGACGGTTGGTTCCAGTAGGCCAGAGGTATTCCACAGGCCAATACAAATTAGGATATATGGAAACGAAAAGATTGAGAATCACGATAGGGATAGTGCTCTCGGTGGTGGGTGCGATGGCTGCGTCGGGCTGTGGCAAGGATGAAGGCTACAGCAGCTTCGAGCTGACGCCATCGGTAAATTCCACCGACGGGCGCAAAGCTGATTGGAGCGGCAACGGACTGTTTTGGCACACTGGCGACCAAGTGAGCATCAACGGCTATACCCACACGGTGAATATCAGTGGGAGCTTGTGGATCACCACAGGAGTGCACGTCAATGCCGAGGATGACGGCAACTTCTATATAGCCTTCCCCTCAGGTTCGGGCTACAGCAGCAGCAGCCACACGGTGGGAGGCATAAGCATCACAGGCAACGTGGTGCCGCTATCCTGCGTGGGTAGCACTAACAAGCTGACGCTCTACCCCTGCTGCGCAGTGCTGAAACTGGAGGGGATGGGTGGCGATGCGACGGTGGAGCTGACAGATGAGCCGTATGGTTCGCCGGTGATGGTTCCCACGAGTGGGAGCATCGACATCGCGGGCAATTGCATCACTGGCGGGAGCGACTACGAAAATGTGCTTTCGGGCGTAGAGGTGGGCGGAAGCACCTACGTGGTGGTGCCGATGACGGGCAACAGCCTGAGAGCCGCACTGACCATATTTGATGAAAACTACTACGGGGAGACCACCGAGGCGGTTACGCTGCGGAAAGGGTACCTTTACATCATAGACCCCGCTAACTTTTAGGTTATTGAACTAAACAAAAAGAAACAACGATGAGCAAGCGTCTGCTTTTTGCATTGGGATTGGGAATAGCTTTGACGGGATTTGCGCCAGCGGCAAGTGCACAGCTGGTGTGGCAGCGTGTGGAATGGGCACGAGGATTGGCGGCAGGGACGTCGTCGACAATGGTGCCGTTCAACCATTCGGGCAGTTTTGCCTACACGTATGTGGAGACCATCTACGACAACGACTCGCTGGTGTTGGCCTCGGGCACGTATATCGACACCGTGTGGTTCTACTGCACGGCGGTGGGCGACCCTGTGCCCAACGATGCATCGGTGGAGATTCGGATAAGCACCACTCCACTCAGTGCCCACAGCACAGTTAAAGGATGGCTCACAGGGTCGACAGCGGCCTCGGCCACATTTGCCACCACCCTGCAGCCCACCACCACGGGGTGGTTTCCCATCAAGCTGGACACCCCGTTTGAGTATACGGGCGAGGACAACCTGGTGATAACCGTCTATCGCAACGGGTCGGACGGCACGGGGCAGACCTACGCAGGCATCACCACGGCTGCCACCCGCACGACGCTGGGATATGGTGGTGCCTCCGCGTGGTCGGCTACCCAACCTGGCAATAGGGGACATGCTCACCGCCCCGACCTGCGGCTCTCGGTGCGTGCACCGCGCGTCAATAAGCCAGTGGAAAACCTTGCTGCAGCGGGAAGCACACAGACTACGGCCACTGTGGATTGGTCGGTGAATGCTATGGCTCTTGAACCTGTGGGATACAAGATTGAGTATGGCCCGCGCGGATTCACCGAAGGCACAGGCACAAAGATAATCACCACCGATGGCACAGCCACAAGCCACACCGTGGAGGAACTCGCGGCGGCCACGTGGTACGATGTTTATGTCAGTGCCATTGCTGGCCCTGCTGACACCTCGGCCAGCCGCAAAGTGAGCCTCGCCACTGGGTGCGACAAGAAAAGCATTCCTTGGGCGTGGACGTATACCGAGGGGCAGCTCTCGGACATCATCGTATGGTCAGCCAGCCAGTGGACTGGGAGCAATGAGCTTCCGCTCTGCTGGGACTTCCCCAACAAAGGAGCCAACAGCACCAGTTACCCGCAGTTTGGCATCTCGACATCAGGCTCTACGCCCACCCTCACACTGGTAACCGACAACGAAGTGCAGGCAGTGGCTGTGCTTCCCGAGATGGCTTTGCCCATCAATCAGCTCCTGTTGAGCTTCCACGTCAGTCTGGATGGTTTGGAATATGGCTACATCACCGATGCTGCCGATGCCTCCACATTCCGCCTGCTGGGCACAGCATATTTGGGTGACAACTACGTCGACTACGAAGAGTTTGGGATGGAAGTGCCTGGTGGGGCTCGCATAGCATTTCGCTACACCAGTGCGGAAAGCTACGTTATGCCCATCTACGTTTCGGCAATCAGCGTGGAGGAAGCCCCCGCCTGCAAGCGGCCTGGAGCCATCACTATCGACGAGTCGGCGCTAACCTCTACCAGTGCCACTTTCAGCTGGAGCGGACGACTGGGGGCGGGAAACAGCTACAGGCTGAAAGTGGTCAAAGCCAATCAGACGGATACCGTTACCCTGACAGGGCTTACCACCCAAAGCTACACCCTCTCCACCTACAACGATGCACCGCTGGAAGTTGGTACGGCCTACTTGGTGTATGTGGACAAACTCTGCGGCGGGTCGTACACTCCCCGCATGGAGAAGCGAGTAACCACACTGGGGGTTATCTACGCCAGTGTGGAGAGTGCCTGCACGGGGATGGGGACAGTGTATGGCAATGCGACGGGTCCGCTTGGCCGCACTTCTACATTCAGGGCTGTGCCCAACAACCACTACCACTTTGTGGAGTGGAACGATGGCAACACCAGCAACCCGCGCAACATCTTCTACCAGTCGGTAGCCTCGCTCTCGCCCTACACGGCCACCTTTGCCATCAACACCCACACCATCAACTTTGCTTCCAACAACGAGAGCTATGGCACGGTGAGCAACGCCACGGGCGAATATGCCTACGGCAGCATCGTCTCGAGCACAGCCACCCCCAACGCTGGCTACTACTTCGCGGGGTGGAGCGATGGGACGACAAGCAGCACGATTAACCACACCGTCCGTGCCGACAACACACTGACGGCCTATTTTGTGCCCGACGGCTCGGTGCTTTGCATGGGTACGCTCCGCAACAGCGTGGCGGGCTACAGCATCACGCAGACACCTGCCGACGGCATCGTCAGCGAAGGGCAGACGGTGAGCATCGAAGTAACCGCGCCCCATGAGACTGGCTACCGCAACAATTGGGTGACCACACCGACAACGGAGAGCCACACCACAGGAACGCTCGTCTACCAGGCCACCTACACCGCAGGCAGCACAAGTCAGATACTGGTGTTCAACAACGACCTTAAGTCCTTCGTGCTTGGGGTAACGGTCAACAATCCGCTTTTCGGCGAGGTAGTAGGCTCGTCGAATGGCTCTATCATGTATTTCAACGAGGCAGTGTCGGCACAGGCTGCGCCACTTGCTGGATACAAGTTTGCCCGCTGGACGGGTTATGCACCAGGGACAGACAACCCGCTGACCTTTAACATGCCGGCAGCCAATGCCTCGGTCAACGCTGTCTTCCGTCGCGACAGCATCACAGTGCACTTGATAGGCGAAGAGGGTGGTACGGTTGCACTCACCTACCAAGGGACGACCACGACGGGGAGTGAAGTGATCCGAAATGTGGCCACAGGCGACTCGTACACTATTACAGCCGCTGCTTCGAACAGCCACTACACCTTCTTCCAGTGGAGCGATGCCGTCGGCACCGCCGAGCGTTCCCTCACCGCCACAGGCAACGATGGCACTACTAAAACGCTGACGGCCATGTTCTCGCCTGAGATATTGAACATCACCGCCACATCGAACATCGGTGTGTGCACAGCCAGCGGTAGCAACACCTACGCCTACAACAGGAAAGCCACGCTCACGGCCACCCCCGAAACCCACTACGACTTCACCCGCTGGACACTCAGCGGCAGCGAGGTGAGCACCAGTGCCACCTACGCCTTCACCGTGCTGGCCTCGGGCAACTATACTGCCGAGTTCACACCCAAGAGCTACACCATCACTGCAGCCAGCGAGAGTGCATCGCGCGGCAGCGTCAGTGGCGGTGGCAGCTATGTCTACAACACCACCGTTACCCTTACCGCCACACCTGAACCAGGCTGGGCATTCACCCAGTGGAGCGATGGCAACACCAGCAATCCGCGCATCTTCGCTGCGGAGGCTGACCTCGACGTAACGGCACAATTTGAGCAAGAGGTATACCATCTGACACTCAACGTAGTCAATGGCATCATCACCGATGAGGCCACCCTTGAGGCCGCCGACTACCACTACGGCGACGTGGTAACACTGACGGCTGTCAATGCCGACCCTGTTACCTACCGCTGGGCAGGCTGGAGCGATGGTGGTGCACAGTCGCACACTTACACCGTTACGGCCAGTGCCACCCTGACGGCTACCTTCACGGCCATGGATCGTTATGTGGTCAATGCCAGTCCGAACAACGACCTCTACGGCAGTTGTGCCACCGATGCTGCCGACTACACCTCGGTGCAGACCGCCGAAGTGAGGGCTACGGCCAACACAGGTTACCTCTTCGACCACTGGACCAACATACCCGCAGCCTACATGTACGACAACCCGCTGCGCATAGACATGGATGAGCACGACACCCTCATCCAAGCCATCTTCGTTGCTATTCCCTACACAGTCAGCACCTCGGTAAACAATGCTGCTTGGGGGACACTGACTGGCGGTGGGGCATATACCTACAACAGCACCGCCCTACTGACGGCCATTCCTATGCCTGGCTATCGCGTGGATAGTTGGAGCACTGGCACCAGCCGCAACCTCACGCAGAGCAGTCTGACGGTAACTGGCAACACTACGGTCAGCGTGAACTTCTGCCCCGACACCTTCAACATCAGCGCCATGGCCACTCACGCCACAATAACTATGACCCATGAGGGCGATGTGGTGCCTGGTGCGTCAGGTGCATTCGCCTACGGCAGCGTACTCACTCTTACGGCTGTGCCCGATGCCAACTACTCGGGCAACGCATGGAGCGATGGCAACACCAACGCCACCCGCACCATCACCGTTGGCAATGAGGACAAAATTTACGTCTACTACACCAATGCTGACACCTATACCATCACGGGCATCAGTGCCGACCCAGTCATGGGATACGTAACTGGTAGCGACACGCGTGCCTATGGGCAGCAGACCACGCTCGTGGCACATGCCAATCCGCACTACACCTTCCTGCAATGGAACGATGGCAATACCAATGCCAGCCGCATTGAGACCTTCACCTCCGACCGCATAGATACAGCCTACTTCGCCATTGGGCAGCACACCATCACCCTTGCAGGAGATGACGCAAGCCTCGGAGCAGTGAGCATCAACGGTGGTGCGTCCACAGGAGCATTCAACTACGGCTCGAGCATCACACTCCTTGCCCGTCCCAATGCAGGCGTAAAGTTCTTGCAATGGGTTGAAGATGGCATCACCGACACCCTGCGGAGCTACACCGTGGCCGACGATGCCACACTCACGGCCACGTGGGACAGCATAGCCTACACCCTCGACACCTTCAGTAACAGCCTCGTCATGGGGCATATCAACGCTTCGCCCTCAAAAGCCTACTATCGTTATGGCGAGAGTGTAAGCCTTGCCGCCGAAATCAACAACAGCAGCCTTTACCGCTTTGTGGGCTGGAGCGATGGTGAGACCTCTACCACACACTCTACCATCACTTTCACTGACGAAGAGGTGGTCAGAATAAGTGCCATCTTCGAAGAGAAGAGTCGCCATGCCATCAGTGTGGTTCCCAACAACGCCAGTTGGGGCAGTACCACTGGCTGTGCAACCAACTTGACCAACGGCACATATCCCATTACGGCCACACCGCTTCACGACTACACCGAGTTCCTCGGCTGGAGCGACAATGGCAGCACCGACAGCCCACGCACCATCGTAATCAACGACAACGACTTTATAGCCACCGCCAACTTCGGTCTCAAGAGTTATACAGCCACCTCGGCAGACCTTGCTGGCAACGGTACAGTGAGCGGTACTGGTACATTCCCCTACGGCACCAGCCTTACCCTCTTTGCCACAGCCAACCCTAACTACCTTTTCCGCGGATGGAGCAACGGTGAGACGCAGAATCCCTACACCTTCACCATTGTTTCCGACACAGCAATCAACCCCATCTTCACGCTCGACAGTGTGGACATCGCCGTAGTTGCTCCCCACACCGATGCCATCATCGGGGCAGGACGCTACGCCATCGGTGAAGCGGTAACACTGCGGGTGACACCATCGGCTCACTACCACGTCAGCTCATGGTCGCTGAACGGGAGCATTGTGGCTACCACCACTGACACCCTTCCCACTTTCTACGCTACCAGCAGCATCACCCTCGTAGTAGATATCGAAAGCGACCAGTACAGCCTCTGGATCGGCAACGCACAGCCCACCATGGGACAGGTAGATGGTGCACAGCTCAACACCCTCCTCAAGCTTGACTATGGCACTAACCTAACGCTCTCCGCGACTCCCAATGCCCACTACGACTTCGTGGGATGGATAACCCCCAGCGGCGACACCGTGAGCCACACCGCCACATTTGCATTCAACCTGACAGCCGACACCAACCTAACAGCCCACTTCCGTCCAACCACCTTTGCCGTCAGCACCGTTTCCGCAGACCTCACTCAAGGCACCACTACGGGTAGCGATGCCGATAGCAACTACACCTACGGAAGCCTCTTCACTGCCGTGGCTACCCCCGCAACAGGCTACACCTTCAAGCAATGGACACCTGGCAATATCACCACCAACCCCTACACCTTCCAAGTGCAGACAGCCACTACGCTGACGGCAGAGTTTGAGGCCGCAGCCTACACCCTTACTGCCACACCCAACGACCCTGCCATGGGTAGCATTACCCTCACCCCGAGCCGTGCTACTTACAGCCACGGCGATACCGTCCGCATAGCTGTCAGCTACGACCCCACACGCTACCGCTTCATCAGCTGGAGCAATGGCGACACCCGCGAGGCATTCGACACCATCGTCACCAGCCACATCGCCCTCATAGCCATCTTCAACGATGCATTCCAGAAAAATGTAACCCTCTTCGCCAACGGCAACGGAACAGCCACTGCCTCGGCCAACAGCGTCTATGAAGGCACTACCGTTACCATCACCGCCACACCTGCCGACACCAATACCTACTTTGCAGGTTGGAGCAATGGCATCACCACTGCCGTGACCAACATCACCGTTACCACCGACACCCTCCTCACTGCCACCTTCCTGCCCAAGCAGCGCGCGCTCGATGTGCTTATCGCTGGGCGCGGAAGCGTGAGCCACGACCTCTCCTACGCACATGGCACTTCCCTCACCCTTATCGCCACTCCCGATGCCCACGCCCACTTCCTCCGCTGGGACAACGGAAGCACCGCCCTGCACCGCACCATCACAATGGACAGCAGCATTACTTTGAGCGCCCTCTTTGCCAACGACTCGGTGCGCATTCAAGCCTCGGCCATCAACGGTCAAGTCTCGGTGAGCGACACCCTTGTCAGCTACGACAGCACCTTCTACCTGACCGCTACAGCAGCCGACCACTACAGCCACTTCCTCGGCTGGACGCGCAACGGAATAGCCATCTCGGGCAGCGAGACCATACTCATTGATGCCCAAAATAGCGCTTCCTATCAAGCCACCTTTGCCATCGACACCGTCAGCCTTACCCTCGCGGTCAGCGATCCCTCACAGGGAGCAATAGTGGGAGCCTCATCGGGCAACTACCCCTACGGCGCTCGCATCCAAATGGCCGCTACACCTGCCCGCAATCACCACTTCATCGGCTGGGCATCCAATCCTGCACTGACCTCTGCCAACCTCGATACCACCCTCACCACCAACACCACCCTCACCGCACTCTTCTGCCTCGACAGCTTCAACCTCGTCGCCAGTACGGATGCCACACTCCACTTCGGCACAGCCACCATTGACGGCAACCGCACACGTTTCGGCTATGGCGAAGTGGCCACCCTGCGTGCACGTCCCTCGGGCGAGATGTATCGCTTCGTCAAATGGGACGATGGCAATATAGACTCCGTACGAGCATTGATCATAACCTCCGACCTCACCCTCACTGCCCAGTTCGACACCATCTGGTACACAGCCACCGCCACTGCCAACAACATCACCATGGGCCATGTTGAGGCTCGCAGCGGGCGCTACTACCACGGCGAAAACTTCCACGCTGTCGCCATCACCGACGACAGCACCCTCTACCGATTCCTCGGCTGGAGTCATGGCTCAACCCAATCTGCAATTGACACCATCGTCAAGAGCGACATCGCTCTGACCGCCCAGTTTGGCATCACAGGCTTCTCCCTAACCCTCCACTCTGCCGACACCGCAATGGGCACCGTCAGTGGTTCGGGAGCCTATATCCCCCACCAGCTCGTCACCATCACCGCCACCCCCGCCCGCGGCCACTCCTTCCTCATGTGGAGCGATGGCAACACCTCGGCTACACGCCAAATCTACATTACCTCCGATAGCACGCTGACGGCCTACTTCAGCATCAATCGCTACACCGTCAGCGTCAGCATCAACGACTCCTCCCTCGGCTTCGTCAGCGGAGCTGGCGTCTACCTCTACGGCGAGACTGTAACCCTCACCGCGCATCCTGCTCCCCACTACCGCATAGCCAACTTCAACGGCACACCCGCTGCGAGCAATACCTTCACCTTCATCCTTCAATCCGACACCACCATCACTGCCGACTTCGCTCGCGACTTCATCAAAATCTACACCCGCTCCGACCATGGCACCCTCGCAATTACCGCTGGCAACACACCCGCCAACACCAACTACCAACCTACACTCGTCTACTATAACGACAGCGTGGTAATCACCAACTCCCCCGACCACGGCTACCACTTCACCGACTACACCCGCTACTCCATCACCTACGACACCATCGTTGACACCGTCTACGTCATCGACAGCCTCGTGGTAGACTCCATCTACATCACCCCCGAAGGCGAAGTTATCACCCTCTACGACACCATCGCCCACTACGAGCCTCGCACTACACTCAACGTCAACTACTCCGCACTCGACACCCTCACCACCGACACCCTCTCCTTCCGTTCCCTCACCGACCTCTACATCGAAACCCACTACGCCCGCAACAGCTACACCGTCAGTCTCTCTGGCCTCCACGCTACCCTCACTGGCGACAGCATCTACCTCTTCGGCGACCTCGTAACCCTCACCGCCCACTGCGACTCGCACTACCACTTCGTGGCCTGGCTCGATACCTTGGGCGACACCATTAGCACCCTCAACCCGTTCTCCTTCGCCATTGACAGCAACGTAAGCCTTATCGCCGCCACCGCCCTCGACCAACTGACGCTCACCCTCACCGCCACTACTGGCGGCACTGCCACAGGTGCTGGCCTCTTCGACTACGGCTCCACTGCCACCATCACCGCCACCGCCGACGATGGCTACTACTTCATCGCATGGAGCGATGGCGATACCCATGCTATACGCCAGATCACCCTCACCACCGACACCTCCCTCACCGCCATCTTCTACCTACTCGGCATCAACCAAACCGACCGCGACGACCTCCGAATCCACGCCGAGGGGCTCACTATCCACATCGAAGGTGCCGAAGGGCAGCACGTAACCCTCTTCGACGCTGTAGGCCGACAAGTTGCCACCATAGCCGAAGCAAAACCCAGCCTCAAGCTGCAGGTAACAGCAGCTGGCATCTACCTCGTCAAGATAGGCAAGCATCCTGCGCAACGCATTATGGTAGTCAGATAGGAGTAAACCCACCAGCGGAGGCCAAACCGCCAGCGTTTGGCCTCCGCTGGTTTAATGAAAAAACACCTGAATAGGGAGAATTAAAAAGTAACAACAACATCATACAGCCATGCAAGAACCGACCCGATTGTTTGACCTGCTCGACTGGCGCAAATCCCTTCATCCCGAGCGTCCCGTCTTCAAATACAAAGAAGACGGCCAATGGCAAAGCCACTACATCGATGAATACATCGAAAAGGCCAACCTTATCAGCTATGCCTTGCTCCACCTCGGCGTGCAACGTGGCGAAAATATCGGCCTCATCTCCGCTGGCCGCCCTGAATGGAACTACATCGACTTCGGTGTGCAACAGACAGGTGCCGTACTCCTCCCCATCTACCCCACCATCAGCGAGGACGACTACCGCTTTATCCTCTCCGATGCCAAAGTGCGCCTTCTTGTGGTGGAAACCCCTGCACTCTACAAAAAAATAACCTCCATCCGTGAGCAGTTGCCCACCCTCGAAAACCTCTGCACCATCGTCCCCATGGAAGGAGTAAAATCCCTTGCCGACATCTACCAGCTCGGGCGCGACTACCTCGCCTCCCACCCCGATGCCCCTCAGCAGCTTCAGTCCATCAAGGACAGCCTCACCACCGACGATGTCTGCACCCTCATCTACACCTCTGGTACCACTGGCACCCCCAAAGGCGTTATGCTCGCCCATCGCGGCCTCATCATGAACGTGCAGGAAATCAAAGAAAGCCCCAGCAAGACTTGGACTCGCGCCCTCAGTTGGCTCCCTATGTGCCACATCTACGAGCGCATGATGGGCTACCTCTACCAGTGGCTCTGCTTCGAGATAGCCTACGCCGAAAGCATTGCCAAAGTGGGCGACAACTGCAAGGAAATCCACCCCCACATGCTCGCCTGCGTCCCCCGATTCATCGAAAAAGTCTACGACAAAATCTACCGCAAAGGCGAGAAACTGACTGGCACACGCAAGAAAATCTTCGACTGGGCACTCAACCTCGCCTTCCGCTACGACCTCGATGAATCCCACCTCAGCCTCGGCTACAAACTCCAAAAACTCATAGCCGACAAGCTGGTCTACAAAGAAATCCGCGAAAGCATGGGCGGCTGCCTCGGCATGCTCGTCAGCGGCGGTGCCACCATCCAGCCACGCCTCACGCGCTTCTTCTCCTGCGTGGGTCTCGACCTCTACGAAGGCTACGGCATCACCGAATGCTCACCACTGATAGCCGTCACCAACAGCAACAAGAAAGGGCGCAAAATAGGCTCTGTGGGATTTGCTATGCGCGAGATTGAAGTCCGCATCAACCCCGACACCAACGAAATCCAGTGCCGCGGCGGCAACGTCATGAAAGGCTACTACAACCAGCCCGAACTCACCGCCCAAGCCATCGACCCCGACGGCTGGTTCCACACTGGCGACACTGGCTACTTCGACCCCGACGGCTACCTCTTCATCACTGGGCGCACCAAGAGCATGTTCAAAACCTCCATGGGCAAATTCATCAACCCCGAAGTCATCGAGGAAAAAATGAAGCAATCACCCTTCATCCTCGACATGATGGTGGTCGGCGCCGACCAAAAATACGCCGCCGCACTCATCGCCCCCGACTTCGACATGCTCCGCGACTGGTGCCGCCGACACGGCGTCAGTGCCGAAAGCCACGAGCAAATGATAGCCGACCGTGCCGTCGTGGCACGCTTCCAAAAGGTGGTGGACAAGTACAACACCGAACTGGGCGTAACCGAGCAAATCAAGCGCTTCACCCTCGTTCCCGATGCCTGGAACGAAAACAACCGTATGCTCACCCCCACCCAGAAGCTCATCCGCCGCAACGTGGAAGCCGCCTACAAGGAGCAAATCAACGACCTCTTTAAGTAAACCTATGCAACGAGGATTTGGCAGCGACAATCACTCGGGCATCAGCCCCGAAGTCCTACAAGCCATCGCCCAAGCCAATAGTGGCCACGCCATCGCCTATGGCGACGACGAATGCACCCTCCGCCTCCGCACGCTCTTCAAGGAAGTCTTCGGCTCGGCAGCAGAAGTCTACCCCGTCTTCAACGGCACAGGAGCCAACATCCTCTGCCTCGACACCCTCTGCCGCTCCCACGAAGCCGTAGTCTGCGCGGAGACAGCCCACATCAACGTCGACGAATGCGGTGCCCCGCAACGCATCATTGGCTGCCGCCTACTCCCCATCCCCACCCCCGACGGTAAACTCACTCCCGACCTCGTCCTCCCCCACCTCCACGGCATCGGCTTCGAGCACCACTCCCAACCCCGTGCCATCAGCATCACACAGCCCACCGAACTCGGCACCATCTACACCCCCAGCGAAATCCGCACCCTCGCTGACCTCGCCCACAGCCGCGATATGTACCTCCACCTCGACGGTGCCCGACTGGCCAACGCCGCCGCAGCCCTCTGTCTTTCATTCCGTGAACTCACCACCGACCTCGGAGTAGACATCCTCAGCTTCGGAGGCACCAAAAACGGCCTCCTCATGGGCGAAGCCTGCGTCGTTCTCAACCCCACCCTCGCATCCCCCACCCCCTCCCCGTCCGACACCACCCCGCTGCTCCGCTACCGACGCAAGCAGATGTCTCAACTCTGCAGCAAAATGCGCTTCCTCTCCGCACAACTCGAAGTCTACCTCACCACCAACCTTTGGCAGCGCAACGCATCCCACAGCAACCACATGGCTCAACTGCTCAAAACATCCATCGAGCAACTACCTGGGGCAGAAATTGCCTACCCAGTCCAAGCCAACAGCGTCTTCGTCAAGCTCCCCACTGCCGTCTGGAAACGACTGCAGCAGCGCTACTTCTTCTACGCTTGGGACGAAGCCGCCGACATCGTCCGCTTCATGTGCTCATTCGACACCACCGAATCCGACATCCTCTCATTCACCCAAGCCCTCAACGAAGAACTATGCAAAAAATAACCCTCGGCCGCACTGGCCTCGTCGTGCCACGCAACGGCTTCGGTGCATTGCCCATCCAGCGCATCAGTCAGACCGAAGCCATCAGCCTCATCCGCCGCGCACTTGATGGCGGCATGTACTACTTCGACACCGCTCGGTTCTACACCGACAGCGAAGCCAAGCTCGGCCTCGCCCTCGAAGGCCATCGCCACGAAGTGGTCATCAGCACCAAAACTGGTGCCACCACCGCCGAAGCCTTCTGGGCCGACCTCGCCACCAGCCTCCGCCTCCTTCGCACCGACTATATCGACCTCTACCAGTTCCACAACCCTGCCTTCTGCCCCCGCCCCGACGATGGCACCGGCCTCTACGAAGCTATGCTCCAAGCGCAGCAACAAGGCAAAATCCTCCATATCGGCATCACCAACCACCGCCAAAGTGTAGCCCTCCAAGCCATCGAAAGCGGGCTGTACGAAACCCTCCAATACCCCTTCAGCTACCTCGCCTCCGCCGACGACCTACGCATCGTCAGCCTTACCCAGCAAGCTAACATGGGCTTCATCGCCATGAAAGGACTCGCTGGCGGCCTCATCACCCGCTCCGATGCTGCCTACGCCTACCTCGCCCAGTTCCCCCACGTAGCACCCATTTGGGGCATCCAACGCCAAAGCGAACTCAGCGAATGGCTCTCCTACCAGGACAATCCCCCCTCGCTCACCCCAGCCCTACAGAGGCACATCGATCACGACCGCGCCGACCTCAGCGGCGACTTCTGCCGCGGCTGCGCCTACTGCCAACCCTGCCCCGCAGGCATCCAAATCCAGGACTGCAACCGCATGTCGCTCTTCCTCCGCCGCGCTCCCCACAGCGTCTACCTCACCGAAGAATGGCTCCACAAAATGGAGAAAATCGATGGCTGCCTCCACTGTGGCCACTGCACCCAGCACTGCCCCTATGGCCTCGACACCCCCACCCTCCTCCGCCGCAACTATGCCGACTTCCTCCAATTCTGGAATGCACGTCAGCAAGCCTAATCTCACCCCACCAAGCACCCAACCTTACTCCCAAACTCCCCCCACCAACCTCCCCAACCCTACCCACACGCAAAAAAGTCAAAATCCCCCCCCAATCAGACCATAAAACACTGTAAATCAACTTCGGGCGAAATTTTGAAAAAATTTCGCCCGAAGCCATTTTTTGCCCCTACACAATAACTTGATAATGAGCATCGTTTACCTATCATCTCTTACTCAACTCCTACCCATCTCCTACCCATCCCCTACTCAACCCCTACTGGAGTAAAAGTTGGTATAGCGAAGACATATTGATGAAACGAAAATGATACATCTATGCAACTGATAGCACACATCGAAAGCCCCTTCCCGTCCAAATTCGGAGTGCCTCGGCAGGCAGGGTTGGTAGCCACCGAAGCCCGCATCGTCTTCGAGCCGCCCTATCGCGTGGCCGAAGCCCTGCGGGGAATCGAAGCGTTCAGCCACCTATGGCTCATCTGGCTCTTCCACCAAGCCGTGCGCGAAGGCTGGAGCCCCACCGTCCGTCCGCCCCGCCTCGGAGGCAACCGCCGCGTGGGCGTATTTGCCTCGCGAAGCCCCTTCCGACCTAATCCTATCGGCCTCTCGGCAGTCCGCCTCATTGGCATCGAGGAGACCGCCTGCGACGGCCTCGTGCTCCGCATCGAAGGTGCTGACCTCGTCAGCGGCACCCCCATCCTCGACATCAAGCCCTACCTCCCCTATGCCGACAGCCACCCCGAGGCCATAGGAGGCTTCGCTCACGAACGCCCCCAGCAGACGCTGCAAGTCGCCATCCCCGCCCATCTCCTCCCCCTCGTCCCACCAGAGCTGCTCACCCACCTGACCGCCACCCTCGCCCACGACCCTCGCCCCCACTACCATACAGCTCCCGACCGCCTCTACCACCTCGAGTTTGCCACCCTCGAAGTAGCCTTCCGCGTAGCGGGTCAGCAACTGGACGTAGTGGCCATTGACGTTAAAAATAGTTAATTCGGCAACAATCGCCGCCAACTCCCGTCTACAGAGCGATGGAGAAAGACTACGCAAAGATAGTAAGTGGCAGTCGGCAGCACAAGCCAGCGGCGCAGCGTGCACTCTACGACGAGCTTGCACCGATGGCTATGGGCATCTGCCTGCGCTACGCTCCCGACCGCGAAGAGGCACGCGACCTGCTGCAGGACGGCTTCGTCAAAATCTACGAGAAAATAGCCACCCTGCGCCAACCCGAGAAGCTGCGCTCCTGGGCCTACAACATCATGGTCAACACCTGCATCCAGCGGCTTCGCCGCCTCGGGCGGGAGCAACTGATGGAGGATATGGACTCATTCAACGACGAGCAGCCCCTGCCCGACATCTCCACCAGCGAAATCATGGCCGCCATGGAAAGCCTCACCCCTGGCCAACGGCTCGTCTTCAACCTCTGCTGCATCGAAGGCTTGAGCCTCGACGAGGCAGCTGCCAAACTCCGCAGCAACAACTCCAACGTGCGAGCACTGCTCTGCAAAGCCCGCCGCCAAATGCGAACAATATTGAATCAAAAACTCTGAAAATATGAAAACTGACAACAAATGGGAACAATTTGAAGTGCAGCCCGACAGCGACCTCTACGCTGGGGTGCAGCATCGGCTGCGTATTCGCAGGGCATGGCGAAGGGGTGCTGTAGCAACGGTCATAGCAGCTGCAGCCGCCGCCGCTTGGATGCTCATTCCATCTAATGACAAGGAGGTTACGCAGCCGATGCCTGTGGCTTCGGCGGTAGAAGTCCAGCCAGCAGCGACCGCCCCCGATCCAGTGGCAGAAAGCAGCGAGCTGGCTCCCCTCAGCAGCTCAACAACACGGCAATCGACCGAGAATCATCCCACCACCACCGCCACCGTGGCCACTGCCCAGCCTCCTCTTGCCTCCACCACCAGCCAAGATGGCGTCCTTGACCCCAACCCATTGAGTCTCCCCTCGCAGCCCACTCCGCTCCCCCTCAAAGACCTGCCAATGGGCGAGATGGTAGCCACCTCCGAAGCCGACACAACCAGCGAACTCCCCGTCGCTGCTAATCCGCCCTCCTCCCCCACACAGACCTCCACCGACACCATCCCCAACCAAATTTGGGCACCCAACATCATCGTCCCCAACGGCGAAGTGGATGCCAACCGCTACTTCAGCTTGAAATTCAGCACCTCGGTCAGCGAATTTAAGCTCTACCTCTACAATCGCGGCGGACGCCTTATCTACAAGACCGAAGACCCCGACTTCCGCTGGGATGCACGGCGCGATGGCGACCTGGTGCCACAAGGCACCTACGTCTGGATAGCCACCTTCCGCGACAGCAGTGGCGAAGCCCGACGCGAAAAAGGCACCCTGACGGTGATTCGATAGCACACACACGAGGAGAGGTATCTGGCAGGATACCTCTCCTCGTTTATGCACATGTAAACATTTCACCTCCAGCACCTTAAATATATTCTTTCACCAATCCGAAAAAAAGTTGTACCTTTGCCGCGTGAAATAGCAGGGGCTGTTCTATCGCTGGGCAGAGATGCCGAGAGGAAAGTCCGGGCAGCGCAGGCCACCATGCTTCCTAACGGGAAGGCGTCGGGGCGGCAACCAACCGACGACAGCAAGCGCCACAGAAAACAAACCGCCCCGCAGCAAACCATCAACGGGCTGGTGCGGGGTAAGGGTGAAAACGCGGGGCAAGAGCCCACGACGCGCTCTGGCGACAGACGCGATGGCAAGCCTCATGGGCTGAAAGACCAAATACACCAGCAATCTCGGGTAGGCCTGCCCGAAGCCTGCAAAGGCCGTTGCTGGGGGGTAGGTTGATAGAGACTGCCGGCGACGGTAGCCGTAGATTGATGATAGAACACGACAGAACCCGGCTTATAGGCAACTGCTATTTCTTTATTTTGACAACCAAAACCGACCGAATTGAAAAGGACGTGTTACATCGCAATCGCGGCAATCGCACTGGCAGCCTGCTCGGGACGCTACGCAAGCGTACCCAGTGCCGAAGTGCTTGCCTACCAGACGGGACGCACCTACGGCGACCTCTACAACCTCTCTGTGGCCTACGCCGAAAACCTTAACGCCGCCGTCGAAGCCGACACCATCCATCCAGGCATGTATGCCGAATACGGCATCACCCTCGCCTTGATGGGGCATCGCGCCGAAGCCAATCGGATGCTCAACTCCGAGGCAAAAGCCTTCCCGCAAAGCAAAGCCCTCGTGCAATGCATCAAGCAAAAGCTCCTGCCCGACTTTGCTGACGACACCCTCTCGGGTGGTGGCGAAATGGCCAACATGAGCAAGCTGCGCGGCTGGGCCTACTCCCCCACCGAAGCCGCCCGTCGCCTGCCCTACGTAGCCCCAGTGGTCGACAGCACCGACACCGCGTGGGTTCGCCACCAGACGCCCACTGACTCCGTGCAAGTCCCCATCCGCCTCACCGCCAACCAAAAGCGTGAGCTCCTCGCTCAAGAGCAGCAGGCAGCCGAAGCACGGCGTCAGGCAGCTATTGACTCCGTTGCAGCTGCCAAGCAGGCCAAGATTGATGCCCGCAAACAGGCTCAAGCCGACAAGGCAAAGGCCAAAAAGGACAAAGCCAAAGCCAAAAAAGAGGCCGAAAAAGCCAAAAAGCAGGCCGACAAAGAGAAAAAGCAAGCCGCCAAGGACAAAAAGAAAGCCAGCCAAGACAAGAAGCAAGACAAAAAGAGCAAGTCCAAAGGCACAGCCACCAACAACCAACCCACAAGCAATGAGTAAGAAAGCAACAACAACGGCAGTCTGCCTCTTGGCCATAGCCACCCTGCTGCTCACCTCCTGCAAAAGCGAAAAACGCCTCGCACACTACGAAGGCATCTACCAGCAAGCCACCGAAGCTATCTATATCGCACCCATCAACGACCTCACACCTCGCCTCGCCGTGCGCGAACTGGACGACTCCGCCTACAACGCCTCCCTCAACATAGCCGCCATGCAAATGTACCTCACCGCTGCCGCTCCGCTCACCTCGCGCGGGTACTACGTCCCCGGTCCCCTCACCTCGGCACAGGTGGCCGACCTTGAAACCCGCACCGGCAAGCAACTACGCGAGGCTGACATCCGCGACCTCCACACACAGCTCGGCATCGATGCCATACTCTTCATCGACATCCTCAAATGGGAAAACACCAACTGCTCGTGGAGCGTCGAGGCCGAATACCGCCTTCGTTCCACCCACACTGGTGCCGACATCATGCACGTCCACATCAACGCCACCAAATCCGTCTTCCCCGACTACAAAGGCGACCCCAAACCGCTCAAAGCCGACCTCGCCTTCACCCGCCAATACGGCTGCGACGTAGCCACTGCACAACGCTGCCGACTGGTCGAAACCGTCAATCAGTACGTCCTACGCGACCTTCCCCAAGGCTACCTCGCCCGGCAGCACAAGGCCGACCGCTACATCAAGGCACACCCTGACCGCTTCATCCTCACCATCCACCGCGACAGCAGCGTAGAACTCACCAAAGACACCGAACAATGAACATCGAAGTGGCACTCACGCCCTCGCTCTACCCCCACCGCACCCTCACTGGAAATCACACCACCGTAGCCATCGACCTGCTCCGCGCCACCACCGCCATCTGTGCGGCTTTTCAGGCAGGTTGCCGCGAAATAGTGCCACTTGCAAGCCTCGACGGACTTGCCTCCTACCGCCAAGCAGGCTACGCCATAGCAGCCGAACGAGGCGGAAAGAAGATAGGCGATGCCGAGTACGGCAACTCCCCCACCGAGTACCTACACTCCAACATGCAGGGCATACGCCTAGCCTATAGCACCACCAACGGCACACGCAGCATACTGGCCGCCGCCGATGCCCTCCACACCTATGTCGGAGCATTTGCCAACCTCACTGCCCTCACCTCGCGCCTTGCCGCCGACGGCCTCGATGCCGTGCTGCTCTGCTCGGGATGGGAAGGCAACTTCTGCATTGAGGACACTCTCGTGGCTGGAGCCATCATCGAGCGGCTGGGCACACAGGCCTCGCCTTGCGGCGATGCCGCACAGATGGCCGTAGCCCTATGGCAGGCTGCCCAACCCTCGCCGCTGGCCTATTGCGAGCGCTGCACCCACGTCCACCGCCTGCAAGCCTTCGGTGCCGAAGCCGACATCAGCTTCGCCTTTGAGCAGGACACCTGCCCCCTCGTCCCTACCCTATATGCAAACACCCTGACACTATGAGACTCGGTGTCCTTATCCTGGCCGCCATCATGCTGCTTGGGTTCGCTGCCGCGGCGCAATCAATGAGCAAACTCAAAAAGAAGAGCCTCGCCAACGACACGTGGTCGCCCGCCATAGGCACCACCCTCGCCCTCGGCGGCACCTTCGCCACATTCAACCCCTACCTCAAATCGCAGACCATCGGCTTTCGCGATGCACTCCAAGCCGATGGCCACGCCAAGCTCCATTTCGACGACTACATCCAATACCTCCCCGGAGTCTCCCCCCTAACCCTTAAACTCTGCGGCCTCGAAAGCCGACACACCTTTTGGCGAATAGCCCTCCTCGAAGGCACAAGCTACCTCTTCGGTGCGCTCCTACTCAACACCGCCAAATACAACCTTGACGTCCAACGACCCGACAGAGAGGCTCACAACAGCTTTCCCAGTGGCCACACCTTCACAGCCTTCACTGGTGCCGAGCTGGTGCGGCTTGAATACGGCGAGTGCCACCCATGGGTGGCGGCGACGGCCTACGCCGTCGCCGCCTTGGTCGGCTTCATGCGCCTCTACAACAACCGCCACTGGATGGGCGACGTTATGGCTGGCGCTGGCCTCGCCATCCTCTGCACCAACATCACCTATTGGATATTAGACTAACTCAACACCTCAAATGAAAATCATCGACACCCACAACCTCAAAGGCGACCTCTTCGGCGGCATCACCGCCGGCATTGTCGCCCTGCCCCTTGCCCTCGCCTTCGGCATTCAGGCGTTCGGCGGCATCAACTCGCCCGAAGCAGCCTCCATCGGAGCCTATGCCGGCCTCGTCGGGGCCATGATGCTCGGATTCTTTGCAGCCCTTTTCGGCGGCACCCACAGCCAAATCAGCGGGCCCACAGGTCCGATGACCGTGGTGGCTGCCACCCTCGTGGGCGGCAGTTGGGCCGCCTCGGGCGGAAACCTCGGCGAAGTGATGGTCAGTATGGCACTCGCTGCCCTCTTCTGCGGACTGTTCCAAATCCTCTTCGGCCTTATCAAATTGGGCAAATACATCCGCTACATCCCCTACCCCGTCCTGAGTGGCTTCATGAGTGGCATCGGGGTCATCATCATCCTCCAGCAGCTCTATCCCCTCGTGGGCCAGAGCGGCAGCGGCTCCATGCTTGAACAGCTCGCTGGCATTCCGCAGGCCTTCGCCCACACCTCGGCCACCGCCCTGCTCCTCGGCCTCGGCACTGTGGCCATCATCTACCTCTTCCCACTGCTCACCAAAAAGATACCCTCCACCCTCGTAGCCCTCATCGTGATGACCCTCGTCTCGCTCCTAATCAACATGGACGGCGTACCAGTCATCGGCAAAATCCCCTCGGGGCTTCCCGTCCCCTTCTTTGCCAAAGAGGGAGTCTCGCTGGCCACCATCAACTGGGGTCATGTGCTCACCGCTGCCCTCATCCCAGGGCTCACGCTGGCCGGCCTCGGCTCCATCGACACACTGCTCACCTCAGTGGTGGCCGACAACATCACCCGCACCAAGCACGACAGCAACCGCGAGCTCATCGGCCAAGGCATAGGCAACGCCGTGGCGGGCCTCTTCTGTGGACTACCTGGCGCGGGTGCCACCATGCGCACGGTGGTCAACGTCAAAAGCGGCGGACGCACCCAGCTCAGTGGCATGGTGCACGCCCTGCTGCTGCTTTCGGTGCTGCTCGGCCTCGGCTCGCTGCTGCAATACGTGCCACTCTCCGTCCTGGCCGGCATCCTCATCACCGTCGGCTGGGGCATCATCGACTTCAAAGGCTTCCGCGACCTGCTCAAAATCCCCCGTGCCGACGCAGTGGTGCTGATCGTGGTATTCCTCGTAACGGTCTTTGTCGACCTCCTCACCGCCGTCGGCATCGGCATGGTCATCGCCTGCGTGCTCTTTATGAAGCGTGCCTCCGACCTCGTCGAAGGTGGATACAGCAGTCAGGAGCTGACCGGCTTCGACAAAGAAAGCCCATGGGACGACGAACACGGCATGCCCGACACCGTGGCCCACAAAATCTACGTCCAGCGCCTCAACGGCCCCATCTTCTTCGGCACCATCAACAAGTTCAAAGAGGTCATGCAGACCGTCCCCCCCGAAGCCCGCATCGTCATCATCCGCATGCGCCTGGTCTCCTTTATGGACCAAAGCGGACTCTATGCCATGGAGGAAGCCATCAAAGAGCTGCAAGGCCGCGGCGTCATGGTGCTGATGACCATCATCCAGCCCCAGCCGATGTACATGCTCACCAACATGAAGCTCATCCCCGAAGTAGTCCCCACCGAACACACCTTCCCCACCTTCGAAGCCTGCACCGACTTCCTCCGCCAGATGCTCCAACCACAAGAAGCCTAAACCGAAACATAAATCATAAACACACCACACTATGGGTCGCGCATTTGAATACCGCAAAGCACGCAAACTGAAACGCTGGGGCAACATGGCCCGCACCTTCACCCGCATCGGGAAGGAAATCGAAATCGCCGTCAAGGCCGGAGGCCCCGACCCCGCTGGCAACCTCCGCCTTCGCCTGCTCATGCAGACCGCCAAGAGCGAATCGATGCCCAAAGAGAACGTTGAGCGTGCCATCAAGCGTGCCATCTCGAAGGACACCACCGACTATAAAGAGGTGGTCTACGACGGCAAAGGTCCCCACGGCATAGCCATCGTGGTCGAAACCGCCACCGACAACCCCACCCGCACCGTGGCCAACCTCCGCGCCGCCTTTGTCCGCGGCAAGGGCGAACTCGGCACTATGGGCATGAACGACTTCCTCTTCGAGCGCAAATGCTCCTTTGTAGTCGCCTGGCACGAAGGCATCGACATGGACGAGCTCGAACTCGAACTTATCGACTGCGACATCGACGAAGTCTTCCGCGACGAGGACGACATCATGATCTACGCCGACTTCAAGAACTATGGCCCTATCAGCAAATACCTCGAAGACAAAGGCCTTGAAATAAAAAGCTTCAAATTCGAGCGCATTCCCCTCACCCTCCGCGAACTCAGTCCCGAGGAGCAGGAGGACGTCAACGGCCTGCTCGAAAGGCTGGAGAACGACGACGACGTGGTCAACGTCTTCCACAACATGGCCTAACCCACAGTAGCCCCCTATCCGAGCCACTCTCTCCTCCCCTATGTCCCATTCAGGAGGCGTAGTACACCATTCTTTGCCCCCTGCCCCTCCCGACAATCACCGACAGCAAAACGGCTCTTTCCACCCCAATGCTCAACCCTCACCCCTCCATTCTCCACTACCACCCGCTCCGTATCCACTCCGTATCCACTCCGTATCCACTCCGTATCAAGTCCGTATTCGGACGGAGAAAATACGGCGAGGATACCCCTCGTCTACGTCTCATCTCCCTCCCGAGTGTCAGCGACTAATTTCTCCCGACGTTTTTCCACACAGAGAGGCAAAATAGATTTTTTTTCGTAACTTTGCACATTCGAATGCAGAAAGAGCTGCCATGAAAGAAAGCAATATCGACAAACTGATAGTGGTCGGCGACCGCGTGCTGATTGCCCCCGCTATGGCCACCCGCAAGACCAAAGGCGGACTGCTGCTGCCAGCAGGCTACCAGGAGAAAGAGGAGGTGCAGACGGGCTACATCGTCAAGTGCGGTCCTGGCTTCCCGCTGCCCTCCACCGACGAGGGCGAAGCCTGGCGCCCGAGCGACGGTGAGCCGCGCTACCTGCCATTGCAGGTGCACCCAGGCGATATGGCCATATTCCTGCTCAAAAACGCCGTAGAGCTCAAATACGACGGCGAAAAATACTTCATCGTCCCCCAAAGCGGCATCCTGATGGTGGAGCGCGACGAAGACTGACCGCCGAGAATGATTGAACCTGTATGAGTGACAGTGAAATTATAGCAATCGTAAACAGTATCATCAACGGTGATCAACGTTTCGGTTTTCTCAATGGCAACTCTGCCGATGTTTTGAAACATCTACCAAACGAATCCGTTAATTGCATAATCACCTCACCCCCTTACTGGGCACAAAGGGAGTATGACATTGAAGAGGAAGACAAAGAAATGGAGATTGGACGCGAGGAGGATTATGGGAAATATGTTCAGTCTCTGCGTGATGTATTTTGTGAAGCCAAGAGAGTTCTCAAAAAGGATGGTTCTCTGTGGTTAAACATCGGGGATAAGTATCATAATAAAGCATTGATGGGTATGCCATGGAGGGTTGCCCTGTCATTGATGGATGACGGTTGGATTCTCCGCAATGATATTATTTGGGATAAGATGAAAGGAACACAGAGTTGTCGTGATAGATTCCGTGATGTATATGAACATTTCTTTCATTTTGTCAAAAGCCCCAAATACTATTATGATGCAGATAGCATAAGGGTCATTTCTCCAAGAAAACCCAAAAAAGTCAATGGAGAAATGGTATCAGCGACTGGTGTGAGCGGAAAACGGTATAAACGGTTAATAGAAGAAAGCACAGAACTTACAGAAATGGAAAAAGCCGCTGCAACAAGAGCCCTCGAGGATACGCTAACTCAACTAATGAATGGAGAAATCGTTGACTTCAGAATGACATTGAGAGGAACACAACGCACATATCATAGCGACAACTCCAATGTTAGCGGACGGGCAAAAGAATTAGAGAACAAGGGGTTCTTCATTATGAAAATGAGTAGTAAGGGATTCCTACCATCTGACATTTGGAGAATAACCCCGGAAGACACGTGGCGTAAAGATGAGCATTATGCAGTATTCCCTGAAGAATTGTTGCAAAATCCGATATTAGCGACATGCCCTCATGATGGAATTGTATTGGACACCTTTTCTGGCACAGGAAGTACTATCGCCGCCGCACTTAAACTTGGCCGCAAAGGTATCGGTATCGATTTAAGCAACAAATACATTGAAATTGCCAAACGAAGAGTATCTAACACATCATATACATTACCGTTGTTATGAAAAAGCCTGATATCAAAAAGTTCCCAACAGAAATGTTCGGATGTCCTTATATCGGACAAGAAAAAGCACTTAAACTTGCATTACGACAGCAATACTGCAAGTATATTCATGGAACTTGCGTAAAACCGCGTAAAAGCGAGCCCGATGTGAAAGTCGGAATATGTAGTGTTGGATATAAAGGTGAGTTCTTAAAGGAATATACCCCCGTCATTTTATGCCCTCAACGACTAAAAGAAGACACGCTTTTCGAAACCATTCGCGAGAAATATTTGGGTTCATGGAAAAACGTAGAATGGATTCCGGAAGTGAATATTGGAGCCGGTGGGAGTGTCGATTATGTGGCAGTAACAAGAGATGATAAAGGGCGAATACTGGATTTCCTGTGTGTAGAGTTACAAGCTGCTGGCACTACCGGGTCACCATACCAGGCAATTCTGGACTACAAAAAGAATGGAAAGTTCTTGCAAAACAGTTACCGTTTTGGAATCAACTGGGCAAACGAGTTTTCAAAAACCATGATGCAACAGGCGTACAAGAAAGGTAAAATTGTAGAACATTGGCATCGTAAAATCGTCTTTGCTGTACAGGATGTTGCAATGGATTTTATTCGCAGTTCGTCTAACACAAGCCGACTAACGAAATGCAACCCTTCTTTACCTGTTGATTTCTGCACCTTCAAGTTGGTATGGAGCGATACCCACAGTGCTTGGCTAATGCATTTCGACAACATTGTGAGTACTGATATTGAAGGGATAAATCTTATTCTCGGTGGAGCTGATGTTGACCTTTACCCGACAGAAGAAGAGTTTATCTTGAACATTGTCAAGAAAGGTATTTCAGATGGTATCTTTGATAGTGAAACATATAGAAAACTGTATTTTTAAGGGTAGAGACGACGAAAACAATAGCGACCATGACAAGCAAAGAGATACGCAAAGCATTCCTCGACTTCTTCGAGGGCAAAGGCCACCACGTGGTACCCAGCGCACCGATGGTGGTGAAGAACGACCCCACGCTGATGTTCACCAACGCGGGGATGAACCAGTTTAAGGACATATTCCTCGGCAACCAAACACCCGAGTGGCCACGTGCCACCGACAGCCAGAAGTGCCTCCGCGTCAGCGGCAAGCACAACGACCTGGAGGAGGTGGGGCACGACACCTACCACCACACCATGTTCGAGATGTTGGGCAATTGGAGCTTCGGCGACTACTTCAAGCGCGAGGCCATCGCCTACGCTTGGGAGTTCTTGACCGAGGTGATGAAAATCAACAAGGATTGGCTCTACGTCACCGTCTTCGGTGGCGACGAGAAGGAGGGACTCCCGATGGACACCGAGGCCTACGACTTCTGGAAAGCCCACATCAGCGAGGAGCGCATACTCAAAGGCAGCAAGAAAGACAACTTCTGGGAGATGGGCGAACAAGGCCCCTGCGGCCCGTGCTCGGAAATCCACGTAGACCTGCGCCCCGAAGAAGAGAAAGCACTGGTGGCGGGCAAGGACTTGGTGAACATGGACAATCCGCTGGTGATTGAGATATGGAACCTGGTGTTCATGCAGTTCAACCGCAAAGCCGACGGCAGCCTTGAACCGCTGAAGGCCAAGCATATCGACACAGGCATGGGCTTCGAGCGCCTCTGCATGGTGATGCAAGGCAAGCGCTCCAACTACGACACCGACGTCTTCCAACCCCTAATACAGGCATTGGCCTCGCGGGCTGGCAAAGTCTACGGTCAAGACACCGCCACAGATGTGGCTTTGCGAGTGTGCGCCGACCACCTGCGGGCGGTCAGCTTCTCGATAGCCGATGGCCAGTTGCCCTCCAACGTCAAGGCAGGCTACGTCATCCGCCGCATCCTGCGCCGTGCCGTGCGCTATGGCTACACCTTCCTCGGCTTTGGCGAACCCTTCCTGCATACGCTGGTATCCACGCTGGTGGAGCAAATGGGTGGGCAATTCCCCGAGTTGCAGAAGCAGCAGAGCCTCATCGAGCGCATCATCATGGAGGAGGAGCAAGCCTTCCTGCGCACCTTGGCAGGGGGCATACGTCGTTTCGAGGAATATGCAGCCAAATGCAGCACCTCGGTGGTAGATGGTGCATTTGCCTTTGAGCTTTTCGACACCTATGGTTTCCCCATCGACCTCACGCAGTTGCTGGCTGCCGAGAAAGGGTTGACGGTAGACATGGAAGGCTTCCACCATGGCTTGCAGGAGCAGAAAGAACGCAGCCGCGGTGCAGCACGGGTGGAGAGCGACGACTGGGTGGAGCTGATGCCTGGCATAGAGCAGGAGTTTGTAGGCTACGACGTGCTGGAATGCGAGGTACATATCGCACGCTATCGAAAGGTAAAACAGAAAGAGAAGGAATACTATCAGCTGGTCTTCGACCGCACACCCTTCTATGGCGAAAGTGGCGGTCAGGCTGGCGACACAGGCATATTGCGAGGTGAGAACATCGAAGTGAGAATTATCAACACAAAGAAAGAAAACGGCCTGACGGTGCACATCGTTGAGCAGTTGCCAGCCGACATAGAAGCCACGCTCCGAGCCTCTGTCGATGGCCACCGCAGGCAGGCCACAGCCTGCAACCACACGGCAACCCACCTCATGCACTACGCCCTGCGGCAGGTACTGGGAACGCACGTGGAGCAGAAAGGATCAAGCGTGGACAGCGAGCGACTCCGCTTCGACTTTAGCCACTTTGCCAAGCTTACCCCCGAGGAGGTACGCGAGGTAGAGCATCGCGTCAATGCCATGATTCGTGCCTGCATCCCCCTCGACGAACATCGCGCCATGCCCATCGAGGAGGCTCGCAAGTTGGGTGCCATGGCCCTCTTCGGCGAGAAATACGGCGACCGAGTAAGGGTGGTACGCTATGGAGAGAGCGTAGAATTCTGCGGCGGCACCCACGTCGCCAATACGGGCATGATAGGCTCGTTCCGCATCGTCAGCGAAAGTGCTGTGGCCGCAGGTATGCGTCGCATCGAAGCCATCACAGCCGAAGCCGCCAACGCCTATGCCGACCAGCAGCAAGACCAACTCGCTGTACTGGCCAGCCTATTCAAGGGCACCAAAGACATAGCAGCCTCCATCGCCCGCCTGCAATCCGACAACGAGCAATTGAGAGCCACCCTCGACCAAATGCAGCGCGAAAAAGCCGAGGGCATCGCCCGCGACATCGTCTCACGCCTCGCAGCTGCACCTACCCTCGTGGAACGTGCAGCCTACGACGTCAATACCATCAAAGATGCCCTCATCGCCCTGCGTCCACAGCACCCCGATATGGCGGTAGTACTGGGCAGCGTGAACGATGGCAAACCCGCCCTGCTGGTAGTGCTGGGCGAGAACCGAGTGGCTGCTGGCCTCAACGCGAGCCAGATAGTACGCACACTCGGCAAAGAAATACAGGGCGGCGGTGGCGGACAAGCACACGTAGCCACCGCAGGCGGTCGCAACCCCGATGGCCTCGACTCCGCACTCGCTTCCGCCACAGCCATGCTCCAATAGCCATGATGCAACGGCTGACATTCGACCTTGATGCCACCTGTGGCAACGCCCGTGCCGGCACAATCCACACCGACCATGGCGAGATCACCACGCCGATATTTATGCCCGTCGGCACCGCTGGCACAGTCAAAGCCGTCCACCGCCACGAACTGATTGACGATGTGCAGGCTCAAATCATCCTCGGCAACACCTACCACCTCTACCTTCGCCCCGGCTGCGACATACTGCGCCTTGCAGGCGGCCTCCATCAATTCAGCGGCTGGCCACGACCATTGCTCACCGACAGTGGCGGCTTCCAAGTATTCTCCCTCGCCCAAAACCGCAAAATCAAGGAAGAAGGCTGCACATTCCGCAGCCATATCGATGGCAGTAAGCACCTCTTCACCCCCGAGAGCGTGATGGACATCCAGCGCGTAATCGGAGCCGACATCATCATGGCCTTCGACGAATGCGCCCCGGGCGACAGCGGCCACCGCTACGCCGAGCAATCCATGCGTCTCACCCACCGCTGGCTTGACCGCTGCCTGGCACGCTTTGCTACCACCGAACCCCTCTACGGCCACCACCAGGCTCTCTTCCCCATCGTCCAAGGTTGCCAATACGCCGACCTCCGTCGCCAATCGGCAGAATACATAGCCTCGAAAGAACCCGAAGGCTGTGCCATCGGAGGGTTGGCCGTGGGCGAACCCACCGAGGTGATGTACAGCATGATTGAGGTGGTCAACGCCATCCTCCCCCAAGACCGCCCCCGCTACCTCATGGGCGTCGGCACCCCACAAAACCTGCTCGAAGCCATTGAGCGTGGCGTAGATATGTTCGACTGCGTCATGCCTACCCGCAACGGACGCAACGGCCTGCTCTTCACCGCCCACGGCACCATCAATATCAAAAACAAGAAGTGGGAAGACTGCTTCGACAGCCTCAACAGCCTCCTCCTACCGCCCACCTCTCCCTTCCCCGACCCCTACACCCTCGCCTACCTCCACCACCTCATCCGTGCCGAAGAACTCCTCGGCCTCCAGATATGCTCCCTCTTCAACCTCAAATTCTACCTCTGGCTTACAGGCGAAGCCCGACGCCACATCATCGACGGCACCTACCCCGCCTGGAAAGCCTCCCTCCTCCCCCAACTCGGCCACCGAATCTAACCCAACCCAAACCGTATCCCCACCATGAAAAGACAACTCTTCATCCTGATAGCCCTCGCCGCCATCAGCATTGGCCACGCCCAGACAATCGGCCTCGAAACCACCGAACAATTCAAAGAAATGGTACGCTACTGCTGCGACCTCCACCCCGGAGCCAAGCGAGCCTCAATCGACGACTGCCTTCCCCTACTCATGCGCGACGGACTGGAACGTACCACCATCACCACCAGCCCCGACTCCACCCTGCACCACCACCACTACCCACGACTCGAAGGCGAAGACACCGTCTGCCTCATCCTCTCCACACTCCGCGACACCGTCTACACCGTCAGCGGCCTCCTTACCAGCAGCGACACCACCCGCGCCATCGCCCTCATCCTCCAAGCCGACACCATCCAATCAGAAATCGCCCAAGAGCTGGGCTGCACCCGCTACAACGGCTCAATCAAAGGTGCCATCGGCCAATTCCACCGCAATCACGACCAAATCACAGCCCTCCTCGCCACCGCCACTGCCAGCCAAATAAGCCAAATAAGCCAAACTTGGCGCACCCCCGATGGCACCATCTCCGTCGCCCTCACCTACCGCAACCCACTACTGCCCAACAAAAAGCACACAGCCACCGACCGCATCCAACTCACCCTCACCGTAACCAACACCTCAAACTAACCCACCCCCAAAACGCAAGGCTGTTAATAGCTCTGTTGATATTTTTCCACCTCCCACCACCACAAAAGCAAGCAAAAGTCAGTAACTTTGCACCGAATATACACCCACTACAAATGTTCGATTTCAGCTGCTTTCTCACTGACACCTACGCCATTGCGCTAACCTCTGCGCTGCTCCTTGCACTCCTCTACCTCTGCCTCTACTATGGCCTCTACCACATGCGCGTTGGCCGACACCACCCCGCACCGTCCCCCGATGCACCCGCCGATAGTGCACTCCCGCCCATCAGCGTAGTGCTCACCGCCATGAACGACTCCGCCTGGCTCAAAGAAAACCTCGTCTACCTCCTCGAACAAGACTACCCCGACTTCGAAATCGTAGTCGTCGACTACATCTCGCAGGACGACACCCAATTCGTCCTCAAACTCCTCAGCGACTACTACCCCAATCTCAAAATCGTCTCCTTCAAAGGCGACCAGACCCTCAAAGAAGACGTCAACCTCTTCCAAGGCAAAAAATACCCCCTCTCCATCGGCATCAAATGTGCCAAAAACGACATCCTCCTGCTCGCCGACCCCGACTGCATCCCTCAAAACCCGCACTGGCTGCACGGCATGGTCGAAGGCTACCAGAAAACAGGTACCCAAATCGTGGCAGGCTACTGCGGCATCACCCGCACCAAGACCCCACTCGGCTGGCTTCAGCAATACGACAACCTCGCCTACAGCGCCCACTACCTCGGCAGCATCCTCCTCGGCCATCCCTACACCGCCTCGGGTCGCAACCTCAGCTACCGCCGCTCCTTCTTTTTCCAACAAGGAGGCTTTATCAGCCACTACGACGTAGCCGACGGTGCCGACGACCTCTTCGTCTACCAAAACGCTCGGAAAGACAACATCGCCATCAGCATCGAACCCCAAGCCTGCCTCGCAGCCGACCCCTACCGCACCTTTGGCCAATGGCACGAAAGCCGTCGCCGACGCGTAGCCACCCGCAACCGCCACTCCCTCGCCTCGCGCCTGGCCGAACAACTCCCCACCCTCGCCAACCTCCTCTTCTACGCAGCCGCCACGCTCCTGCTCCTCCAAGCCTGCCTACCCTGGCCAGTCGTCGCCATCCTCGTCGCACTCAAATGGGCATGGCAAATCATCTGCTTCTCGCGCCTCACCCGTCGCTTCCACGGCGGCTGGATACACTGGGCAGCACCGCTGATGGAAATATATTTCATCATCGCCAATACTATCCTGCTACTTCTGCCGTTACGCAATAACAAACGATTCAAATAACACGGCAGTGCCCACCCCAATCGACCAGCAACAACAGCACGACTACGAAATAGTCTGCGCCGCCCGCGACCAGGGCAGCAGCCGTGCCTACGCCGAACTCATGGCCACCTACCGCCGTCCGCTCTACCTCCTCCTCCTTCGCATGACCCACAACACCACCACCGCCGACGACCTCACCATGGAAACCTTCGGCAAAGCCTTTCGCCAATTGAGCCACTACTCCCCCACTGGCACCTTCAGCTCCTGGCTCTACACCATAGGTATCAACACCTGCATCGACCACCTCCGTCGCAACCGCCTCGACACCATCCCCCTCAGCCAGACCACTCGCGACGATGGCCACGGCCCCATCGAATACCAAATCCCCTCCACCACCCCAGACCCCGCCGAGGCACTCATCCGCCTCGAACGCGACGAAACCCTGCGCCGCATCGTGAGCCAACTCAAAGAGCCCTATCGGCAAGTCATCCAGCTCCGCTACTACGACGACCTCTCCTACGAAGAAATCGCCACTCGTGTAGGCATTCCCATCGGCACCGTCAAAATACGCCTCTCTCGCGCCAAAGCACTTATCGCAGCCAAAATCAACCCAAAGACCGACCTCCGATGAGAACCCTCGCCACCCTCACCCTTGCACTCACCCTTGCCGCCCCGGCCTTGGCCGACGACGGCGAGCCTCCCAGTACTGGACTCTCCGTATTCGTCAGTGCCGACGCCTACCGTGCCGCACGCAACGCCGCCTCATTCTACGACGGCTCACCCTCCTCCCCCAACACCATTCTCCGCATACTCCACAGCGAAACCTATGGCACCCAGATTTGGTCCAGCCTCAAAAACGCAGGCCTCATCACCGATGCCATCGGCAACTACAACAACCTCACCATCGCCGAATACCCCGACGCCATCGACTACCGCATCTCCTACCAAATCGGCCTCGGCATCCGCTACGACTACCCCTCGCGCTTCGGCTGGCTCCTCCGAGCCAACCTCGCCAAACTCCAAGCACAAGGCACCTTCAACCTCAGCACCGACAACGGCACCGGCATCCTCGGCTCCACCCAATACATCCCCTGCGGCATCCTCGGCAAAGAAGACCGCATCAGCCTCGACCTCGCACTCACACGCACCTTCCCCTTAAGCCGCAACCTCGAACTCGAACTCGACCTCGGTGCCAGCCTCCTCAACACCAAAGTGCGCGACAACCTCATCGAAATCGCAGGCTCCACCTACTCCATACTCGACCGATGGAACGGACTCTCCCCCTCCAGCACCACCGGCGAATACGACTACATCAACCAGGGACGCATCGGCTACGGCATCTTCACCAGCCTCCTCATCGGCTACCGCGTCAGCGGCATCGGTGCCCTCCGCCTGTGCTACACCCTCGGCCACGCCCGCATCACCTTCGCCGACCGACAATGCTGGGGCTGGCAACACACCCTCGGCATCCGTGCAGAAATCAACAATTTCAGTTTCCTATAACACCATGATTACCTTCAACGCATTAGCCGACAGCGACCATGCGCGCTTCGCAGAAGACCTTTTCGAAGAAGCCTTCCCAGAACATGAACGCCCTCCGTTCGACGACCTCGAACAGCGCGACCCCACCCGATTCCACTTCCTCGTAGCCGAAAACGGCGACCAACCCGTAGGCCTGCTCACCTACTGGACATTCCCCGACCTCATCTACATCGAGCACTTCGCCATCGCCGAGCACCTCCGCAACCAAGGCCTCGGCAAAGCCACCTTCCTCAACTTCCTCTCCCAACAGACCGAGCAAGTAGTCCTCGAAGTCGAACTCCCCACCACCGAAGAGGCCGACCACCGCCTCGAATTCTACGCCAGCATGGGCTTCTTCCGCAACCCATTCCCCTACCAGCAGCCACCCTACCGCGCAGGTAGCCGCCCCGTCGACATGCTCCTCATGTCCAAATACGAACTCGATGAAGACGAATTTTGCGAAATCCGCGACCTAATCTACCGCGAAGTCTACCACGTCGCCCCCGCCAATACCCCACAATAGCCGTCAATCAACGCACTGCAAACCAACAGCATAAAAAACAAATTGCAAAAAAAGCAAAAAAAAATTTGGCCAGTAGGCAAAAAGTGCGTACCTTTGCACTCGCTTTCGACAGGGGAACACCCCGCAGCGAAGCCGAGGCTCCTTAGCTCAACTGAATAGAGCATCTGACTACGGATCAGAAGGTTGCAGGTTTGAATCCTGCAGGAGTCACCACCCAAGGAGAGAACACCACCAGTGTCCTCTCCTTTCATTTATTCCCCCAACCACCACCAATTCAGCATAAAAGAGGGAGCACCCACAGCGCCCCCTCTGCCAGACAGCATCTCTTCCCCCACCGAAAACCACTCGCTCAACTCACTGGCCAACGTCGGTCGAGCCCAAAGCTCACCGGGCTCACCTTCAGCTGCGGCGGAAACTGCAGTCGCTTCCACTCATTGCGCTTCACCCCGTTCACCACCCGCTCCACCAGCGCCTCCTCATAACCCTCCGCCACAATCTCCTCTGCCGAAAACCCCTCGTCCAAATACAACCCCAGCACCGCATCCAGCACCCCATAATCGGGCAGCGAATCGCAATCCCGCTGCCCAGGCCGAAGCTCTGCACTGGGCGCCTTATCAATCGTGTGCTGCGGAATGCGCTCCCCGTCTCGGTTGATATATTCACACAGCTGGTACACCTCCGTCTTATACAAATCGCCAATCACAGCCAGTGCCCCACACGAATCGCCATAGAGCGTCCCATAACCCATCGCCGCCTCCGACCGATTGGTCGTATTCAGCGCCAACGCGCCAAACTTATTGGCATAGCTCATCACCATCAGTCCCCGAATCCTCGCCTGCATATTCTCCTCCGTGACATCCTCCTCCCGACCAGCAAAAATCGGACGCATCGCCTCCCGAAGGCCATCAAACATCCCCTTGATCGGCACCACATCATACCCCACACCCAAATTCCGTGCCAGAGCCTCGGCATCGGCCACCGAATGGTCGGTGCTATACTGGCTCGGCATCAGCAGTCCATGCACATTCTCTGCCCCCAACGCATCCACCGCCAGCACACACACCAACGCCGAATCCACACCCCCACTAAGCCCCAACACCGCCCGCCGAAGCCCATTCTTGCGGAAATAATCCCTCACCCCCATCACCAGCGCCTTATACACCAGCTCCACCGCCTCCGGCTTCACATCCTCCACCTCGGCATCCAAAAGCTGCAAATCCACCGTCGCACATCCATCCTCGAAATAAGGCAACTGCGCCAACACCCCACCCGCAGCATTCATCGCCATCGACCCGCCGCCGTAGAGATACGACCCCTCACCACCCACACGGTTCACATACACCAAGCTCACCCCCAGCGTCTCCACAATCTTGGCCATGCGGTAGCGCGTGCGATAAGGCTTCTGATAGTCAAACACCTGGCCTCCACAGCAAATCAGCACATCTGCCTCCTCCACATGCCCCTTCACCAGCTCCTTCAAATCCTCATAAAATCCAATCGCCAGCCGCTGCCCGTGGAAATCCATCACCTGCACCCCTTCCCCTCGCACAAAGCAACGCTGCTCCTCCACCGAGAGGTACTTCTTCGTCACCACCCCACGGATAGCCCCATTCTGCACAAACACCAGCGCATTGCAAAGCCCCTTATCCTGAATCTGAAGCGGCACCCCCACAATAAACGCCCTATGCTCGCTCGCATCCACCAGGCGCTGCAGCACCGCCTGCGACCGCTTCTGCACATCGCTATAGCCCGCTGCCGCAAACAGCGGCGACCCGCAAACCGTACAGGCAGGAAACACCGTAAGCAACGCCTCGCGCGACTCCGCCGAAGCCAGCTCCGCTTCAATCCAAGCCAAATTCTCCTCCAGACCCAGCGTCCGGACATCATGCTGAACAATATGAACCTTCATCTTTTTTATGTGTTTCATTGGTAGCGGCAAAAACCGCTTTGTCTCTATGTTCACCATCCGCAACTTCAACCACCATCGGCCATCCTCACAACCCCACCAGCCATTCCTATAACCTCCATCCCTCGCCAATTATTGCCCCCTAAAGCAATATTTTTCTCCTCCCCACTTCCCACAACAATTTCCACCCACCCGCGTACCCCTCCCAGCCACTTATTTGCTCAATTCTTGATGCCTTATTCTCACCCTTTTAATCATACCAACTCTTACTCATCCCCTACACATCGCCTTACCATCCCCTTATCAAAATTTTCGCCAGTAGGCAATAATAAGACTTTGGTAACGTTATGGGAAGAAAATCATAGGGAATAAAAGGCAAGAGGATATGGCTACGATTGCTTACGGAATACTGGGGGGATTTGATGGGCGCGTGGGGCCGGTGATAGGCTACACTTGGCGGGGGCGGATGTGCCTCAGGGCCAGGCCGTCGCACGTCGCTAATCCGCGCACCGAGGCCCAGCAGGCGCACCGCATGGCCTTCCGCGCGATGGTGCAGCTCTCGGCTCGGATGAAGGAGGCCATTCGGGTGGGGATGCGAGCCGAGTCCCTCGCACTGGGGATGACCGAGCAAAACCTGTTCGTCAAGCTGGGCTTCGGAGCGATGGGGACAGAGGGGGTGGATTATGG
>JAFTBM010000030.1 GCA_017455205.1 Bacteroidales bacterium
CTCGTCATACGCGCGGTGAAACAATATGTTCAAGCATAAGCCATTTGAGGGGTTAAGCCTGTTCTCAATGTCCTTTGACCAATCCACAATATGGCTTGCTTCCAGCAATTCTTTACGTGACAGCCCCGTAATGCAACAACGATTATTGTATGAAGTCAGAACGGCAGTACGAAAGAAGGATTGGTTGATGCGCTGTTTTACTATCTTATACCCCACAAATGCAGAACACTGCTTTTTATTGCCCTCACCAGCTTATGCGCATCCTCCACACTCCTTATGTTAAAATATAGCAAATAATTCATTGCCAAACCAATAGTGTCCTAAACTACTCATTAGAAGTATGATTATCCGCATAAATCCGAAAGGTGGAGGTTGCGTCTTGGAGCGATGCACCTATGCCGTTGGTTTTTAGTTCCCAGATTGCACTTTGTCGGTCTGGAGCTATTAAGATTAAGCCTCTCCGAGGCTTCTTTTGGTACAAAACAGGCGATCATATCAGAAGATTCGTAGTGGGAAAGATCTTTTTTCTTGTGATGGGAGGGACTTGGTCCGTGTCATCTCCGTGTCAACTCCGTGTCAGGTCCGTGTCACCTCCGAGCGGAGTCGGAGTTAACACGGACCATACACGGACCATACACGGAGGAAGTCCCTACCGACAGCGCCTCAGCACGCGAGGTGAGGAGCACGCCTCGCTGCATTGTGGTGGCAGACCGGGAAAACTATTAATTGATCGTCCTGAAAGGGCAAAAGCAATAATCGAATTAATAACCCGCCTTATGAATCTCGGAGGCACCACGTGCTATGCCGTGGAGATTCAAATAGGGAGTGCTATTGTTGCCATAGACAGAACACTGATAACACACCACACCTGTGGTAAGAGAAACGGAATACCCCAAAAAATAAATATTGCGAGTTCGTGTTGTCTACGATGTGGTGGCTAATTGCTACTACGAATATCCTATTCCCGCTAAGCTGCAAAGAGGGGAGGACATCCTATTTTGCATGAGGGTTCTTGACGACCTACGGCTGCGTGGTTGCAAGTATGTGTTGGTGATGAAGCGTGTCTTCGGGAGCGATGTGGAGCTGCCATTGGCAAGGTGCGTGGCTGGCGAAGACTATACGATATACAGAGTGGAGTGAGTTGCAGGTGTGCGGATCTACATTCGGCAAGGGGGAGAACCTTTGTCTACTCGGCGGTCAGCTGGTCGGCCACCATGCGCTGCATATAGCTTTGGATGATAGCTTTGAGATGGTCAAGGCGGTGGTCAAGTGCTGGGGAAGGGTCGAGGTTGCGTTGCAGCAAGGGGTCGGAGAGGTAGTTGTAGTGTCCCACCAAGCGGCTGCCATCGAACTGAAGCAGTAGGCTGTCGCTGACGTACTGGTAGATACCATTGTTGTAGTTCACTGCCCAGGTGCTGTCGGCAGGAGTGCGAAGCAGGTCAATGCCGAAGGCTACGTAGGGCGATGGGTATCCCATAATGCCCAGCAGTGTGGGCATAATGTCAATTTGCTGGGCTATAGCCGAGTGTCGCCCGCGAGGAAGGCGACCCGAGGGGTCGAAGAAGATGATAGGCACGCGGTAGTAGCCGAGGTCGGTGCGGTATTCGGGATGCTCGGTAATGTTGGTGTGGTCGGCGGTGATGACGAAAAGGGTGCTGTCGTACCAAGGTTGCTGCTGGGCGGTGCGGAAGAATTGGCGGAGGGAGTGGTCGACGTAGCGTATGCAGGTGTGCATCGGGTGGCCAGGCAGGGCGAGTGAGTCGCGGTAGCGGTCGGGGACGTGGTAGGGGTGGTGCGAGCTGGCGGTGAAGAGGGCAGTGCAGAAAGGTTGCCTCATCTCACTCATGGTGAGGGCGTAGAATTGGAGGAACTCCTCGTCCCAGATGGCCCACGTGCCGTCGAAGTCGGCCTCGCCGCCGAATCGCGGGTCGGCATTATACTCGGTGCGACCTAGGTAGCGCTGAAATCCACTGGCACGGGCGTAGGCTTGGAACCCCATAGAGCCGTTCTCTGCACCATGGAAGAAGGCCGACGTGTAGCCATAGCGACCCAGTTCGCCCGCCACCCCACTGACGCGGTTGAGCGAGTAGGAGGAGACAAAGTAGGGCTCCACAAACATAGGGATTGACGACAGGATGGAGGGCATCCCATCAATGCTTTTGCGTCCGTTGCAGAACGAGCGGTCGAAGGTGAGGCTTTGCCCGATGAGCGAATCGAGGAAGGGGGTGGCGCAGGGGTAGCTGTTGTAGGCACCGATGTATTCTTGCGCCAGGCTTTCGACGATGAGGATTACCACGTTGGGGTGCGAGTGGGCAAGCAGGGGTGCCGATGCGGTGTCGGGGCGATGGAGAGGGGAATAGAGGGAATCGAGGCGGGTGGGGGAGAAGTAGGCGGGGTCGCGGAAGGTGGTCTTGCCAGCGGTTCGGATGAGGGAGAAGGGAGTGTTGAGTACGATGGCGGCCTCGGTGGGACTATTGACGTATTGGTTGGCGTTGCTGATGGTGATGGGGCGTATGGCACGGGTGGCTCCTCCGCGCATCCCGATGACAGCCAGCGGCAGGTAGAGCAGCAGGGCAAGTGCCGAGAAGAGGGATGCGGGTAGCTTGACAGCCTCCCCCTTTCGCCGCAGCCACTTTATCGCCACCCAGTGCTTTCCCCCGTCGGTGTCGAGCGGGCGGTAGAGCCACCAAAGCAGGAATATAAGTGCTGCACCTGCCAGCACAAGATACCAGTGGTGCCAAAGTTCTATGCCGAGGATGCTGCCGAGGTTGCTTTCGTGGCTGAACTCGGCAAAGAATGTGGCCGTGGTGCGCCGCCCAGTGTATTGCGAGTAGACGGCATCCACCAAGTTGATGACCACCGCCAGCGAGTTGATGACCACGTACAGCCATCGGCTGACCGCCTGCCACGCTTTGCTGAACCTAATGTGCAGCGGCAGCAGCGTCAGCACCACGTAGAGGCTGTTGGTGTAGATGATGGCCGAAGTGTCAAACCGCAGGCTGCCAGACAGCAGCGACCCGACCGAAAGGCTACCAAATCCTGCACCGAAGAGGCTCCAATTCTCCAACGCGTAGGCCACGCGGCAGAGCATATAGACGAGGTAGGCCAGTCCGAGGTTCCATAGGACGGCAGCGACTGGGCGACGGGTGGAGCGTAGGGTCATCTTTTGGGGTGTTTAGTTTGCGGTTGCAATGTGCTGTGGATATGCACCGACCTGCATTGGATGAGGGGGGCAAACCGAGGTGCAAATGTATAACTTTTTTTCGACATAAGGTCTGTTTTTTCCCCGAAGGCCATCACGGTGGATTATGAGCTATGTGGAAATGCGGACTGGATGAAAGATAGGTGAGGTTTCATTATCAGGCTGTTGTGAATAAATATTCAGTGATGAGGCAGACCAATCGAGGCGAAAATCCTTGTGGGTTTGGTTTTTAATTCGTACCTTTGTAGTGGCGATTAAGTGTCGCCGTGAAGTCAATTAACGATAAACACTGAATAGGTATGAGAACAAAAATTGTGGCTGGCAACTGGAAGATGAACCTCACCTTCGAGGAGGCCGACAACTTGGTGGATGAGTTGATGAGCGAATTGGAGCAGATTACCCTTCCGCGCGACGTCAAGGTGGTGCTCTGCCCGCCAGCGGTCTATCTCGAAATGGTGAGCGATTATGCAGGCGACAGCTACTTCATGGTGGGGGCACAGGATGTGAGCGAACACGAAGGCGGAGCCTACACCGGAGAGGTCAGTGCCGCGATGTTGGCCAGCTGCGAAGCTGACTACTGCATAGTGGGGCACTCCGAGCGTCGAACCTACCACGGCGAGAGCGACCAGGTGGTAGCTGCCAAGGCCAGCCGCTTGCTTGAGCACGGACTGATGCCCATCGTCTGCGTGGGCGAGCAGCTCTCCGACCGCGATGCAGGCCAGCAACTTGCAGTCGTTCAGCGGCAGGTGGAGGGAAGCCTTTTCCACCTCGATAGCAATCAAATCCAGCAGGTGGTGGTGGCCTACGAGCCTGTGTGGGCTATCGGCACTGGCCGTACCGCCACAGCCGCCCAGGCGCAGGAGATGCACCAGCACATCCGCTCGCTGCTGGCAGCAAAATATGGTCAGGCTGTGGCCGATGAGGTGAGCATCCTCTACGGCGGCAGCTGCAAGCCCTCCAATGCTGCCGAACTCTTCGCCTGCCCCGACGTCGATGGCGGTCTCATCGGCGGTGCCTCGCTCAAGGCGAAGGACTTCATGGCCATCATCAACGCCATCATCGGATAGTAGCCGAGGTGAGCTTCGAGCGCTTCATAGCCGACCGATTTATGCCCCGCAAAGGGGCGGCAGGCAGCTTTTCAGGGCCGCTGACGGCCATTGCGGTGGCATCCATCGCCTTGGGCGTACTGGTCATGGTGATGGCCATCAGCATCCTGCGGGGATTTCAGGCCGATATTCGTGGCAAGGTGGTCGGCTTCGGAGGCCACATCGCTGTGGCCTCCTACGGATCGGCTCGTGCCTACGAAGAGTTGCCCATCGAAGCCGACAGCCTGCTCGTCGCCAACCTGCAGGCCACCGAAGGCATCAGCCATGTGCAGCGCGTGGCCTCCATCGGCGGCATGGCAAAGACCGACGACCAAATTTACGGCCTCCTCCTCCGAGGTCTCGGCAGTGAGGCAGACACCACCTTCCTCGCCGCCAGCTTGGTGGAGGGGCATCTGCCCGCCTTTGGGCAGGGTGGGGGAGAGGTGATGGTCTCCACCACCATCGCCTCGCGCCTGCGGCTCGGCGTGGGCGAGCGCCTGCGCACCTACTTCTGGCAGGGCGAGACCTACCGCTCGCGTGCCTTCACCATCTGCGGCCTCTACAACACCGACCTTGCCGATATGGACGAGCTCTACATCGTGGGCGACCTCGCCCAAGTGCAGCGCCTTCACGGCTGGAGCGACCAGCAGGTGGGCGGCCTCGAACTGACGGTGGCCGACTTCTCCACCCTCGATGCCACCACCCAGCGTGTGGCCTACCAGCTCCCCTTCGACATGAAGGTAGAGACCATTGTCGGCCGCAACCCAGCACTCTTCTCCTGGCTCGACCTCCTCAATGCCAACATCACCCTTATCCTCGGCCTGATGTGCATCGTCTGCGTGGTGGCCATCGTCTCGGCACTGCTGATTATGATATTCGAGAAAAGTGCCACCATTGGTCTGCTCAAAGCCCTTGGCACCACCTCGGCCTCGCTGCGGCGCATCTTCCTCATCAAAGCCGCCCGCATCATCGCCCTCGGTGTGGCCATAGGCGATGTCGCAGGCCTGCTGCTGAGCTTCGTCCAATTGCGCTACCACCTGCTCGCCCTCAATCCCGAAAGCTACTCGATGAGCCACGTGCCAGTGGAAATCAACCTCTGGGTCTACCTCGCCATAAGCCTCGGCACCATCGCCGTCTGCCTCCTCGCCCTGTTGCTCCCCACGGCCTACATCAGTCGCATCTCCCCAGCACGCACCATGCGAATTGAAAATTGACCACACTATGAAAGCCCGCATCAAACTCCTCCTGCTGACCATCACCATCGCCCTAGCCCTGGTGGCTCTGTGGCAGGTGCAGCGGGTGGCCAACCAAATCAAAGAATCGGAAGAGGCTAAAGTGAGGCTATGGGCCTCGGCAGTGGGGCAACGCAACCAGATGGCCACCACCACCGCCCACTTCTTCGAGCAAGCCACCCTCGACGAGCGGCGCAAAATGCGCATGTACACCGACATTCTCCAGTCCTTCAACACCACCGACCAAAACACCGACTTCCAATTCAGCCTGGCCTACGTCAACTACATCGTCGATAGTAGCCACACCCCCATCATCATCACCACCGCTGCCGACTCGCTCATCACCGTCCCGCGCGAACTCTCGGGGCAAAAGCTGACGGGCGACCTGCTGGCCGAATATTCCCTCCTTCCCCCCTTCGACTACAAGCTCTGGGGAATGCACATGCGCCTCTACTACAAGGAATCGGAATCCTACACCCAGCTGCGGCAGGTGCTTGATGGCTTCACCCAGACTTTTCTGACCGAAATCACGCAGAACTCGGTGCTCGTCCCAGTGGTGATAGTCGACAGCAGCCGCACACGCCTCCTGGCCTTCGGCAACCTCGACTCCTCCTCCATCGCCACCCCCGATGCCCTGCAGGCTCAAATCCTCGACATGGAAAAAGCCAACGAACCCCTCGCCCTCACCCTCCCCGATGGCACTCCCTACTACGTCTACTACTCCTCCACCCCCCTGCTGCGCTCCCTCCGCTGGCTACCCCTCTTCTGGCTCTTCATCGGGGCAGTCCTCATCCTCGTCAGCTACTACCTCTTCCGCACCACCCACACCGCCGAGCAAAACCGCATCTGGGTCGGACTGGCCAAGGAGACCGCCCACCAGCTGGGCACCCCCCTCTCCTCGCTCATGGCTTGGACTGAATACCTGCAAGGCAAGACCCTCACCGACGACTACACCCGCGAGCTGGGCAAGGACCTCGACCGCCTCTCCACCATCACCCACCGCTTCTCCAAAATAGGCTCGGCTCCAGAGCTCAAAGAAAGCGACGTCTGCCAGGCCACCACCGAGGCCGTGGCCTACCTGCGTAGCCGCTCACCACGCCACATCAAGTTCAACCTCGCCTTTCCCGAGGGCGAAACCTTCGTCGCACCGCTCAATGCCTACCTCTTCCAGTGGGTTATCGAAAACCTCTGCAAAAACGCCATCGATGCCATGGAGCACCGCACCGATGTCTCCACACCACGCCCCGACCCCACCATCACCATCGTCGCCTCGCAGGACGCTCGCAAAATCTACCTCGACATAGCCGACAACGGCTGCGGTATGCCCCGCTCGGTGCAGCGCCGCATCTTCGACTCGGGCTTCACCACCAAGACCCGCGGCTGGGGGCTCGGCCTCCCGCTCGCCCGTCGCATCATCAACCAATACCACCGCGGACGCCTCTACCTCAAATACTCCACCCCCGCCGCAGGCTCCTGCTTCCGCATTGAACTCAAAAAATAACCCTCCTCCTACCCGCCGTAGTTACCCCTGAAACCCCACCACGATGCACCTCATCTGCCCATCAGTTTCGATAGCTTCAGCCTCCCGAAAACAAGGGAAGGCGATCCAATTTTCAATTCTCAATTTTCAATTCTCAATTAGGACTTGGTCCGTGTCAACTCCGTGTCAACTCCGTGTCAGGTCCGTGTCACCTCCGACTCCAGTCGGACATCACACGGCGATGTCTCGGCCAAAACAGGCGGATGCCACGGCCGAAATACTTTCCTCTCGCCAAGGTGCAAGTTTTCCCCTCCGCAGGGTACTAATCAAAGATATGAAACACGCAACATCAATATTCCTACTCCTGATTGCTGGAGTCCTTGTCGCCGCACAGTCACCCACTCGGATGACCCTCGACAGCTGCCTACGCTATGCCCACGGCCACAGCCTGGGAGTGCGGACGGCTCGGCTCGAGCGGCAGTCGGCCGAGGCTGGCCTTGCGGGGGCGAAGATGCGTTTCCTGCCCTCGGTCAATGCCTCGGCAAGCCAGGGCTGGACCTGGAATGGCCTGGCGACCAACAGCACGCAGTATGGCATCAATGGTAGCCTTACTCTCTTCAGCGGCCTCTCCAACCTCCGCAACCTGCAGCAGAGCCAAGTGGGCAGCGAGCAGAGCGAACTCAAGGTGAAGCAGACCGAGAACAGCCTCGATGTGCAGGTGGTGCAGGCCTACTTGGCCATCCTGATGAACCAAGAGAAGCTTGCCTACCAGCGTGAGGTGGTCGCCACCAGTCAGCAGCAGCGGCTCGAGGGCGAGGTGAAATACCAGGTGGGACGCATCCTGGAGAGCGACTACCTGCTGCTCGATGCCAACCAGACCTCGGCGCAGGCCGAGCTGGACAATACCAGCCTCACTATCGACGACAGTCGGCTGGCTCTCGGTAAGTTGCTCTGCCTCGAAGGGGTGATGGTGGAGGCCGTGGCCTCGGACGATACGGTGCGTGCCGCAGGGCGGTCGCTCCCAGAGCGCGACAGTGTGCTGGCTCGTGCCAAACGCTCGATGCCCGACTGGCAGATTAGTGCGATGGACGTGGACTTGGCTCGCCTATCGCTTCGCCTGACCGAAAGCTCCTTCATGCCCACCCTCAGCCTCAATGCAGGCTACGGCGGCCAATGGCTTCACGCCACGGAAGGCAACAACTTTGCCGACAATTCCAGCCTCACCCTCGGCTTGAGCGTCCCCATCTTCGACCGCGGTAGCAGCCTCACGCAATACCGTCAGGGCAAAATAGCCCTCCAGCAGGCAGAGCTTCAGCACCAGCAGACACTTATTGACCTGGAGCATCAGATAGACGCGCTCTACATCGCTGCCCAGCAGGCCCTCAACCGCTACCGCGCCAGCGAAGCCCTCTGTGCGGCCTATCGCGCCAGCTATGAGGTCTACGTCGTCAAGTATGCCGAAGGGGCGGCTACCACCGTCGAGATGCTGCAGCAGCAGGACAAATACCTTTCGGCGCTGAACGATTACCTGCAGAGCAAGTACAGCTACCTGCTGGCCGAGATGCAACTGGATATTTACACTGGAAACGAGATAACGCTTTAAGATGAAAAAGAAGACAAGGACATGGATTATCATTGCCGCTGCGGTGCTGGTGGCAATAGTGCTGGTGATGCTGCTTTCGCGCCCCAAAGAGGTGGCCGTGGTCAATAGCGAACCCTGCACCATGGGAGCGATAGAGAACACCGTAACGGCCACGGGCGAGATACAGCCCGTCTACAAGGTGGAGATAGGTACACAGGTGAGCGGCATTGTCCAGAAGATGTATGTGGACTACAACAGCGAGGTGAAGAAGGGACAGCTGCTGGCCGAGCTCGACAAGTCGCTGCTGCTCGAAGAGGTGAAGCAGGCACAAGCCAACCTGAGCACCAGTACCAGCAACAAAGTGCTGGCCCAGAAGAACTACGACCGCATCAAGTCGCTCTACGAAAAGAAAGCCGCCACGCAGGAGGAATACGACCAGGCCGAGACAAGCCTCGAGCAGGCCAAAAACCAGCTCATCACCGCCCAGAGCAATTATGAGCGTGCCCGCACGGACCTGAAATATGCCGAGATATACTCGCCCATTGACGGGGTGATCCTTTCGAAAGCCGTTGAGGAAGGGCAGACCGTGGCCTCGGCCTATTCGACCCCCACCCTCTTCACCATCGCCAAGAACCTCACCGACATGCAGCTTGAGGCCAAGGTGGACGAGGCCGACATCGGACTGGTAAAGGAGGGGCAGCCGGTGCGCTTCACCGTCGATGCCTTCCCCGGCGAGACCTTCAACGGGCAGGTGCGCCAGATACGTCTGGTGCCCACGGTTACCAGCAACGTGGTTACCTACACCGTCATCATCGATGCTCCCAACGACGAGGGAAAGCTCTACCCTGGCATGACGGCCAACATCACCATCTTGGTCGAAGAGGAGCAGGGGCTTGTCATAGCACTCGAGGCTACAAAATATAGCCTCGACCCCACGCTGCTCCCCCTGCTCGAAAAGCAGGGCATCACCGTCGGCGAAGGTGGTGCAGAGGGCGATACATCGGTGCTGGTGTTCAGTGGCAAGAGCATCGAACGCCGCAGCGTCGTGCTTGGCATCAACGATGGAGCCAACGTGCTGGTGCGGTCGGGGCTTGCCGAAGGCGACAAGGTGGTCCGCAGCATCGAGCGTAGCACCGAAGACCAGCAGGCTTCGGAGGGAGGCTTCCACATGGGGCCACCCGAACATAAGAAGCGGTAGGAGGAAGGGTTATAGGTTATGGGCTATGGGTTATAGACGATTGGGTTATTGGTTATGGGTTATAGGTTATAGACGATAGATTATCGCATTGAGTTTAAGGTTAGAGGTTATGGGTTATAGGTTATAGACGATAGATTATCGCAAAGGGATATAGATTATAGGCATGGCAATTATCGACATCAAAGACCTCAGGCGCGACTTTGTGGTGGGCAGCGAAATAGTCCACGCCCTGCGTGGCATCAGTTTCAGCATTGAGCCAGGCGAATTCGTCAGCATCATGGGCACTTCGGGCAGTGGCAAATCAACGTTGCTCAACATCCTGGGCTGCCTCGACACCCCCACATCGGGTACTTACACCATCGATGGCACCGATGTCAGCACCCTCAATCGCAACGCACAGGCCGACATCCGCAATCGCAAGATAGGCTTTGTCTTCCAAAGCTACAACCTGCTGCCACGCACCTCGGTGCTTGAGAACGTGGAGCTTCCGTTGATGTACAACAAGCAGTACACTGCTCGGCAGCGGCGTGAGCGTGCGATGGAGGTAATCCACCGAGTGGGACTCGACCAGCGCATCCACCACACCTCGGCGCAGCTCAGCGGCGGCCAGCAGCAACGTGTGGCCATAGCCCGTGCATTGGTGGGCGACCCCGTCATCATCCTCGCCGATGAGGCTACGGGTAACCTTGACACACGTACCAGTTATGAAATCATGGCCCTCTTTCAGCAGCTCCATTCGCAGGGCACCACCATCGCCTTCGTTACCCACGAGCCCGACATTGCCGCTTTCACCTCGCGCACCATCAAATTGCGCGACGGCCACATCACCGAGGACTACCCCGTGCCAACCGCCAATGCACAGGCTGCCCTCGATGCATTGCCCATCAACGAAGACTATTGAAATGAACTTTGCCAACCTGATAAAACTGGCCATACGTGCCATCCTGCGCAATAAGACGCGCGCTCTGCTCACCATGCTGGGCATCATTATCGGCATATCGGCCGTCATCACCATGCTCTCGCTCGGCGAAGGTGTCAAGCAAGGCATGACCTCGGAGTTCGCATCGATGGGAACCAACAGCATTATGGTGATGCCCGCCCGCCAGCATCGTGGCGGTGTGGATATGGGCAACTCCACCTCCAAGAGCCTCGACGACAAGGACCTGAAAGCATTGCAGGCCGCCTGTCCCCATGTGGCCACATTCTCGCCATCGGTAACTGCTGCGGTGCAGATGATTGTCGGCTCGTGCAACCATTCAGGCTCGGTGCAAGGATGCTCGCCCAACTACCTGACAATTAACAACTATAGTCTCGATCGGGGATTGATGTTCACCGAACAGGATGTGCTGACCTACGCCAAGGTGTGCGTCATCGGGCAGACCATAGTGGAAGAACTCTTCCCTGGCGGTGAGAATCCAGTGGGGCAGTCCATCCGCTGCGGAAATATTCCGCTGAAAGTCATAGGTGTGCTCAAAGAGAAAGGTCAGGGGGGATTTGGAAATGATGCCGATGATATTGTCCTCGCTCCCTACACCACCGTGCAGAAACGCTTCCTCGGCATCAACTATTTCCACATGCTCGAGGCCTCGGCAGTGAGCCAAGAAGCCTCCGAGGCTGCCGCCACCGAGATTACCCACACCCTCCGTGCCACGCACAAGATAGACAATCCCGATAACGATGACTTCGAGGTGATGACCATGAACGAGCTGATGACCTCAATGGATTCGATGATGTCTATGATCACTTTGCTGCTGACCGCCATAGCCTCTATCTCGCTCATCGTAGGGGGGATAGGAATCATGAACATTATGTATGTTACGGTTACTGAACGTACCCGCGAGATTGGCCTTCGGATGTCGATAGGTGCCCGCCAGCACGACATTATGTTGCAATTCCTGCTCGAGAGCGTGGTACTCTCCTTGATAGGTGGCCTAATAGGCATACTGCTTGGCGTGATGCTGTCGTATGTGCTGGTGTTGGCTATCCAGTCCTCGGGCAGCATGCCCATCTCCTTTATCCTCTCCTATTCGGCCATTGTTATCTCTTTCATTGTCTGTGTGGCTGTTGGTGTCTTCTTCGGTTGGTATCCTGCCCGCAAGGCAGCCAACCTCGACCCTATCCAGGCCTTGCGCTATGAATAGGATAGGAGGTCGGGTGCTTTTATACTTCACTTCAATAGCAGCGATAAACCATAGGGTTGGCATCGCGGGATAAGGCTGCCGTGAGGGTGGGGTAGGGGAGAAGTGTTTTTGGGGTGTGGTGGGGTGTGGTGGGGAGTGGGAGGGGTTGGTGAAGTTGGTTATCGGAGGAGGAGGAGGGAGCCGGAGGCTGATTTGTTGGTTGTGGGGTTGGTGAGTGAGCGGTAGGAGAGGTGCCAGACGTAGGAGCCTTGGGGGCAGGGTTGTCCGCTGGGGTTGGTGCCGTCCCAG
>JAFTBM010000031.1 GCA_017455205.1 Bacteroidales bacterium
CGGTCCCTTCTTCATCGAGCCCGGCGACAAGGTCTATGCCGGCGAGGTCATCGGCGAGAGCCTGCGCCCCGGCAACGACATCGTCATCAACGTTGTGACCGCGAAGAACCTGACCAACATGCGCAGCAAGAGCGCCGACGATAAGTCCACCTGCGCCCCCGCCATCAAGTTCAGCCTCGAGGAGGCGATGGAGTACATCCGCGAGGACGAGTACCTCGAGATTACCCCCAGCAACCTCCGCATCCGCAAAATCATCCTCGACGAAATCGAGCGCAAACGCGCCCGCATCGCCGCCGGAGATGCGAGTGTTTCCTAAACTGCATCGCCGCCGGAGATACGAGTGTTTCCTAAACCGCATCGCCACAGGGGATGCTGGCACTTCATAAATACAACTATGAATCCACTCACCGAACAAATCCAAGCACTCCACGACCCCGACCAGGCCGCTATCCTTGCACGCTTCTTCAAATGCGGAAAAGGGCAGTACGGCGAGGGCGACCGATTTCTCGGCGTGAAGGTACCGCAGACCCGTGCCGTGGTGAAACACCTTTGGAGGGAATGCACCCCATCCTACCTCGACCAATGCCTCGCCTCGCCCTACCACGAGGTGCGCTTGGCAGCACTGCTGGTGCTGGTTGAGCAATACCAGCACGCACGCCACACCCCATCCCAGCAGCAACGCTACATTGATTTCTACCTCGCCCACCTCGCGGCCGTCAACAACTGGGACCTCGTCGACCTCTCCTGCTACCCGCTCCTCGGCGACTACCTGCTCAACAAAGATGCCACCTTGCTCTACAACCTGGCACGCGACGGTCGTACTCTCTGGGAACAACGCATCGGTATCGTCAGTACCATGCAGTTTCTCCGCCACGGACGACTTGACGACACCTACGCCATCGCCGACCTTCTGCTCCACCACCCCCACGACCTTATCCACAAAGCCACTGGCTGGCTGCTCCGCGAAGCTGGCAAACGCGATGCCGACCGACTTCGCACCTATTTGAAACCTCGATATTCCTCCATGCCACGCACTATGCTTCGCTACGCAATCGAGAAGTTCCCACCAGCCGAGCGACAAGCTTGGCTGCACGGCAGTGCCACCGCCCTCGCCCTCACTACTGCCCCTTCAGGCAGTGCACAATCCGCTGCTCGCTAATGTTGCGATAGTGGAACGTCAGAGTCGCTTGGCCATTCTCTACCAGTACGATATAGGGTCGCCGACCATGCGTCAGGTGCATGAACTGACTGGCTGGAAGAAGCCAAGTGCCATCGGCACGCCGCTCCAGCTCTTCGCCATCTGCTTTTGGCTCCACATAGACAATAGCCTCCGCTGGTAACTCATTGCGTTCTGCAATCGAGCCGAGCTTCTGCCGAGCCAATCTGCAATAGGGACACCCCGGCGTTACAAAGGCCACCACACGATTGCCCTCCCACGCACCCAGTGCCGACAGGCTACCCTGCTCCGCAAACTGCTCTGATAGCCCACTATCACCCTTCACTGCCTCGCCGCTAACATACATCCAATTATCTGGCACCGAAATGCAAAACACACCCACCAACACCGCACCACAAGTGCTAACCGCTACCCATCGCTTCCATCTTTTCTCCAAATGCCACTCATTCATCCCCTGCAACCGATAGTATACCAGCACCAACACCACCAGCACAGCATTCTTCAGCAGCGATTGTGCTGGCGAGAAGTCTACCAACCGCCCAAAGCATTGGCAGGACTCATTGCGACCAACCAGCAGTGCGTAGCAAAGAAACAGAGAGAAGCCTACCAGTACCCATACCGCAGTCAAACGTGCCACCTTTGGCCACCAGCCTACTGCTATCCACAATCCAAGCCCCAGCTCCATAGCGATGCAAAGCCTCGCCACCACATAGGCCACCCCAAGCGGCATCCACCCGTAGGAAAACACATAAAGCTCGAAATCGTCAATCGCCAACAATTTGGCCACGCCTGAAAGGAGAAACACTCCTAAAAGCAGCACCCTCAACCCCAGTGCCACCCACCGATGCCAGCCCTCCGCATGCCTACTCTCCATACTCGCGGCACTTCACCGTGTGCGTCTCGCGCCGTGCAAGCGAATGCGACCTTGCAGCCGAATCCACCACCTGAATCTCGTAGGCCCACTCCGTGATGTCATCGCATCCTGTTCCTCCACCCACTGTTATCAGTTTCAATGCACCATCGTCATTTACATCGGTGGTAACACACTTGCATTGATGACTCTTCGAGCATCCCACCGCCAGCAGTATGGCCACCGCCAACCCCATCGCCGTATACAGTCTCCTCATAGCTTCTAATCGTTAAATATGCTGTCGATTGCAAACTCATGTCCCGTGCAGTAGAGCGTATCCACCGAGAGCGAATCCAAGTTGTCGTGATAGGAATAGGTGGTGATTTGCTCACACTCCCCTTTTTCTATCTTTATGATGCGTACCACCGATGAACCCTTCACCGCACAGCGGCAATCTTTCTGCTTGCTACATCCCACCGCCGTCAGCAGCAGCACACCCATCGCCAAACCTGCCATTTGCACCCTTTTCATACGCTTTCCACTTTTCATTATTTCCTACAAGTTTTTTAGCAATTCCTCGAGTGCCACCTCGTCGTGAATCAGCACATCGCGCGGTTTCGACCCGTTGCTTGGCCCAACGATGCCCGCCGCCTCCAGCTGGTCGATGATGCGGCCTGCACGGTTGTAGCCCAACTGCAACTTGCGCTGCAACAGCGAGGTGCTGCCAAACTGGCTGCTCACCACCAGCCGTGCCGCATCATTGAAGAACTCGTCCTTGCTCTTGGCATCGAACTCCTTATTGGGCTCTTCGTTCTCGTCGAGGTACTCGGGCAGTTCAAATCCATCTGGGTAGCCACGCTGTTCGCCAATGAAGGTCATAAGCTTCTCAATCTCGGGCGTGTCGATGAGGGCACATTGCAGACGTATCATATCCTTGCCTGCCAGCGAGATGAGCATATCGCCCCGACCGATAAGCTGCTGCGCCCCGCCAGTGTCGAGGATGGTTTTGCTATCGATTCCGCTCGTAACCCTGAAGGCCACACGTGCGGGGAAGTTGGCCTTGATGGTGCCAGTGATAATGTTGGTCGTCGGACGCTGGGTGGCGATAATCAAGTGGATGCCCACCGCGCGTGCCAACTGCGCCAGGCGGGCTATTGGCAGCTCCACCTCCTTGCCCGCAGTCATGATAAGGTCGCCGAACTCGTCGATGACCACCACGATGTAGGGCAGGTAGCGATGCCCATGCTCGGGATTGAGCATCCGCTTGCAGAACTTTTCGTTGTACTCCGTTATCTTGCGCACCTTGGCCTGTTTCAGCAGGTCGTAGCGGGTGTCCATCTCTATGCAGAGCGAGTTGAGCGTCCGCACCACCTTCTTGACGTCGGTAATCACCGCCTCTGCTTCATCAGGCATCTTGGCCAGGTAGTGGCGAGTGATGGCTGAATAGAGGCTGAACTCCACCTTCTTCGGGTCTACCAGCACCAGCTTCAGCTCCGAGGGATGCTTCTTGTAGAGCAACGATGCCAGCACGGCATTGAGCCCTACCGACTTACCCGTACCCGTGGCACCTGCCATCAGCAAGTGGGGCATCTTGGCCAAGTCGGTAACAAAGCACTCGTTGCTGATGGTCTTGCCGAAGGCTATCGGCAACTCCATCTTGGCGTTGCGGAAGGCATCGCTCTCAAGCATCGTCTTCATGGCCACTATCTGCGGCTTGGCGTTGGGCACCTCGATGCCAATATTGCTCTCGCCTGGTATGGGGGCAATGATGCGGATACCGAGGGCTGCAAGCGAGAGGGCTATATCGTTCTCCAACCCTTTGATCTTGCTGATGCGAATACCCGGGGCAGGCTTGATCTTGTAGAGCGTTACCGTCGGACCAGGCGTGGCCGTGATTTCGGTGATTTCTATGCCATAGTCCCGCAGGGTCTGCACAATCCTGTCCTTGTTGGCCACCAGCTCCTCGCGCGTTACCTTGACGTTGCGCACCTCGCTATCCTCCAGCAGATCGGTGCTTGGCATCTGGTAGTCGCGCAGGTCAAGGTGCGGGTCGTAAGGCTCATCCAGCCCGTAGTGCCGCCGATAGTCGTCGGGGTCAAGCGGTTCTCCGTTCTCATCGAACTCAATATCCACCCCCTCCGAGGCTTCATCGCCCACCGCTCCGCTTTCCGCCACTGGCGAAGTCTCCTCAATGGTGAACGACACCTCGTCATCACCTCCTCCCTGTGCCACGCGGTTGATGCGCTCAAACTCGGCGTCTATATCCAACGCCTGTTCAGCATTCGCTCCACCCTCCATCTCCTCCACGCCTGCCGCCGCCTCTTCACCTTCTTGCTCTTCACCCTCGCCGTGGCTATTGAACAGCTTTTGCGCCTCCTCATCAAAGCTGCTGCTAATCACGCCTTGTGGCTCATCATCGCCCTCGGCCTCATCTGCCGCAACCGCTCCCATCCCACTTGCAGCCGCTTTCTTTTTCTTCTCTTTCCGCTCCTCGTGCTCGGTGGCCACCTCTGCTATCTCGTGCTCCACCTTTTTGGCTATCCGCCCCACCTCTATCTTGGGCAACTCCATCCCATGCACCAGCACCAAGAAGAGCACCGCCACAAAGAGCAGCACCACCAGCGTCCACCACCCTATCCAATGGTCGAGCCGTCCCGCCATAATCAGCCCCACACCGGCAAAGTGGTCAAATGTGCCATCGCGCACCCACGCCCCACCGATATAGCCCAGCAGCAGCGATATCCAAAGCATCCAAAACAGCGTGCTACCCAGCGTCTTCCACCACGGCAGCACCTGCACCTTCCACAGTCTCATGCCGTAGACGAAGAAGAGCAGTGCAAAGCCGAATGCACCGATGCCGAACATCTTGTCGGCAAAGAATTGCGCCACGCTCCAGCCCACCGATCCCAGCCAGTAGCCCCGCGTGCCAGTGGAGAAATAGCCCACCAGCGCTATCGTCAGGAAGAAGGCAAACAGCACATAGACCGCACCGCGGATGTGTGCAAACCGCTCACTCTTCAGAAATGCCTTCAAGCTGCCCGAGCGCTTCCTCCCGCCCGCAGCCGCTGCCTTCGCCTTGCCTCCCTTTTTCCCTTTCTTGCCTGCCACTTTGCCTGACTCTTTTTCCCTGTTAGTTATCACTCACCTTGCAGCAATTCCAGCTCCTCCCGTATCTCGCTCCCCAGCTGCTCCATCTCTTCTCTCGAAAGCTCCTCATAGCCATCGGGCAGCAGGAAGTCGGCCTCCTTCACCTTGCCCTTCACCACCTCGGTGGCGATGTAGGTGATGGCCTTGCCCTCGCCCATATCCATTGTGCACTGCAGCGGCATCCCCTTGATACCGTTGAACAGCATGTTGTACTTCGGCCCTATGCCCTCGCCCACCCACATCTCGACGGGGTGGTCGGTCCCCTCGTCATTGTACTGATGCCGCACCACCTTGCGCGCCTGCACCCCCACTATCTCGCGCGTCTCCGACGTGTACTCCAAGTAGAAGTGCCCTGGTTCAGTGTCCACAATCTCCAAACTGTCCAGCATCGACTGATTGACTTCCTCCCTGACGAGGATCTTCCCATCGCCCTGATAGGTAAATTCCGACCCCTGGCCACGCAAAAAGCCCAGCAGGGGGGCAAAATTGACGCAATGCGTCGACTTCAACCCATTCACCACCACACACTCCTCCATCATCTCCATAAATATGGCACTCTTGGTGAACAAATCCTCGCCCATCACCTTGATTTCCGCCACCGCAGCCTCGGCGGGGATAGTCATATCCACCTGCCCCGTCGACTCCACTTTGTACTTTATCACCCCCTTAAACGCATTCTGCGCCATTGCACCAGTGGCTACCATCCCCACCAGCAGCATTCCAACTATGCACTTTTTCATCCCGTTTCGCTTTTTGGGTTACTTTTAATCTAACACCATTATAACACCCTCCGCCCCCTTTTATTGCCCGAACCGAAAAAAAAGTATCCCTCTCGCCTCCCGAGCCATCGCCGAGTAGGGACTTCCCCCGTGCTTAATCCGTGTTTGGCCCGTGTTTGATCCGTGTTAAGTCCGACTCGAGTCGGAGGTGACACGGACCTGACACGGAGATGACACGGAGATGACACGGACCAAGTCCCTCTGTCGATGCGGGCGATTGGGGAGGGAGAGGGATGCCCGTTGGAAGAAAAATCCTACAGCTGCCTGACCAGCCAGTTTTGGACACCTATCTTCTCAATCATCTCCAGCTGCTCTTCGTCCCAGTAGAGGTCTTCTTCCTCGTCGGCGAGGTAGGCCTTGGTGATGTCGTAGGTGGTGGGGTCGGTGGCCAGGGCAGGCATGATTTTGTAGAGCGATTCCACGCCCTCGCGCTGCAGCTTGAGGTCGGCCTTGATGTACTCCACGGGGTCTTCGATGAGCCGGCTCTCCTGGTTGAGTTTCACCTGCGGCACGCATCCGAGGTCGATCATACGGTTGGCGTACTTCTCCACCCACTCCATCTCCTCGGCATAGTGGTCGAGGTACTTCTGCCCCAGCTTCTCCAGGCCGCGTGATTTGAACAGCAATCCTTGCATCTTGTGCACGAAGGCACTTCCCGAAAGTTCGCTCACAATCATCTGCGAGACTTGCAATGTCTGTGTGAAATCCATAATGTGTAATTTTTTGTGTGGTTAATACAACTTTGAAAACGAGGTATTGGATTTCATATTGCCCGATGTAACGCATTTTTTCAAAGACAGACAATGATAGCATTGCACCAGCCTATGGAGGGGGAACGTCTGCAGAATGGGGAGCGTCGTGTGGCTGATGAGAGGGATGGTAGGGTCGGTAGAAAATAGTCTGAATACAGATTGCCAGTGTATTATATGCAGATGGTGGGAAAATATTGAAAAAATGTTGAAAAAATTGCAGGGCGGGGACTGCAAAAGTGGATTTTTTTTCTTAATTTTGCAGCAGATTAGAAAAAGAAAACACTATAATCCATAAAAAATGAGTGCAAGAAAGTACACTTTGGTGATTAATCCTGGGGCCACATCGACCAAGGCCGCCATTTACGAAGGGGAGAACGAGGTGTTCACCGAGAACCTGTCGCATCCAATCGATGAGATACAGCAGTTTCACGAGGTGGCCGACCAGTTTGAATACCGCAAGGCTGCGATATTGGATATGGTGAAGCGGCACGGGGTGAGCACCGATGAGATAGCGGTGGTGATGGGTCGCGGGGGGCTGACGCGCCCGTGCGAGAGCGGCTGCTACCGCGTGAACGAGTTGATGAAGGAGGAGTGCCACGCAGGCATTCAGGGCAAGCACGCTTGCAACCTGGGTGCATTGATTAGCGATGCCATTGCGAAGGAGATAGGGCTTGGTAGTGCCTACATTGCCGACCCTGGCATAGTGGACGAGCGACCCGACTACGCCAAAATCAGCGGGCATCCGGTGTTTGATATGGATCCCACGCGCGAGGGCGTGATCTGGCACTGCTTGAACCAGAAGATGACCGCCAAGCTGTATGCCCGCGAGCTGGGCAAGCGCTACGAGGACCTCAACTTGATCATTGCCCACATGGGCGGCGGCGTGAGCGTGGGCATCCACAACCACGGCCGCGTGGTGGAGGTGAACCGTGCGTTGTGCGGCTTGGGAGCTTTTTCGCCGACGCGCTGCGGAAGCATCAACGCCTCGAAACTGATTGAGGTGGCGTGCAGCGGGAAGTATACCGAAGCCCAGCTGAAGAAGATGGTAACAGCCGAGGGCGGCTTTGTGGCCTACCTCGGGACCAACGATGCCTACGAAGTGGAGAAGCGGGCGCTGGCGGGCGATGAGAAATGCCAGCTGCTGGTGGATGCGTTCTGCTACCAAGTGTCGATGGAAATCAGCCGCTTGGCCGCTGTGGTCAACGGCAAAGTGGATGCCATCCTGCTGACGGGTGGCATAGCCTACAGCAAGCCGTGGATGGCACAGATCACCGAGAAGGTGGAGTGGATTGCCCCAGTGAAGGTCTACAAAGGCGAGAACGAGATGCTGGCCTTGGCCATCTGCGGCAAAGAGGTGCTCGACGGCGTAGAAGTGAAAGAATACAAATAAGGAGAAACGCGATGAGACAACAGACGATAGCACTGGCGGCAGCGGCTGCTATGCTGTGTGCGGGGCTGACGGCCACGGCACAGGAGGTGACGATTAAGAAAGGGAAAGTTACGATGAGCGAGGCGCAATACAACGCCCTGCTGACCAAGGCCAAAGGCTTCGAGAGCGCCTCGGAGGCACTTCAAGCACTGCGCGAGGCTGGCGAGGGCGAGGCTATGGTAAGCTTCAACGATTCGGCTTCCTACGCCATCGGGCGCGATATCTACCGCCAGTGGAACAGCCAGAACCTCGGCATCAATGCCGCCATGGCCGGGCAGGCGATGATAGACCTGACTGGCGGCAAGCAGGTGCTGACCGACGAGCAGGCGATGCAACTGCTGCAACGCTTCCAGGAGCAGTTTGAGCAGCGGCAGATGGAGGGGGTGCAGAAGAACATTGAGGCTGGGGAGAAATTCATGGCCGAAATAAGCAACAACAAGTCGGTATACACCACCGAGAGCGGTTTGAAATACCGCCGCCTAACCGAGGGCAACGGCAAGCACCCAGCGGCCACCGACCGCGTGAAGGTGCACTACACAGGGACGCTGATTGACGGTACGAAGTTCGACAGCAGCGTAGACCGTGGCGAGCCCCTCACGTTCCCACTCAACCAGGTCATTCCTGGCTGGACAGAAGGGTTGCAGCTGATGGATGAGGGGTCGAAATTCCTCCTCTACATCCCCTATCAGCTGGGCTACGGTGAGCAGCCTGTGGGCAGCATTCCGCCGGGTTCGACACTGATATTCGAAGTGGAGCTGCTGGAAATCAACCCCGAGGAATAGTGAACAGCTACGGCGAGAGGTTTCGATTGACCACCTACGGCGAGTCGCATGGGCTCGCCGTAGGTGCTATAATCGATGGCTGCCCAGCGGGAGTGGCCATCGATTTTGATGCCATAGCTACGGCGTTGGCTCACCGGCGGCTTGGTGCTCCACGGCAGGAGGCCGACGAGGTGGAATGGCTTTCGGGGATTATCGATGGCGTTACGCTGGGAACCCCGTTGGCTTTCGCCATCAGAAATCGCGATGCCCGACCGCAAGACTATGCCCACTTGGAGCACCTGTACCGCCCAGGTCATGCCGACTACACATACGAGCAGCGCTACGGTCTGCGCGACTACCGCGGTGGCGGCAGGGCATCGGCGAGGGAAACGGCAGCCAGGGTGGTGGCAGGCGCGATTGCACGACAGCTGATGCCCGAGGTGGCGATAATCACCTCGGCACAGATAGCCCATGCCCCCACCGAAGGCGATACCGCTGGCGGCACGGTGGAATGCACAATCAATGGAGTACCCGCAGGCATCGGAACACCGATATTCGGCAAACTCAACGCCCAGCTGGCAGCCGCCATGATGAGCATCCCCTCGGCCATAGGCTTTGAGATGGGTGCAGGCTTTGCCGCCGCACAGATGAAGGGCAGCGAGTATATCGACCGCTGGCGGGAGGGCGGCAGTACACTGACCAACCATTGCGGAGGCGTGCAGGGAGGTATCAGCAACGGGATGCCTATCACCTTCCGCGTGGCGTTCCACCCTGTGGTGAGCCTGCTGGGCGAGGTGGAATGCCTGCACGAGGACGGACACTTGGAGATGGCTACCATCGGAGGCCGACACGACCGATGCCATGTGGAGCGTGCGGCTGTCGTGGTGGAGGCCATGGCAGCGCTATGTCTAATCAATCAGATGATGTAAGATGAGAAAGAGGCTATGGGGTGCAGCCGCGGTGCTGCTGGGATTGACTGCGTGCCACAACGAAAGTTTCACCTTGGAGGGCACCATTGAAGGGGGCGCGGGGAAGAGCCTCTACTTGGAAGAGATGACACCTGCGGGCAGTGCATTTGCGGATTCGATTGCCGTGGATGCTGGCGGCCATTTCAAATATAAGCATCCCCTACCCTACCAGTCGCTTTACAGCCTCCACACCTCGGCGGAGAACTACATTGTGCTGCTGCCCGACGAGGGTGAGACCATCGTGGTGGAGGGGGATTGGGCAAACCTATCAATGACTTACACGGTAAGCGGCTCGGAAGGTAGCCAGCTGCTTTGGGAGTTGCAGCAGCAGTCCAACGCCAGCGAGGGGGTTGTGATGCAGCTGGTGGACACTACAGAGCGTTACGCCCGCTTGCTGCAGGAGGGTGTGGTGAGCGAGGCGACAGTAAGGGACAAGAAGCAGACCACCGATTCCATCTTTAGGCAGACGAGGCAGGAATTTAGGGACTACGTCTGCCGCTTCCTGGAGGATAACCAAGGATCAATAGCCACATTGATAGCCCTATACAAGCCGTTCAATAGTCGGCCACTGATTGATAGTCGGGACTCGGCCTGCGCGGTGTGGTACCAGCTGGTGGCCGAGGGACTGGAGCGGGAACATCCCAATAATCCCCACACGCTGCATTTCAGTGCGGTGGCCAACCAAGTAGTGGAAGCCTACGCTCCGCACGATAAATGACAACGAAGGCAAGGGCAGACGATTAGCGGCGGGGGCGACGGTGCTTATTATCGGCCGAGGCTTTGCGAAGCTCGGCGCGCTGCTCGGCAGTCAGGAGGCTGTCTATCTTCACCTTGCCAGCATACATCTCGCGGTTGATGGCCACTTGAAGGGATGCCTCGCGGTCGAAGAGGGGGTAGAGGTCGGCGGAGTGGTCGCCATCGGTGTCCATAAAGAGGTGAATGCTGTCGCGTACAGATTGTTGCTGCTTGCGAAGTGCAGCCACCCGAGCCGAGGTTGCTTTTCCGATGGCCTCAATTTCCTGCTTCTGCGAGGCGGAGAGGTTGCTGACCAGCTCGGAGATATTCTTATGTTTGTGCTGTTTCTCGGCATCATTTGGGCGTTGCCCCCAAGCTGTTGCCGCCAGCAGCATGATGAGGCAGAGGTTGGTTATGTATTTCATAGGTCGGCGTTGTTTTCGTCAAAGATGTCGGCAAGGGGGTTGGCAGCCTCCTCGATGGTGTTCCATGAGGAGAAGTCGTTGTATTGAACGAGCATGGTTTCGAGGGCTTCCTCGCTGGCGGTCTTGGGGACAAGAAAATAGATGCCCGTGCCGACTGCCAAGGCAAGCATGGCGGCTGCCGATAGGATACGCCAGCGGTGGGCAGCCGCAGAGAGCGGATGCAGCTTTGGGTGGGTAGCTATGCGGCTCATCACACCGTCCACCACATTGACCTGCCGAGGGTATTGCATACGGGCTATATTGTTGAGTGCTTGGTCGAGGGTCATGGTTGTATCAATTTTGCAAGGTTTTTCTTGGCTCTGAATATTAGGCTTTCCACTTTGCTCAAGCTGCATCCCATCACGTTGGCAATGTCCTGATAGCTGAAGTCTTCGAAGGTGAATAGCACAAGGGCAGTGCGCTGCTCCGACTTGAGGTTACCTATTGCGGTGCGGAGCTGGTCGAGTTGCTCGTTGCGGATAAGCTGCTGCTGTGCGTTGAGGTCGAGGCTTGGCTGGTCGGGGAAAAGGTCATCGGCATCGGCAGAGACTATGCGTTTGGCTTTACCCATCATCTTGCAGACTACATTGATTGTGATGCGATAAATGAAAGAGCTCAATTTCGAGGCGAACTGGAAGCGTGGCAGAGCGGTGTAGAGTTCAACGAACACTTGCTGCGTAACCTCTTCGACGTCCAACTTGTTACCGCAAAGCTTATAAGTCAAATTGGCCACCAACTGCTGGTAGCGTTCTACCAACAGGGCGTACTTTGAGGTGTCGCCTGCAAGGATTGCTTCCACTATCTGACTGTCATCCACCTGTTCGTCCTGCATATAAGTACTTCAAGCAGCCCGATTATTGCACTTTTTGTGAAAAATGTTCAAAAAAGGACGGTTATTTATATTTGAAGTCTTCGATTTCGCGGCGTTCGCGCTTGGTGGGACGGCCAACGCCTCGGTCGCGCACCTCGTAAGCATAGCGGCGGGTCAGTTGGATACGCTCATATTCCTCTGGTGGGGTATGGTCAATCATAAAGCCTTGCACCAGCGGTGCCCCCACACGGTTGGGGGGAATTGAGAGAACCTCTACTTCCTTATGCAATTGGTCAATATTGAGTGTGAACCGTTCCCCTATTTTCACTTCGTGAGAGGGTTTAAGCTCCCGATTTTCTGCTGTGAGCTTCACTCTGCCACTGGCACAAGCCTCGGCGGCCAAGGCACGCGTCTTGTAGAGGCGAACAGCCCAGAGGTATTTGTCGAGCCTCATATCTTGAAGATATAAGTGATAGTGCCTGTCTGCTCCTCGGTGGCCTTTGGGTCGGCATTGAAGCGGGCCTGACGTGCTGCCTCCACCGCCTTATCGCGCAAGGAGCTTCCTGGGATGGTAGAGCCTTTGGGCTCGTATTCTGCACGCACTACCTTCCCTTGCCTGTTGACCCACACGCGCACCACCACAGTCCCCTGCTCGTTGCTCTTATAGTCGGGCTTGGCTATATTGACAGCCGAGCGGCCAGTGAGGTTCCAGTTGTATCCATCGCCTTTGCCTTGACCGACGTAGTTGTTGCTGTTGGGGTTGCCATTGGACTTGCCTTGGTCGCCTTGCCCTTGAGAAATGCCTTGGCTACCAGTGCTGCTATTGTTGTCGCGGTTGCGCATACCGGGGAAAATGGCCTTGTCGTTGATTTCGGGTTGCTTTTCCTCGGGCTGTGTTTGCGGCTGTGCCTCGGGATTGACCACACCGCCCTGCTGCTGGGTTGAGGGCATAGCTATGCTGTGGTCGGTCTGCTGCGTAGCCACCTGTTCCTGTGCTGCTGGTGGGGCATTGTTGGGCGTGGATGCGGGGTGCATAGCTGCACCGAGACCGTAGTCAGAGTCGCCGAGGTTCACCTCCACCCCTTCTTCGGGTATCGGCGGGTCGGGCGGATTGTAGCCAAAGGCAAGCAATATACCTACCACAAGGGTAACAAATACTGCCGTAGCAATGCCTGATATAGTCTGGTTGCTCATTGTTTTGGCGAGGTTGCCAATATCACCTTATGCTTGGTGGCATGGGTGGCATTGATGTTATTGACTGCATCGATGACGCTGACCACATACTGCACTGGCACGGTCTTATCGGCTCGCAGCACGACGCAGGCATCATCTATCCCCTTTTCAATGCCATTGCTGATGTAGCCTTCGAGCTCGGCTGGTTGCACGGCGGTCTCTCCGACATAGAAATTGTAGTTGTCGTCGATATAGACGGTGAGGTTTTGCTTAGCCATCGTCTTGCTGCTGCTTTCGGGTAGCAGCAACTTGACGGCATTGGGACTAATTAGGGTAGAGGTTATCATGAAGAAGATGAGGAGCAGAAACACAAGGTCGCTCATGCTTGAGGTGTTGCCCTCAATCTTTATCTGGTTCTGACTGCGTATCATAGCCGAATGGGATTATGCGGGTTCGTGGAGGAGGTCCATAAATTCGTTGGCTCTGACTTCCAGTTCAAAGACCACCTTGTTGATGCGGGTGACCAGCAGGTTGTGGAGGAAATAGCAGATAATGCCCACTATCAAGCCGCCGACGGTGGTAACCATGGCCTCATAGATACCTGTGGAGAGGAGCTGAATATCAATATTGTTGCCCGCATGAGCCATATCTTGGAAGGCGGTAATCATACCCGTTACCGTCCCCAGGAAGCCGAGCATCGGACCAAGCGAGGCCACTGTGGCCACCAGCGAGACGCGTTTTTCGAGATTGGCCACCTCCAGCTGGCCTTCATTCTCAATAGCCGCCTGGATGTCGGGCAGGGGGCGTCCCAGCCGAGAGAAGCCCTTGCTTATCATACGGCCAAGCGGAGTGTCGGTCTGCTTGCTGAGCGAGCGGGCGGCTTCAATGTTACCTTCGTGTACATGCTGACGGACTTTGTCCATAAACTGCGAATCCTCCTCGCCGCGGAGTGCACCGTTGAGCGTCAGGTAGCGCTCAATAAAGATATAGATGGCCAACACCAGCAGCAAAGCCAGCAGGAGCATAATCCAGCCGCCATTGACGGCCATATCCCACAAGGTGATTCGTTCGGGAGCGGATGCCACATGTTGCAACGTGTCGATGCCAGCAGCCGCTTCAGCCACTTGGTCGGCCTGTCCTAAAATCATCAAAAGTCCATTCATCATTGTTCTATTGGTTAAATGTTAGCATTCTGTTATTTTCGGGTCAAAACCTTATGCCTACGCTTAATGCTGGTAGAGCCATTTGGGGTTGCCAGACAAGTGAAGGCGCAATGGCCATCGATAGGTTCTCGTCAATTTGGAAATCAAAAAGGTGTCCAAAGACGTAAGCGTCTATCAGATTGAGGGCATAAATGCCCGCTGTGATGATTATCATCAACTGGAAGTTGCGGTTATAGCTGTTGTAGAGTTCGTAGATGTTGCTCGTAGGATATGAGGCATAGTCTTCAAGCGAGGGGGTGTCGTTGTGATTCACCCGATAGAGGTACTCATCCTTGAAGAGTTTCATGTTGGTATAGTTATTGTAGACAAAGTACCCCACACCAGCAAATGCACCATAGATGATGGGGACTTTCCACGCTTGGTGGTTGTATATCTGACCTGCACCTGGCAAGAAGGAAAGGCGAAGTGCTTTGTCGGCAGAATGTTCTAACGGCATCGCTTCCTGTGCTGACACTGGTCGGCTGCAAAAAAGCCCTGCGAACAGCACCAAAGCTATGCACACGCTGCACTTCTTGCAACCGCTTATCAGCACTCCCGCTGCCATAGTTAGTTACCCATTACTTCTCATTCCGCTGCCTTGCTTCCCTCAAGCAGTGCCACTATGCGCTCGAAATCTTTATCGGAGGTGAAACTGATGGTGAGTGTTCCTTTCCCCCGCTGTGTGCGTTTCACCTCCACCACCGACTGCAAGTAGTTCCGAAGCCCTTCGCGGGCGGCCACATGCGATGCGGGCAACTCTCCCTTCTTCTTCACTCTCGGCTGTGGACGTTCCTTCTCTGCCTTGACCATCTGTTCTACTTCCCTCACCGAGAGGTGCTTCTCCTTGATAGCATGAAGCAGCTCTAAATGGCGGTCAGTGTCCTCTACATTGATGAGCGCACGCGCATGTGCCATGCTGATTTCCTCCTTGCTGAGGGCAAGTTGCGTCTCGGCTGGCAAGTTGAGTAGCCGCAAGTAGTTGGTGATGGAACTGCGGCTTTTTCCAACCTTCTCGCTCAATTCCTCATGGGTGAGGCTGCATTCTTCCACAAGTGCTTTGTAGGCTAAAGCCACCTCCATTGCATTAAGGTTCTCGCGCTGGATATTCTCCACCAGCGCCATCTCCATCATCTGCGTGTCGGTAACCGCGCGGATATAGGCAGGAACCTCGCCCAAGCCTGCTATTTGCGAAGCCCGAAACCGTCGCTCACCTGCTATCAACTGATACCTGCCGTCCTCCATTTGACGCACCGTGATGGGGGTAATCAAGCCTTGCTGCTTAATTGATTGTGCCAACTCGGCCAATGCCTCACCATCGAACTCTTTTCGAGGCTGATACGGATTAGCCACTATGCTGTCCAACGCCACCATACTGATGGTGTCGGCCACTGGCCTGCCGTGGGTCAAGTCAGCATCAATCAATATCGACCCCAGCCCGCGACCCAATCCTCCACTCTTCTGTTTTGCCATATAGCCTTTCCCTTGTTTTACACTTCCCTTTCCCTTGGGGACTATGAATGCATCTTGTTTCGCCTCAATATCTCCTCGGCCAAGCTCAAGTAGTTCATGGCTCCTTTCGATGAGGCATCGTGCATAATGATGCTCTTGCCATACGATGGGGCTTCGGCCAACTTCGTGTTGCGGTAGATGATAGTATCGAACACCATCTGCCCGAAGTGATTCCTCACATCGTCCACCACCTGACGAGCCAGCCGCAACCGCTCGTCGTACATCGTTATCAGCAGCCCCTCAATTCCGAGCTTGGGGTTGAGGCGCGTCTGCACGATGCGCACCGTGTTGAGCAGCTTCCCGAGCCCCTCAAGGGCAAAATATTCACTCTGAATGGGAATTATCACCGAGTCGGATGCCGTCAGTGCATTGATGGTTATCAATCCGAGTGAAGGTGAGCAGTCAATGATGATAAAATCGTACCTATCCTTCAGCGGAGCCAATGCCCTGCTGAGGAAGTACTCGCGCCCTTTCTCGTTGATGAGCTCTACCTCGGCTCCCACCAGGTCTATCCTCGTGGGCAGGAGGTCAAGGTTGGGCGTATCGGTCTGTGCAACCACATCAGCCGCTGCAGCTTGCCCCAGTATGCACTCATAGACGCTTTGCTCCAGCCCTTCGGGGTCAATTCCGAGCCCCGAAGTGGCGTTGGCCTGTGGGTCGCAATCCACAAGCAGCACCTTTTTCTCCAACACCGCCAACGAAGCACTGAGGTTCACCGCTGTTGTGGTCTTCCCCACGCCACCTTTCTGATTGGCTATGGCTATTATCTTTGCCATACATCTGCATATAAATCGGGGGGACACTTGCTGTCCCCCGATTCATCGTTAGAACTTGAAGTCAATATCGTCCAACTTGCTGTCGGTATCGCCACCGCGATAGTTGTCCTCCACCACCACTGGCGGCGGCTCTATACCCGTCTGGATAAACGAGAATGCATTCTCCAGCCCCTGACGGAACTTGTCGAAATCCTCTTTATACAGGAACATCTTGTTCTTCTCATAGTAGACCTCGCCCGTGTTGTTGTCAAACAGCTTGCGACTCTCCGTGATGGTGATGAACTTGTCGCCCCCACGGGTCTCCTTCACATCGAAGAAATACTTGCGCTTACCCGCTGGAATAGCTTGGCTGTACAGCTCTTCCTTTCTTTGCTCTTTGCTTTCCATTGCTCTTTTTGTGTAATGTTTGTTATGTTGTATTTCGGAGTGCAAAGATACTTATTTTTTCCTTAACCTCAAGCAACATTATGCAAAAAGTTTTCAACAGCACACCTTTAACACCCAATCATTCACATTCATCTCCCCGAATATCTGCACATAAAACTGAATGGCAACGGCAGTTGGAACACTCCCCAATCTGCCGTTGCCATTCGCCAATTTCCACAATCCAAAGTCAGAACTTGGTGCCTATCACAAACATCAATCCATATCCAAACACTCCGTTGTCCATACGCGGATTTGCCGACAGCCCTGCAGGCAATTTCGGCTTCCCACCCAGCGGGACACCCACATCCAATAGATTCACCTTCAACCCGCCATAAAGAGTCTCATTAATCTTGTAGTTTACCCCGACCGAGAGCAGTCCCGCCATTCCATAACGTGTGAATGAATAGTCTTCTCCCTTATAGCTAAACATATTGCTCATCATCAGCAGACCTATCTCCACTGCATAACTAAGCTCAAAATGCTTGCCAATATCCACCCTATCGTCCAGACCAATCATCGCCATTGCTCTGCCGCCCCTTTCGTTGAGGCTATCCACCTGCGTCTGAAGCACATTTGCCCCGAGCGAAAGTGTCCAGCCTTTATAGCCAAAACGAGCTGATACCGCAGGAGTATTTGCATATTTACCATCGCCGCCTGCCAGCAGCGAAGCATTGCAGTAGCTAAACGAAGTCAATCCATATCCTGCTTCTGCAAACCCTTTATGCTCCGATTCCTGTGCGACAGCAACTACCCCCATTGCCACCGCCATCATCATAACAATTATCTTCTTCATTATAGCAAAATTATCAGTTGAACAATAATACGCTATTTAACAAGAAACGGGCCTATCGCAGAACTTGCAACTGCACTAATTAATATACTTGAACCTAACGTAGCAGGTGTCAACATTCCCCAAGCAAAACCACCTATGGCACCTTGTGCGTCGCAATACGCCACCTTTCTGACCGTCTTATTACTTACAACAGCATGAAAAGCATTTGAAATTCCTTGACCTATGTTATGGAAAATATCACCAAGAAATGATCTTTCTCCATCTTCACCTTCTGGATTAAATCCTAAACAATCTTCACAATCGTTATCCACCCAGTTCAAGAAAGAGTACCACGGATTACTCGAACTGGAGATTGCATTATTCCAATAATACAGACTATACTGATGCACCGTAAGCGTAATAGCCCTCATGGTATCCTCACTTGTACTTAAGTTTTGGCATATCCGCGTAATCCAAGCTCCCATTGTATCAATAAGAGCATACACATCAGCGTTGTTTGGCATTCTCAATTCTATCGTATCCCATGTGGCTTGAATATTCTCGGGTATGTAAAACAAATCTCCAGATTCGTTTTCTACCATGTTTTGAATGTTATCTACGATTGAGTCAACTTTAGATGCACTACAATTTGCTGCTGTATAGAGTCGCCTTCTCGTTACATTAAGCATGCTATCGTATACTGCTGCATAATCATCGTAAGTAACATAAGACAAGTCCGCCACAGAATCCATCATGTCTTTCATTTGCCAACCTATAGCAGTCAGACTACTGTTGTGTTGCTGCCCAATATAGGCAAATGGGTTACCATATCCTAATTTTGCTGACGCTTCAAGAGCCCTTTCTTCTATTGAATAGGATTCTTTGTTGCAGGAAATTACAACTACTCCAGCAATAACCATCAATACAGACGCGAACACAATGCGTTTCGTCAATGAACTTAAATTTTTCATAATAACTCTCTTTTTTATTAATCTATTTTATTTAACTTACATTTAGCAACTTATTTTCCCGTTGCCAATAAACTTTATTAGAATAATTTATCTTACATTTTCCTTTACCTCCTTTCTAAAAAATCAAATGCAAAGGTACGCACTTTCTGTAATATATAATTACCATTTTCTTTGCAATAATTACCACTTTCGTGTAAAACCACCAAGGAACTGGTAATTATCCGAAAATATTTTTATATTTGCATCGTCAAAAGCCAATACAACACATGAAAAAGGAGGCTTCGGTTAATATCCATGAAATTGATAATCGCATTATTGGACATTTCCAAATGCTAAACACCTCGGACAAAAACGTCATCCGAGAGGACATCATTTTGATAATGGAAGATCCTCCCCTGTTCAAAAGCTACCTTGCCAATATGCCGCATCATTTGCCTATGCATCGCATCGTGGTTACCATTAAAGGAACTGCACATATAACAGTCAATTTTATTGATTATACTCTACAAGAAGGAGACTTGATTGTAATTCCTGCCAATTATATTGTGCAATACAATCACCAATCGCCCGATTTCTCTGTGCGTGCTTTGGCATTTAATTTTAATACGGAGGAAGAGAATCTTCTTATGCCTACCGACACGATTAAGGCAAGCACTGACAATCGAGACCTCAATATTTTCGACAATTATTTCTCGCTACTACAACGACTTTTGCATGAGGAAGCTAATAATAAACTGGAGATAACCTCTCTTGTCATTGCCCTGCTGCACAGAGTGCAAACCGTCATTAGCTATTACCACACTCTAAGACAGCCTTCTTGCAATAGCGCCACCAAGAAGCTCTGCTCTGCTTTCATCAAACTCGTCATGCAGCAAGCCAACCCCAACCAGCCTGTATCATTCTATGCCGACCAGCTCTGCACATCAGCTAACTATTTGGATACCGTTGTGAAAACACATACCAATAGGACTCCCCGACAATGGATTGCTCAACGCGTCTTTGCCCATATATGCCAGCTGCTACTCTCGCCCGACAATATTCCTATCAAAGAAATTGCCTATCAAACCGGCTATTCCTCACCGACGCAGCTTATCCGCTTCTTCAAACAGCACGCTTCAGGCCACTCTCCCAGTAAGTTCAGGAAGTTGTATCAACACCAGACTATTAGGCTTCAACTTTCAGAGCGAGACTGTTAGTCTCACGTTAAGCTGGCGGGCGGTCAGGTAGCTGGGCACGCGGTAGGGGCGACCATCATAGTCGGCTACCCACAGGTAGGACGAGACATTTTTCTGGTCGAACAAGTTGAACACCAGCAGCGAAAGCTGCACGTCGTCGATATGCCATCGGCTGAGTCTGCGCTTGACTGCACCAAAGCGCGAGAGCTGCACCGTGTTGCCCCAGTCAATGCGGAAGTAGGCGGGGAAACGCAACGGCTCTTCGCGGGGAGCATAGTTGGAGGCCAGCGGTGCCCCAGTGGCATAGACCAGCGTCAAGCTCATCCGCCACCACGGGAAGCGTGGCACATAGTCCTGCACAAACACCTTCAGCGAGAGCCGCTGGTCGGTCGGCCTCGGATACCACCCCATCCCGTCGCCTTCCACCTCCTGGCGCGACTGCATGAGGTGCAGGCTCACCCACGACTCGAGGCTGTCCACCAGTTCGGCATTCACCCTCAGGCAGAAGCCTGTGGCGTAGGCTCGAGCGTGGGCATCAGGGTCGTAGACAAGGCTGAGGTTGTCCACCACATAGGGTACTATCTGCGGCATATATTTCCCGTAGAGGTCGCCCGTGATGCGCATCGGCATTGCCCCGAGGTGCAGACTCCAGTCGGCAGTGGCCGCCACCTGCCACGACCGCTGCGGCTTAACAGAGGCAGCCAACGTCCCATCGGCACGCCGATATTCCCTATACACCGCTGGCTGCGTATACCCACCCGCCGAGAGGCGAAAGCGCATCGCAGTCTCCCAACCGGGGTTGAAGGTGGCACTCAATCGCGGGTCGGCGTAGGCCCCCACGGGAAGCACCTGTTGCTCATCGTACCACGTCTGCCGTGCGCGATAGGCTCCACCCCTCACCCCCGCCAGCAGTTGCAGCTCTCGCCTCGCGCCGAGGCTGAAGTTTAGCTCGCGCTGCACGAAGGCCACGCCCCGCAGGGTGGCGACCCCGCCCGAGGAGTTGGAAAAGTCCTGCAGCATAGGCACCGAGGGCATATTGGCCGAGTCGCCCGCCACGGGAATGACCGCTGGCATGGCGTAGCCTGCCGAGTCCATCCAAAGCCAATGGCGGCGACGGTCGGCGGCTGCCTCGTATTGCACCCTCCCTCCTACCTGCCACTGCCCGAGGGCTGCATCGCGCGAAGCAGCGAGGTTGGCCGAGAGAATATCGGTCTGCAACCGCCCACGCGAATGCTCGAGGAAGGTGCCCACGCCGCGGTCGAAACGCTCCACGTCGCCCCCAGCCTCGCCCATGCCGAGCTCGTAGAGCCAATACTGGCTTTGCACGTGGTATTCCTCGCTCTCGGCCACGCGCTGCGCCGCAAGGTTGGCTTTCAGCTGCCAAAGCTCGCCCGGGCGATAGTTGAGCGTCAGCGCACCGAGCAGCGTGCGGTAGCGATCCTGCTCAGCTCCATCGAAGTAGACATCCAGCTCCATCGAGCGCTGGCTGAAGGCCGTGGTGCGACTTTCGGGCACCAGCCCATAGCTGTTGGCCGAACCGATGAGCAGCAGGCCGAGGTCGAGCCGCTCCGAGGCTCGATAGTGGAGCAGCGACTGCCAGTCGGCGTAGGCCGAGGTGTAAGCCCCCTCGGTCTCCATCGACCGCAGCAGGTAGCTGTTGGAATGGTAGCGGAGCGAAGTAGCCAGCGAAAGCCGCTCCGAGAAGGGCATCAGCCAGGTGGCCGACCCTCCGAGCAGCGAGGCCGAGAGCGTCAGCCGCCGAGCAGCAGGGCGATGGTAGGCAATGTCGAGCACCGACGACATCTTGTCGCCAAACGAGGCATCAAATCCCCCAGGCGAGAACTGCACGGCACCGACCAAGTCGGGATTGATGATGCTCATGCCCTCCTGCTGGCCACTGCGGACAAGCATCGGGCGGAAGACCTCCACCCCGTTGATATACACCAGGTTTTCGTCAAACGAACCTCCCCTAACCGAATACTGCGACGACATCTCGTTGGAGGAATTGACATCGGGCAGCGTCTTCACCAAGTCCTCCACCCCACCGCTGGGACCATCGCTCGCCTGCAAATGCTCAAGCTTGATGCCGCGAAAGCCATCATCGGTCGGGCGCTGGCCGCTGACCTGCACTTCGCCGAGCGTTTTGGCCGCTGGCACCAACAGCACATCGAGCCTAATCTCGCCCGCAGTGTCGCTTCCCAACGCTATTCGCCGCGGGCGGTAGCCTGTGTGGGAAAAGCGCAGCACCACTTCGCCCCCTCGTGGCAACGACAAGCGATAGCGGCCAGCGGCATCGGTGGCCGTCCCCTCGGTCCGACCCTCCACACCCACATTGGCAAACTCCACTACCTGCCCCGAAGCGCTATCCTTCACCACTCCCTTCACCACACACTGCCCCTCCACCGCCATGGCGGAGACCAGCAGCAGCATTATGGCTATCCATCTTTTCACAACCCTCTGTAACGCTCCACACCGCCTTTTATTGCCCACCTATCGGCCCACGACGCATTTTTTCTCTCCACAGCCAAATTTTCTCGGCTTTTCGAAGTGCATTTGCAACCGCCTCATTGTTAGCTTCTTAACCAATCGTTCTTCAATCGTTCTTCAATCGTTCTTCAATAGCCGATTGAAGAACTATTGAAGAACTATTGAAGAACTATTGAAGAACTGACGGTAAAAAGCCCTCCCCATAGGCCACCCGAATGAGGCTGCCGACGGGGAGGGGATAGAGTGTGTTTCCTGGGGTCTATAGGCGGAGGCGAAGGCCAAGGCGGAAGGTACGCCCTGGCATGGGGATGCCCCCGTGGTCGCGGTAGGAGGCTCCGCCGAGGTTGTGCCCTTCGGCATAGAGGGCGGCTGCTCCGAGGCTGTACTCCGCCGAGGCATCGAGCAGCAGGGCATCGCCGTAGGGGTTCACCTGCCCGTCGGCATCCACCCACGAGCCTTCGCGGAGGCGGTAGCAGAGGCCAGTGCCGAGGGTAAGGCGCGGCAGGAGATGGTAGGTGAGGCGAAGCTCGGCACGGTGGCGGAGGTAGTCGAGGGCGTAGGCACTGATCCAGCCGTCGGCCTCGGAAGCCACGTTGCAATAGGAGTAGGCGGCGCGGAGGGAGAGCGAATCGATGCGGCAGAGGAGCGAGGCGTCGATGCCGAGGGTGGAGGTGGAGGTGAGGTTCTGGGCATACCACATCTCGGTGTCGGTGCGGCGGAGCCAGTCGATGATGTTGCTTCCCGAGCGGTAGTAGGCGGTGAGGGCGAATGTCAGCGGGCGGAGGGCGAGGGTGAGGCCGAGGTCGGCTGCGAGCGAGTGTTCGGCTTCGAGGTCGGGGTTGGCCTGCTGGGTGGCGGAGTGGTAGTAGCGGTCGGTGAACGAGGGTAGGCGGTAGGTGCGTGCGAGGGTGGCGTGGAGCGAGGTGCGGGTGGAGAGTCGGCATTCGGCTTCGGCGGCGAGGCCATAGTCGAAGCCGAACTGGCTGTGGCCGAGTGCGAGGCCGACGGCCTGCATGTTCCAGCGTCCAGTGGCAAGGTGGTAGCCAGCGAAGGCGGTGGCACCGAGGCGGCTGTCGCTGTGGGTGTAGGGGTCGGGGAGGGTGCTATCGGGGCGGCCGAGGACGTTGCTGCGGATGCCTTCGCGGCGCAGTTCGGCTCCGACCAGCAGTTCGCCCCGCCCGAGTGGGACTACCATGCGCGAGCGGAGGCCACCGAGCGAAGCGAGGTGACGGTTGTGGCCAGTGTACCAGGTGGGAGGCGTGGTGTAGCCGTCGCGGAAGAGCTCGAAGCGGTCGCTGTGGAGGCGGCCATAGAGCGAATGGTGGAATGTGAGGCTGCGGCGGCGGGCGGTGTATTCCGCCGAGGCACAGAGGGTGCGGGTGGCTTCGTACTGGTCGGGGTATTTCGTGGAATAGAAGCTGTTGCTCCCGAAGCCTTTCATCTGTCCACCAAGCTGGAGGTGGAGGTTGTCGCGCGAGCCGTAGCGGATGGCTTGGAGGAAGAGGCTGCCGTGGCGGTAGCCGGTGTTGGGGCGGTAGCCGTCGGAGCGGTGGTAGGCCGTGGCGGCGGTGAGGCTCCAGGGGCCGACCTGGCGGGTGGCCAGGAGCGAGGCATCGGCGGTGCCATAGCTGCCACCACTAATGTCGGCTCGCAGCTGGTCGGCATATTCCTCCACCACGACGATGTTCACCGCTGCCGCGAAGGCCACTATTCCGCGGGCCATCAGCTGTGCGGGCGAGAGGAGCTCGATGCGCTGCACCATGGCGAGGTCGATGGGCAGGTCGAGGGCAAAGTGGCCGGTCTGGGCATCGGTGAAGTTGATGCCGTTGAGGAGGATGACCGTCTGGTCGAAGGTGCCACCACGCAAAGCGAGGTCGGCCTGTGCATCGCCTACGCCGCGCACACGGACGTCTACCCCGGGCAGCAGGCTGACGAGGTCGGCAAGGGAATGAATGTTGGATTGACGGATTTCGCTGGCGGTGATGACCGCAGCAGGCTCGGGCGAGCCAGTGAGGCTGTCAGCTGGCAGGCTGATTTGCACCTCGGCGAGGGTGCGCGTCTCGGTTTCACGGTCGGTTTGCGCATAGGAAGCGGCAGGCGACAGAAGCAGCAGGGCACCCACGGTGGCACTCTTGACGAGGCTGCAGTCGGCCACCCTCACATCGAGGCGACCTATGGTTACTTCGCGGTGGAGCGAGTGGAAGGCTGCCCAGCCGGCGCGCGCAAAGCGGCGGAAGCGAAACGCTGAATTTCGTTTTGGCATAATGTTTGTTGGTTTGAAAATGGGTTAATAAATGTGTTTCATAAGAAGGGGGTTGTTTGTTGTTTTCGTTGGCTTTCTATTGTTTATCGCCAGTCAGATACTTCTGGTTGTGCGGACAGGCCAGCTGGCAGAGGTCGCAGCCGAGGGTGTAGCCACTGGGGTTGAGCGTGGTGGGCATCGGACGTGGGTGGTGGGTGGTGTAGTAGGCGGTGCAGCGGGTGGCGTCGAAGAGCGAGTCGAGGGCATGGTTGGGGCAGGCATCTACGCAGCGGTGGCAACTGCCGCAATGGGCAGCTCGCTGGGCGGTGGCTTGGGAGTAGGCGGTGCACTGCTCGGTGGTTACGATTTCGCCCAGATTGACCCATGTCCCCCAGCGGGGGGTAATCAGGAGCGAGTGGCGCCCAATCCAGCCCAGGCCGGCGTGGGATGCCCAGAGCTTGTCGCTGATGGGGACTGTGTCGCAGCAGAGCTTGCCCTCGATGCCCAGCCGCTGTTGCAGGCTTCTGAGCATGGATTTGATGGCCGTGTGGTAGTCGCGCTGGCGAGCATAGGCCGCAATGCCTCCGCACTCGCCTCGGCTGGGCGGCGGATAGGCACTGACCACACAGATGACGCTCTTCGCCCCAGGCAGCAGCAGCCGTGGGTCGCGCCGCATCGCAGCGTTGCGCTCCATATAGTGCAACTCTCCATGATGCCCTTCGGAGAGCCAGTGATCCAAAGGGAATTCCTCCTCGCCGAGGGCATCGGCACGGGCGATACCGCAGTCGTCGAAACCGACGGCGAGGGCGACTTGCTTCACCTCGCTGCTGTCAAGCATCGGCCTGGTATTTCGCCTTGCGAGAGCCTTCGTAGAGTTCGAACTTGAGGAAGCGGCAGTCGAGGGCTCCGTTCTGCAGGGGAATCTTGCGCGAGGGGTGGAGGCCGATGTGCTTCATGGCGTTGAAGTCGCTGGTGATGAGCCACACCTCGCAGTCCTTGCCGTAGCGCTGCTTGAAGGTGTCGCCCAGCTTGGTGTAGAGGGCATTGAGGTCGTCCACCTTGATGCGCTCGCCGTAGGGAGGATTGGTAACGATGAGGGTTGGTCCCTCGGGGGGCTGCTGGTCGGCAAAATCGCCGATGTGGAGCATCACGTCGTGGTGGAGGCGGGCGTATTCAAGGTTCTTCTCGCATTGGTTGATGACCTGCTCGTCGATGTCGTTGCCCCAGATTTCGCCCTCGAAGCCGAGGCTGCCAATCTTGTGGTCTTCCTCGGCCTTGATGCTTTTCCATTCGCCAAGGTTGAACTCCTTCCAGCGCATAAAGCCGAAGTTGTTGCCGCGATAGTATTGTGCTGGAATGGCGTTGGCCATCATGGCAGCTTCGATGAGCAGGGTGCCCGAGCCACACATAGGGTCGTAGAAGTTGGTGAATTGAGGATTAGCAGCAGCCATGTTTGGGGTTGCTTTTTCCCCACTGGTGGGTTTCATCCAGCCAGCGAGCTTGAGCATTCCGGCGGCGAGCACCTCATTGATGGGGGCTACGCCCACGGCCTGACGGTAGCCACGCTTGTGGAGTGAGTCGCCGCTGGAATTGAGCAGAAGGGTTACATGCGTGTCGCGGATGTGGAGGTTGAGCTTATAGTCGGCCTGCTCGGTGTCTATGGTGGGGCGCTTGCCAAAGTTGCGACGGAAGCGGTCGACGATGGCATCCTTGCTCTTCAAGGCTGCATAGTAGCTGTGGGTGAAGATGTCGCCGCTGGTAGTGGAGTCAATCATGAAGGTGCAGTCGCAGTCCATAATTTTCTCCCACTGGATGCGGTAGACTTGGTCGTAGAGTTCCTGGTCGTTGCTGGCTTCAAACTCGGCGAAAGGGCGCAGAATGGCCAAGGCGGTGCGGCAGCAGTAATTGGCACGATAGAGCAACCGCATGTCGCCCTCGAAGGCCACGGCACGGGTAAGGATTTCTATATTCTCGGCTCCAAGTTCGTGCAGCTCGTCGGCCAGCACCTCCTCGAGGCTGACCATCGTCTTGGCCACCATCTTAAACTTCTCTCTCGGTGCGGCACTATCGGCCACCACCTTTCCTTTGCTTTTCTGTATAATCATTTCGCAGGTTTTGTATTCGCCCCCGGATTTGCCGACGGCTTTCACGGTTTTTGGTTACAAGCGACCCATTGTAGATGCTGATGTTCAGGTCGTAGCCCACAAGCAGCACGATGCAGTTGAAACGCACCCAGAACATCAGCAGGAGCAACGTTCCGATGGAGCCGTAGATAAGGTTGTAGTTGTTGAAATGGTTGATGTAGACTCCAAGCCCCCAGCTGAGGACGATAAACATGGCCGTGGCCAGCACTCCCCCCGCCGATAAGAATCCAACGCGCTGCCGCTTGGCGGGTGCCCAATAGTAGATGAGGCTCACTGCTATCAGAATGGATAGCACCAGCAGCACCCAACGCCCGATGTTGAACCAGAGGACGTTGGCCTTGGTGTCGGTGAACCATCCGAGATTGTATAGCAATTGCAGCAGTTGCTTGTGCCCTACGAGGAGCAGCAAAGTGAGCACAATGAGGATATAGAGCACAAAGACCAGCATGATACTCAACAGGTAGCGCTGGACGAATGGTCGCTTCTCAATGCTTCGGTTGGCGAAGTTAAGACTTGAAATCACCCCAAGTATACCATTGGCTGCCAGCACCACCGACCCAACAAAGCCGATGGAAAGCAGGGTGCCGTGGCGATGGCCCATGATGTCGTTGATGGTATCGGCCATAGGGTCGAGTATCTTGGAGGGTATGATACCTCCGAGGTTGGCCAAAAGTTCGTCCTGCAAGCCATCCACAGGCAGGTAGGCCACTAGGGTGAAGAAGAAGATGAGCAACGGAGGAAGTGCCGTGAGGAAGCTAAATGCCAAGCCTTTGGCACGTTGGTTCAGCTCACCATTGAAACTACCCACAAAGAAGAACCGCAGCACATCGTAGAGCGGAGCGCCGTGGCCTCCGGGAAGAGAGAAGTGCTGCAGGAAGTAGAGCGTGGAACGCACTGGCCGCCAATATAGCACCTTACGGCGAAGCTGCATCAGCTTCACTCTCCACAGGCGTGTGTATGCTTTCTTGGCGTGCATTGGGATGCCAGATTATTGCTTCACCAATGAGAGGTCGAGGCTCTTAATGTGGTGGGTCAGTGCACCGACCGAGATAAAGTCCACCCCCGTCTCGGCATAACTGCGGAGGGTTGCCTCGGTGATGCCACCGCTGGCCTCTGTCTCATAGCGGTGGCCAATCATACGCACCGCTTCGCGAAGGGTATCGACACTGAAATTGTCGAGCATGATTCTGTCCACTCCACCATGTGCAAGCACCTGACGCAATTCATCAAGGTTGCGCACTTCGATTTCTATCTTCAGCTGCTTACCTTTGGCTGCGAGGTAGGCATGGGTGCGGTCAATGGCCTGCGCGATACCGCCAGCGAAGTCGATATGGTTGTCCTTGAGCATCACCATGTCGTAGAGGCCAATGCGGTGGTTGGTACCTCCGCCGCAGGCTACAGCATACTTTTCCAGCAGACGCATGTTGGGCGTGGTCTTCCGCGTGTCGAGCAGGCGAGTGTGCAACCCCTCAAGCAGGCCGACCATGCGGCGCGTCTCGGTGGCTATGCCCGACAGGCGCTGCATGAAGTTGAGTGCCGTGCGCTCGGCAGTGAGTATCGAAGCACAGCGTCCCTCGACGGTCAGCACCACATCGCCCACGTGCAGCTCATCACCATCGGCCTTGAGTAATTCCACATGCAACCCGCTATCTACCAGCTGAAACACCCTCTCGCCTACCCTTGCCCCACAAAGCACTCCCGCCTGCTTGGCTACCATTTTGGCCACGCCATGAGCATCGGGCGGAATACATGCCAAGGTGGAATGGTCGCCGTCGCCAAGATCCTCGGCCAAGGCCGACCTTATCAAGCTGTCAAGATTGTCAATTTCTGCCATAACGCATTGATTTCAAACTTGCACACCCTCATCCAAGGATATGCTACCACGCTGCAAATTTACACAAAAATATCCAATCCCTCACCAATCACCCAAAATATCGCTGGGCTGCCGCAAAAAAATAGTGCCGCCATCGGGATTTTTTTGCTAACTTTGCCCATTGCAACGGGGTACGCCCCACACAACACCAATGCCATGAAACGATTTGCTTTTATTGCCCTTATGATGCTGTCCGTGCTGTCGGCAAATGCCGTCCCAGTGCACTATTTCACCCGCAGCCAAGCCCACCGCGCCGCCTCTTTCCTCAACCGCCAGGCGGAACTGATGATTTATTGCGGCTATGACTATGAGCTGCCCACCTACGTGCTGCTCAACGAGGCTTGGGCAGAACCCGTCAATGCCACCTACTACGAACTCTGGCTCTACGGCTACGATGCCTATACGGGCGAGGAGGTGATGATGCCCGTCGACCTGCAGTGCGTCTGGCTACAGCACGGCGGCGACATCTACAACGCAGCCCAGCACCTGCACTTCCGCACCACCAACCTTCACACGCCACCTTTCGCTTGGGCGATACCCGAATACCTGCCCTACGTGCGGACACCTCACCCCCACGACTACACCCGCACCTACCACTACACCGTCCACACCTACGGCTGGATGCCCCCTGCCTACACCGCACCCCATCCCGCTGCCGCCCCCCAGATGCACCCCTACTACATGCGTCCGCCCAGCCATCCCGCACCACGACCCACCGAGGCTTGGCAACCAGGCAGCAGCCGTCCGCACATCGTAGCCCCCGACCCCACTGGCCATACCCCCACCCGCCGCACCACCACCACCGCCACACCTACCCAACGCCCGACCAGCAGCAATCCCCCACAACAACGCACCACCACGACCACCGCTCCTCGCAGCCGCTCCACCACCACCACCACGACGACCACCACCACCCGCCAAACCACCAACACTACCACCCGCCAAACCACCAACAACAACCGAAGCCGAGGCAGCAGCAGCACCTCCACCCGCCGAAGCAACACCCAACGAAGCAGATAACACCCAACGCCATGAAAGCAAGCGAACTGGTACTGGCCACAGACGGCAGCCTCTACCACATCCGACTGACCGCCGACACCTTGGCCGACCGCGTCATCCTGGTCGGCGACCCCGAAAGGGTCAATATGTTCAAGTCCATCTTTGAAAGCATCGAGCACGAGAGCCTCAACCGCGAACTCCACGCCCTGACAGGCCGCTACCACGGCTGCCGGCTCACCGTCCTCTCCACTGGCATGGGATGCGACAATATCGACATCGTGATGACCGAGCTCGATGCAGCAGCCAACATCGCCGATGGCAACATCCGCACCGACCGAAGGCACCTGCAGGTGGTACGCATCGGCACCTGCGGCTCGCTGCAAGCCGACGTCGACTGCGGCAGCCACGTGGCCTCACGCTACGCCGTGGGCATGGACGGCTTGATGCACTCCTACCGCGAATGGGACGCACCGCTGCCCGATATGGATCGCCTCTTCGCCACCCATACAGGCATCGCCCCTCCATTGGCCACCCCCTACTGCGTGGAATGCAGCCCACGGCTGATGGCCGCCATCGGCCAAGGCATGGTGCAGGGCATCACCGCCACCGCCCCAGGATTCTACGGTCCCCAGGGGCGCACCATCAGGCTTCACCCCGCCCTACCCGACCTGAACCTCCGCCTCGCCTCCTTCAGCTACGGCGGCCTGCCGCTGACCAACCTCGAAATGGAGACCTCGGCCATCTACGGCTTCAGCCACCTCCTCGGCCACGAAGCCCTGACCGCCTGCCTCGTCATCGCCAACCGCCAGCGTGGCACCTTCCTCAGCGACTACCACGAGCCTATGCGCCAGCTGGTAGCCTCCGTGGTGGAGCGGCTATCCGCTTGACCCCTCCTGCCACTGAAAACAGCAGGGCTGCCACATCAAGCGGCAGCCCTTACTGCAATCATGAGAAAGCATTTTTCTTTGCTTACCTGGCGTAATCCGCCACCAGCCGCACCGATAGACCATACTGCCTATCCATAGGCAGCACCTTATGCTCCGCCGAGAGGCTCACGGCATAGGCCGAAGCATCGGTGGCCGCAGTAGACGACCAATAGTAGCCATCGGTGATGCCGATGTAAGTCGAGCTGACCACCCCCCATGCATTGATGCTATTGTTGCGCAATTGTGCTGCGGGGAGGAAGACCACGCCACAACGCTCCAGCCGCTCCCACTGCTCGCCGCTGTAGACATTGGTGCTCCAGCCGCCAGCCTGCCCCTCCGTAAACCGAACATCCGATGGCAGCCGCCAGAGGTAGACCTGCCCATCGGCACCAACCCTGCGGTTGGGCAGCAGCAGCAATCCGGGAACACCCTCCACCGTGGCCGCAGCCCAACGCCCAGCACGCCCGTAGGCTTCGCTCTCCGAACTGCCGAGCAGGTAGTTCCACTCCGCCTGCGTCAGCGTGCGCCAAAGCCCCTCCTGTCCGCCACCATTGACTATGGCCACAGCACGCCCCCAGTCGGCAAGCGTGGTGTCGATATTAGCCCGTGTATCGCCATGCGGCGCGTAACCCCGCGAGTCGGGATGGTTGTCGAACGGGCGATAGTAGGCCGCACCACTATTCCAGCCGCTGGTGCCCCAGCCGAAAAGGTCTATCCACTCTGCCGTAGTGGCCGAAAGGCGCGCGTTGGCTTCACCAACTACCTGGTACTGCTGCGGTGCAAAACGCCACATGGCCGACGAAGCTTGATACTGCAAGTTTCCGCGCGAGAAGCGGACGTAATGCCGCTCGCCCACGGCAAAGAGGCCATTCGTCGCCCCCTCACCAGTGAACGCCACCGCACGTGCTTCGTTGGTTGGCACCCCGCTGTCAGCATCGCTCTCGCTGTCGGCACAACCCACCAAGGCAAACGCCATCAAAAGCCAGACGGGGAGGAGGTGGTGTAGCGTGGATTTCATCTCGAAGCTGTCTTTAATCATTAAACACTGCGTCTACTGCTGGATGAGCGAGAGGTTGTAGGCCACCTTGAGGCCGAAGAAGAGCAGCGTGGCTTTGTTGTCGTAGGCCGTCTGACCAATCTGGTGCTGCTGCTCGAAGATGTCCACCACCTTCAGCTCCACCTCGCTTGTGCCCACCTTGGCCGCAGGCTGCACCTGCAGCGTCAGCCCCAAGTCGAAGTTGCCTTTTCGATAGCCGAAACCCAGCGAGCCGAAGAAGGCCGAAGGGCGCACGGTCAGCTCTTGGTCGGCATAGACGAGGTCGCCGTAGGCATCCAGCGACTGGTCGCGGTGCGAGTAGTGGCGGCTCTGAAGCGGAAGAGCATAACCCGCAGCAGCCTCCACGTAGAGGTCGCTGTTGAGGAGGTAGCGTGCGCCGAGGGTTATGGGTAGCGTGGCGATGGCCACCGCCGAGGGACCGCCAAGGCTGAAGCTATACGGGTAATAGGCTCCTGCCTCCGAGGCGATAGTCCCCATCGGCTCCCATCGTGCTGCCTGGCTCAAATAGCCCACGCCTACACCCAGCACGAGGTAGGGCGTTACGGTGTAGCCACACTCCACCTTGGGCGAAAAACCAAAGGTTATATCATCGGTTACCCCCGCAGCGAAGCTGCCCGTGAGGATAAACCCCTTCTGCGGCGGAAGCATCATGTAGGTGGTATCGTCCCCCGATGCCCAAGGCTCGCTGTCGCTACGCATAACCAGCCCACGCACAAACTCATCGTAGAGCCGCTCGGCACTTTTGATTCCCGACGCCGTCGCAGTCAGCTCCTTGGCCGGCACCGACCGCGAGTAGAGAAACCTCTCGCCCGTGCGCCCCTGGAAGGTGAGGTAGGCTCGTGCACCTCCTTCTTCAATATAGTTATATTCCAAGATGAGGTCGGCCTGGTCGCGCGTGGCCACCAGTCGCCAATAGTCGTCGCGGATAATCAGCTCCGTCAGCCGACGGCCTCCCCACGCCTGCTGCACTCCCCGCTTTCCCATCGGGACGTAGACCCGCAAGCCCTCCGACCCTATGAGGTCGGTCGCCCCGTTGGGGAACGCCTTCGGCGGGGCAGCCATCAGGGCCTCTGGGTGCAACACCACAGTCTCCCCCGCCATATCCTCCACCGCAGCCACCCGCGAGGTGGGAACATACACCGAAGCCATCCCCTCGAAACCTACCGTCAGCAGCGAATCGGCTTCGAGGCTCGAAAGCGTCCAGTAGCACGCCCCATCGGTGGTCTGCACCAGCCGCTGTGCACCAGCCGTCGCTGCACACGCCACGAGTGCCATCACTATGGAGAGGCGTTTCTTCATCTGCGGTTGCTGTTGCCGTACATGATTTCGTTGCTTTATCTACGCTGCCCGCTTGACTGCCAGCGTTTGAAAGTGCAAATATACGATGTTTTTCTCAATTCTGCAAGAAAAAATTGCAACCATCCCATTTTTTCCGCACCGCCAGCCATCGCTGCCGCTCTTGTTCTCCCCTTTTCGGAGGGGAGGCTGGGATCAATTCCAGCAATTTCATCTTCACTTTCTGCAGCCATCCGCCCTTCCATCCCAGCGCTCCCTCCACCCCACCCCACCACTCCCACCGCCCGCCTCTCCCGTCGCCTTTTCAGCATCCTTTTCTCGTCCATTTCCGCCCGTCCAGGAGCCTCTTTTCAGCCCCCTGCTCTCCACCCCGTTTTTTGAAACTATTTCGCGCACGAACTAATTTTGCCCTCCTGCCACCCGCCCTGCTACCCCTCCCCATCCTCTCCGTATTTTCTCCGCCCGGATACGGACTTGATACGGAGCGGATACGGAGGGGATACGGAGGGGATACGGAGGGGATGCCTACCGACGAGTATCAGGATACTGACAATGAAGTAGTTGCATTTTTACAAAATCTTATTACGGCTGTATTTCAGTCGTTTGGAGGTAATTTCCGCTGGCTAAAAAGAGGCATCCGCGGAGGGTTGCCGATAGGGGCAAATTTGCAATTAGTTCGTGCGCGAACTAATTTTGGGGGCTTTTCGAGGGTGTTTTTCTGCTGCCTGCCGAGGGGGCTATTTGAGGCTTTGGCGGCGGGATTTGATCACCTCGTAGGCTTGGTTGATTTCCTGCATCTGCTGGGCAGCGTTGCGCTGGATTTCCTCGCTCATGCCAGCCACGCGGTCGGGGTGGTATTTCATGGCCATGCGGCGGTAGGCGCGGCGCACTTCGTCGTCGGTGGCCGAGCTATCGATGCCGAGCACTCGGTAGGGGTCTTTGTTGTAGGCAGCGGTGGAGGAACGGTTGCTGCCCTGCTGATGGCTTTGGCTGCGCTGGCTCTGGCTGCCAGTGGCGGCGGCGTGGCGGGCGTGCATGGAGAGGTAGTCGGTGGTGGCGATGCCGAGGCGGGATGCGATGCGGTGGAGGGTGTTGATTTCGGCGGGGTGGAGCTCGGCATCGGCGGCAGCTATGGCGAAGAGGAAGTCGAGCATGTGGTAGCGGGTGTCGTAGGCGGTATTGACCTTGATTTGTTGGCAGACTTGGTCGAGGGGGATGTCGGCATCGACCATCTGGCGGAGGATGCCCAGCATTTCTTTGCCTCGCTGTTCGCCGTAGTTGGTCAGCAGGAATTGCTTGACGAGGGTCAGTTCGCTGCGTTTGACCACTCCGTCGGCCTTCATGACGGCGGCGATAAGAACCATGAGTGCGGCATTGAAGTCGGCCTGCGAGCCGCTGTCGCGGTAGGGGGAGTGTGGGGTGTGGAGGGGTGGTGCATCAGGGGTGTCGGTGGGGTTTTTGTCGGGCGCGATGGATTTGCCCAGCACGTAGCCGAGCAGTGCGCCAATGGGGCCTGCGATGGCCCAGCCGAGGCCAGCGAAGAGGTAGCGGGTGAATTTTGCCATGGTGGGACGGGGTTATTTGACTATGTCGTTGTAGATAAGAGATTGGATTTCGGTGCGGACGTTGAGGCGGGCGAGGAGGTTGGGGGTGGCGGTGGGGTGGACGCGGTTGGAGAGGAAGACGTAGACCAGTTCGTGCTCGGGGTCGACCCAGAGCATGGTGCCGGTGAAGCCGGTGTGGCCGTAGGAGGAGGGGGATACTTCGGGAGCGGTCTGGCTGGTAGTCGAGGGGGTGAGCAGCGGGCGGTCGAAACCGAGGGCGCGGCGGTTGCCCTGCTTTTCGAAGTGGCGGGCGGTGAAGGTGCGGACGGTTTTGGCTTTGAGGTAGCGGTGGCCTCCGTATTGGCCTTCGGCGAGGAGCATTTGCATGAGGGTGGCGATGTCGCGTGCGTTGGAGAAGAGGCCGGCGTGACCCGCAATGCCACCGAATGCGAAGGCGTTGGGGTCGTGGACCGAGCCGTGGATGAGGCCGCGGCGGTCGTCCTGCTCGGTGGGGGCGATGCTGTCGAGGGGGTGGGCGTGGGCGAGGGGGTGAAAGCCGGTGTGGGTCAGGCCGAGGGGCTTGTAGAAGTGGAGGGCGAGGTATTGGTCGAGGTTCAATCCGCTGACGCGGCCGACGAGGTCGCCAAGGAGGATAAATCCGAAGTCGCTGTAGCAGTAGGGCTTGGCGGGGTTGACGGGACTTTGGGCAATGAGGAGGAGGAGGCTGTCGGGCGAGGTGGTGCGCCGCCAGAGGGCGTCGTAGGCAACGAGGCCAGTGCAGTGGCTGAGGGTTTCGAGGATGGTGATGGACTGTTTGTCGCTGTTTTTGAGGTAGGGCAGGTAGCGGCTGAGTGGGTGGTCGAGGTCGATTTGGCCTGTTTCGTAGAGTTTCATCACGGCGAGGGTGGTGGCGCAGACTTTGGTGAGGGAGGCGAGGTCGTAGAGGGTGTGGGGGGCGACGGTGTCGGCATCGGAGTCGTAGGTGAGGTGGCCATAGGTTTTCTCGAAGACGAGCCGTCCGCGGTGCATGACGGCTATTTGGCAGCCTGGCATAGCACGGGCGGCGATGACTGATTGGACGAGGGAGTCGATGCGGCGGTCGGTGTTGAGGTTGAGGGCGGAGACGAGGGCGTCGGAGGCGCGGTGGCGTTGCTCATCGGGCAGGCGGAGCGGTTCGCCAAGGCGGGGAAGGATGATGCGCTCTTTGAGTTGCAGCACTCGGCGGCAGTGGTAGTCTATCAGCTGGCGGATGGCCTGGCTGCTGTCGGCGGCGGCGCGGATAGTGGCGATGGCCAGGGGAATGTCGACGGGGAGGAGGAGGAGGTCGTTGCCAGCGAGCAGGGCAGCGAGTTCGGCTTGGCCAGCAGGGTAGCTGCTGGTAACGCCCTTCATGTCGAGGCCGTCGGTGATGATGATGCCGCCAAAGGCGAGTTTTTCCCGTAGGAGGGTGGTTACGATGGCGGGACTGAGGGAGGAGGGATGGAGGCTGTCGAGGCTGTTCACTTGGAGGTGTGCCACCATGATGCCACCCACGCCTTCGGCGATGAGGCGGCGGAAGGGGAAGAGGTCGACGGTGTCGATATAGTCGGGAGTGTGGCGGATGACGGGCAGGCTGAAGTGGGAATCCTTGTCGGTGTCGCCATGGCCTGGAAAGTGTTTGCCGACGGCCATGACGCCTTGGCTTTGCATTCCGCGCACAAAGAGTGCCGATAGGTGAGCCACCTGCTCGCGGTCGGCACCATAGGCGCGAGTGCCGATGACGGGGTTGAGGGGGTTGGAGTTGATGTCGGCCACAGGGGCGAAGTTGATATGGATGCCCATATCGCGGCATTGGCGGCCGATTTCCTCGCCGAGTTGCAGCACGAGGCTGTCGGCTTCGGGAGGCAGTTGGCCAAAACAGGAGGCGCGAGGGAAGGAGTACTGGTCCTTGAGGCGCATACCGAGACCCCACTCGGCATCGATGGTGATGAGCATCGGCACTTGGGAGTTGCGTTGCAGGCGGTTGGTCAGCTCAAGCTGCGAAGGTCCATCGCCAGCGAAGAAGCAGACACCGCCGATGCCGAGGGCGTTCATCTGCTCGGCGAAGGCTTTGGCTTCGTGGCCATTCATCCGTGTGGGTACGCGAGCGATGAGGAGCTGGGCGATGCGCTGGTCGAGGGTGAGGGTTTGCATGACCGAATCGGCCCAGGCGAGACGGGGGGACTTGTAGGTAAGCCCACGGGCAGAGAAGTGCTGTGCATGGGTAGGCATTCCCACTGTGGCGAGGAGAACGAGGAGGAGGAGGGAGGTTATACGCTTCATTGTTTCAGTATTTTATCGATATATGCCACCTGGCGGGCTCGGGGGTTGCCCTCGTAGTTGAGGACGACGTAGTCGGCACGGTCCATGACCTGCTCGGCTGGGAGCTGGGCGGCTATGCGGGCGGCTATGTGCTGGTCGGTGGTGTGGTCGCGCTCGCGCAGGCGTTGCATCCGCTCGGCGAGGCTGAGGTAGACACAGATAACTTTGTCCATCTGCCGAAAGATGCCACTTTCGTAGAGGATAGCACTTTCAAAGAGAACGTAAGGGGCGGCTTGGTGCTGAAGGCAGAATGCTTCGAAGTCGGCCATCACTCGGGGGTGAACCAGCGAATTGAGGCGCGACAAAGCGTCCGCGTCGGCGAAGACGAGGTCGGCCAAGCGGCGCTTGTCGGCTTTGCCGTCGGGGGTAAAGATTTCATCGCCAAAGAGGGCTCGGAGCTGGCCGAGAAAAGCGGGGTCGCGGTAGTAGGCTGCCGCCACCTCGTCGGCCACAAAGCAGTCCACGCCCAACTGCCGAAAGGCTGCCACCACGGTAGTCTTCCCGCAGCCTATGCCTCCTGTTATGCCTACGCGCTTCACTTGATGATTACGCATTGCACCTCCGCTGGCTCAATGCTCCGCAGGCGGAGGTAGGAGGGAAACTGCACCAACTGGGGGGTGAGGTGGTCGGGGTGCTGCTCGATGTCGGCATAATTGACGGCCACTTTCAGCTGGGGGCGATTGTGGACGGCATGCTGTGCCACCCAGGCTCGGACGGTTACCTGCGGGGGGTAGAATCGCAGTTGGGTTAAAGTATCAGCGTGGCTGACCGTTATCGGCACCTGGTATTGATGCTCAACATAGGCTTCCACTGGGACGTAGACCCTCACCTCGCTGCAAGTGGTCTTCACCTCCGCCCCGCTTCCCCACCGCTGGGCAACCGGCAGAGTGTACCAACCCGAGGCTCGGATGCCAGCTATCGTGGTGTCCACCACTCCCACAGCATCAATTTGCGAAAGCACCTCTTCGGCACCGTAGAGCGTCAGCTCAGAGGGTTCGACTCGAGGCTCACCATAAAGACCATAGGAGTCGGCAAAGAGGAAATGGGCATTCTTTATCTGTACGGCGTAGGTACGACTGGCTCGTGCTGCCAATCGCACCCTGACAGAATCGCGGTCAGCATCGAGCAGCTGTGCTCCGCTCATGCGGCGGCTTACCTCCCCCGAGAGTTGCCCTATGGCCACCGCCTGGCATCCTTCGCCATCGGCAACTGCCAACTGTAGCCGAAGTGGCTGGGAGGAAATGCTTTGCAGGAATGCAGCGTAGCCACTGGCACGGACCTTCAAGGTGAGTGCCGTATCGGTTCGGACGATGCTGTAGTGCAAGGTGTCATATCCCACCACCTCGACCTGCGCAGGGATGCTGTACTCCCCCTCCTCCGACATGGCCAATCCCAACCACACCAGTGCCGTGATACCTAATATAGCCAATAGCTGCCTCATGCACTCCCCCGTTGGCTGCTGCTACTGCTTCTTCTCCTCGGGTGCGGGTTGTATCATGCTCTTTTCCACAGTGAGCAACACGCCGTTGGAGACTTCTACCTCCACCGTCGTCTCTCCCACCGTGTGCACTTTGCCATAGATACCGCCCGAGAAGAGGACTCGGTCGCCCTTCTTCAAGCCACTGCGGAACTCGCGTTCCTGCTTTTCTTTCTTTCTCTGGGGGCGGAGCATCAGAATCCACATCACCACGAGGATGACTATCATCCATATCCACATGCTTCCACCGCCACCCTGTCCTTGCTGCGCCTGCAGCAACATCATGTTCAGTTCCATATTGTCTGTTGGTTTAGGTATGTTACTTTTGCCGCTGCTATCGCCCCACCTGTGCTGTGATGTGGAGCTTGGAGATGGAGGGCTGGGCATTACTGACCACAGTTACCTCCTGGTATTGCTGACCTGCTTTGCCTGCGCTTTTGAATGTTACCGTTACGTATCCCTCATCCCCCGGAGCTATGCGTCCCTTCGGGTAGTCGGCCACGGTGCAGCCACAGGTGGCCGAGGTGGAGCTTATCACGAGGTCGGCATTGCCCGTGTTGCGGAAGTGGAAGCTGTAGCTTATCACCTCGCCCGAGGAGAGCCGTCCGAAGTCGTGTGCCTCGCTGTCGAAGGTTAGTATGGGCATCGGCTCTTGGTTGTCGTAGCCTTGCGCACTGCGCGGATTGTGTATGAGGTCGATGTCAGCTCCATCGGTTTTGCTGCGGCAAGCGGTCAGAGACAACATGGCAACCAGCACCAATGCCGCATATTTCATGCCTCGCTTCATGCCTGTACCTCCTCTCCTCCTGCCCCGAGCAGTCCGCGACCCGACTTCTTCACCTTTCCTTGCGACCGCAGTTCGAGGAGAAGTTTCTCCAATATCCCATTGACGAAGAGGTGGCTTCGCTCGGAGCTGAACTCCTTGGCCAGCTCGATATACTCATCGACCGTAACGCGCTCGGGTATCGAGGGGCAATGCATCAACTCGGTGAGTGCCATATCAATCAGCAGGACATCAATCATCGCCACCCGCTCGAACTCCCAGCCCTGCAGGCGCGACTTTATCAACTCGTTGCACTCCTGGCGACCAGCGAAGGTGTCGCGCAGCAGCTCGCGGGCAAATTCCATATCGGCCCTGTCCTTCTCCAGACGGACATCGTACATCACAGGCCAGGGCATAGCCTCGTTGAGCGTCTCCTCTTCGAGGGTTTTGAGCATCATGAAGTTGTATTGCGCTATCTGCTCAAAGTCGTCCTCCCAAAGAAGGCTGCGCCCACCCATGGCCTCGACCAGTGCCTCTCGGTTCATCAAGAAGCGAAAGAGGGCAATAGCTACTTCCTTATCCTCCTGGAAGCTGCGTTCGGGATGTGAGAGGTATTGGCAGTAGACATCCTGGCGGCGGAACTCGATGAATGCCTCGCGCACCAGGTCTTCGTGGGTCTGCCAGCAGCCACCGTGTTCGTCCACAAGCTTTTTCAGCTCATAGTTGTCGGCCATCCGCAGGAGAAATCCGTTGCCGAGGAACTTGCGGTTGGGGCTCTTCTCCTCCGCCGTGGGGCGGAACTTCTTTTTGCCAGCCTCTATCACAGCCTCGCCCACCTCAAGCATCTTCACCATCAGTGCCACCTGCAGCACCCCGAGCTCATTCAAGTGCTGCACATGATAGTCAAACGAGTGAATGGCCTCCGCCTCACTTTTCTCTCCCAGTTGGCAGGAGTAGAGCTCTTGAAGCACTTTGCATCTTAAGAAATGTCTGCTTAACATGGTTTCGGTTTCTACACTAACACACTATGTTGATAATCTTTTTCGGCACGAATATCACTTTCTTCGGCTCGGCACCACCCAGCCATTTCTGCCCTTCGGGCATGGACTTGATGATGTCGAGGGCTTGCTGCTGCGTGCAGTCGGCGGCGAGTTCCACCGTGAAGCGCATCTTGCCATTGAACTGGACGGGGTATTTCACCTTGCTTTCCACCAGCCAACGCCCGTCGAACTGGGGCCACCGTGCGTCGCACACCGACCCATCGTGTCCCAGCCTGTGCCACAATTCCTCGGCTATATGCGGAGCCAGCGGTGCAATCAGCACTGCCAACGGCTCCAACACCTCCAAGTGGCGGCACCGCAGCTCGCCCAGCTGGTTGGCACATATCATAAAGGTGGAGACCACCGTGTTGAACGAGAAGCGCTCCACATCGTCGGTAACGCGCTTGATGGTCTGGTGCAGCACCTTCATCTCCTCCGCGCTTGGCTCTCCTTCGGCGGGAGATTCCAATGCGCTGTCGAACAGCCTCCAGAACTTCTTCAGGAAGCGATGCACCCCCTCGATGCCATTGGTGTCCCACGGCTTGGCTTGCTCCACTGGCCCAAGAAACATCTCGTAGAGGCGCAGTGTGTCGGCACCATAGCGGTCTACCAAGTCGTCGGGATTTTGCACGTTGAACATGCTCTTGCTCATCTTCTCCACCTCCCATCCGCAGACGTACTTTCCCTCCTCCAGCTCGAACCTCGCCTCGGCAAACTCGGGGCGCCAACGGCGGAAACGCTCGATGTCGAGCACGTCGTTGTCCACCATGTTGATGTCCACATGGATGGGGGTTACCTCCTCCATGTTCTTTATCCGCCCCTTCGAGATGAAGAGGCCGTTGTCCTGCTTCGAGCGGTAGACGAAGTTGCTCCGCCCCTGTATCATGCCTTGGTTGATGAGCTTTTTGAAGGGTTCGTCCTTGACGGCGAGGCCGAGGTCGAAGAGGAACTTGTTCCAGAAGCGAGCATAGATGAGATGCCCTGTGCCATGTTCGGCACCGCCTACGTAGAGGTCGACGTTCTGCCAGTAGCCCACTGCCTCGGGCGAGAAGTAGGCCTCGTCGTTGTGTGCATCCATGTAGCGGAGGTAGTAGCCACTGCTGCCCGCAAAGCCTGGCATAGTGCTCAACTCGAGTGGGAAGACCGTGGCCTCATCCACCAGGCTTTTGTCCACCACGCACCGCTTGACCTCGTCCCAAGCCCACCGCTTCGCATGACCCAGCGGTGGTTCGCCGCTGGCCGTGGGCTTGAAGTCGTCCACCTCGGGCAATTCCAGTGGCAAGCACTCCTCGGGCAGGGTGTAGGCCACGCCTTGCTTATAGTAGACTGGGAACGGCTCTCCCCAGTAGCGCTGACGGCTGAAGATGGCATCGCGCAGGCGGTAGTTCACCGTGCGCCGACCGATGCCCATTTCCTCTATCTTGTCGATGACGGCCTTCATGGCCTCCTTGACCTTCATGCCGGTGGCGAAACCACTATTGACCGCCCAGCCCGACTTGCTGTCGAGGCTCTCGGTCCAAGTCGAGGGGTCGCTGACGGCATCCTTCTCGGCAGCCACCACCTGGCGTATCGGCAAGCCGAAATGGCGTGCAAAGGCAAAGTCGCGGCTGTCGTGCGCTGGCACCGCCATGATGGCTCCAGTGCCGTAGCCAGCCAGCACATAGTCGCTCACCCAGATAGGTATCTTCTCCTCGGTCAGCGGATTGACGGCGTAGGCACCGCTAAACACGCCGCTCACCCGCTTCACCTCGGCCTGCCGCTCACGTTCCGAGCGGTTCTTGGCCCAAGCCACATAGTCGGCCACCTGCTGCCGCTGCGCCTCGGTGGTGATAGTCGCAATCAGCTCATGTTCTGGGCAGAGCACCATGAAGGTTACGCCGAAGATGGTGTCGGGTCGGGTGGTGAATATCTCAAACGAGAGGCCATCCTCCCTCCCACTGACGGGGAACCACACCGCAGCTCCCTCCGAGCGGCCAATCCAGTTGCGCTGTATCTCCTTGAGCGAGTCGGTCCAATCCACCTGCTCCAGCCCGTCGACCAGCCTCTGGGCGTAGGCCGAGATGCGCAGGCTCCACTGCCGCATCAGTTTGCGCTCCACGGGGTAGCCGCCGCGCACGCTCAAGCCGCCCACCACCTCGTCGTTGGCCAGCACCGTGCCAAGCTCTGGACACCAGTTCACCGCCGTGTCGGCCAAGTAGGCCAGCCGGTAGTTCATCAGCACCTGTCGCCGACGCGGCTCATCCCACGCGTTCCACTCCGCTGCCGTGAAGGCCATCGGCTCGGTGCAAGCGGCCTCAAGCCCCTCGGTGCCCTGGCGGGCGAAACGCTCCTCGAGCGCAGCTATGGGCAGCGCCTTGTCGGCAGCGCGGTCGTAGTAGTGGCCAAAGAGCTGGATGAAGGTCCACTGCGTCCACTTGTAGTAGCGCGGGTCGCACGTCCTCACCTCGCGGCTCCAATCGAAGCTGAAGCCTATCTTGTCCAGCTGCTCACGGTAGCGGCGGATGTTCTGCTCGGTGGTCAAGGCGGGGTGCTGCCCCGTCTGGATAGCATACTGCTCGGCGGGCAGCCCGTAGGCATCATAGCCCATCGGATGCAGCACGTTGAAGCCTTGCAAACGCTTGTAGCGGCTGAATATGTCGCTGGCAATGTAGCCCAGCGGATGCCCCACATGCAGCCCCGCCCCCGAGGGGTAAGGAAACATGTCGAGCACATAGTAGTGTGGACGGTCGCCGCCGTTCTCCACACGATAAATTCCCTCCTCGCGCCAGCTCTTCTGCCAACGCGACTCTATGGCTCTGAAATCATATTCCATTTTCACTCAATGTTTTGCGCCAGTTCTCCACTCGAACCGACCTTTGCAAAGATACACAAATAATTCCACACCGCCAAGTCCAGTTGCACAAAAACTGCATTTCGCACCTCCCAGCCCACCTTTCTGCCCCCCTCGGCTTGCCCGCCACACCTCCTCTCCCCTACCCCAGCCTCCTCGCCCAACACCGCTGTCCGCCTCCAAATTTCCACCCCCTCGAGGGCTGTGGGCGGGTAGGGACTTGGGGCGTGTTTGCTCCGTGCATGATCCGTGTTTGATCCGTGTTAGGTCCGTATCGAGTCGGAGGTGACACGGACCTGACACGGAGTTGACACGGAGATGACACGGACCAAGTCCTAATTGAAAATTGAGAATTGAGAATTGAAAATTGGGTCGGCTACCCCTCTCCTATCACAATTCACAGGTCATAGTTCACTTCAAATTTGTGGGAAGTTCCGACTGATGGTTGCCGCGAAAGGTGGGAGACGGTAGGCGTCAGCCTTCGAAGGTGAAGCTCAAGAGGAAGGTGCGGGTGCGGAGGCCGTCGAAGGAGCGGATGTAGATGTCGGGGTCCTCCACCTTGATATCAACCAGGCCGAAGTTCATTTTCAGTTCGATGGCGAATTTGACGTAGTGGAGGAAGAAGTCGAAGCCGACGCCGAGCGAGTAGCGGAGGTCGGAGGGTTCGAGGCGGATGATGGCTTGGTCGGTCTGGTTGCGATTTTTGCGGAGGGAGGCGAAGTCGAAGCCATAGGAGGCGCCAGCGGTGAGGTAGGGTCGGAAGTCGCCCCAGCGCATGGCGCGGAACTTGACCTCGAGGGGGATGTCGCCATAGACGGATTCTACGGTGCGGCTTTGCTCGGCGAGGCGATGGGTGGCGAGGTAGCCTTGCTCCCAGGAGTAGGCTACGCTGCGCGAGACGAGGGTTACGCCTGGCAGCAGGCGGAGGTTGAACCAGGAGCCGAGGCGGAGGTCGCCGATGACGGCGATGTGGAAGCCTGGGGCATAGTAGGAGGTTACGCCTTGGAGGGTCTGACGGATAGAGTCGCTTTGGGTGAAGCCGAGGTCGAACTTGGACTGGGTATAGCCCACTTGGATGCCGTAGTGGAGCAGGTGGCGGTCGAACTGGCCGAGGTTGCCCGTCTGCCCATGGAGCGTACGGCACGGGAGGAGGAAGAGGGGTAGGAGCATGCAAAGAAGCCCCCTACGGGAGATGTAGGCATGGCGATGATGCCGTGGGCTGGAGGCGGCGAGCATAGCGGCAGGCTATAGGTTAGAGGCTGATTTCGCCTCGGAGCGACTGCCCGAGGCGCTGGCGGATGTGCTCACGGTCGCCGGGGAAGTTGCCAAGGAGGTACATCAGCTTGGTGATGGCGGCCTCGAGGGTGATGTCGCCCGCACCGACCACCCCGATGCGGTCCATGTCGCACGAGGCCTCGTATTGCCGCATCTTCACTGCCCCAGCTTTGCACTGGGTTACGTTGAGGATGATGATGCCGCGGCTGATGGCCTCTTCGAGGGCGGAGATAAACCAAGGGTCGGTGGGGGCATTGCCCGAACCATAGGTTTCGATGACCACCCCTTGCAGGCCAGGCGTAGAGAGCAGTGCACCCACCACCTCGGGGCCGATACCTGGGAAGAGCTTGAGGATGGCCACGCGGGTGTCGAACCGCTTGCGAACAGTTAGCGGCTCGGTGGGCTTGGGGAGGAAGAGGTGGTTGCGGAAGCTCAGGCTGATGCCCGCCTTGGCCAGCGAGGGGTAGTTGAAGCTCTCGAAAGCATCGAAGTTTTCGGCACTGATTTTGGTGCTTCGGTTGCCTCGGTAGAGGTGGCTCTCGAAGAAGATGCAGACCTCGGGGATGGCGGCCATGCGAGCCGAGGCTATCTCGAGGGCACAGATGATATTCTCGCGCCCATCGCTGCGGAGCATACCCAGCGGAAGCTGGCTGCCAGTGAGGACGATGGGCTTGGCCAGGTTTTTGAACATAAAGCTCAAGGCCGAGGCGGTGTAGGCCATCGTGTCGGTACCATGGAGAACCACAAAGCCGTCGTAGCGGTCGTATTCGCGCTCGATGATGGAGGCGATGTCCACCCAGAGCGAGGGGGTCATGTTGGAGGAGTCGATAATGTGGTCGAGGGTAACGGAATCGATGCCGTAGCTGCAATGCTTGAGCTGCGGAACAGCATCGTAGATGCGATCAAGGGCAAAGGGGTGGAGCGAGCCGCCCTCGTCCTGCACCATGCCGATGGTGCCGCCGGTGTAGATAATAAGCACTTTGTTTTCCATGCCCGTAAAACGCCAAGCTGGGGTGTAATATTGTGCAAAGGAAAATAATGCAGGCAATGTGGATTTTTATTTGTATCTTTGCACACGCAAATCGCCCTACCCAGCCGCTGGACATAACGGGGATATTTGCGATGCAACTCCACGAAATCAAATGCCCGGGCAAGGTCGATGCTGGTGCCACAAGTTCCGATAGCGTGAAGTCTAAAAAACTGATAGACAAGGGATGAACAGAGAAGAGAAAAAAGACAGAACTGCGTCGTTTATGAACGCCATCTCCAACGAGCCACCGCTGGAGGAGGTTCTCTCTTCGCTGCACCATGACATGGTATACGCTCCCGATTCCCTCACCTCAATAGACCTCTTCTCGGGGTGCGGAGGGCTGACGCTGGGGTTCCGCATGGCGGGTGTGAGGTCTATCTTGGCATCAGATATTGACGAGAACTGCGAAAAGACATTCCGCCGCAACTTCCCCGACGTGCCGTTTATCTGCAAGGATATCACCGACATTACCCCCGATGATGTAAGAAGTGTTATCGGCGATGCTGTGCCAGACATTATCATCGGAGGTCCCCCGTGCCAAGGATTCAGCCTTGCCAACAAACGCAGGGGTAAGATTGCCGACGACCCGCGCAACCGATTGTTCTATGGATTCGTGAAGTTTGTCAACTGGTATTCGCCAAAAGCGTTTGTAATGGAGAACGTGAAAGGGCTGCTCTCTATGCAGGGGGGAGAAGTGATTAAGACTATCGTCGAAGAGTTCAGCAACGCTGGCGAGTATGGCTACCACGTGTCGTATAGAATACTGAAAGCATCAGACTATGGGGTGCCACAGAACCGTGAACGGGTAGTACTCATCGGCATACGCAAGGACATTGACGCGGAGCCTCGCTTTCCTGCTCCCCTGCAACAAGACCACTACTTGACGGTTGATGAGGCAATTTCTGACCTACCGCAGTTGGAAGCAGGACAAGGGTGCGAGGTACAGGAATACCTTTGTGAGCCGAAAAACGACTACCAAAGAATGATGAGGGCCGCGTCGCGATATGTACTGAATCATATTGCCATGAGGCACACGCCCCGCCTGGTGGAACGCTTCAAGGCCATCAAGCCCGGGCAGTCGCTGGTGGACGTATGGGAGACGCACGGGTCGGTGAAACGTGGTGCACCTACAGAGAAATCGGACATCAAATTCAGTCAGAATAACCAAAGACTACATGGCGACCAACCGGCACCCACCATAGCCGCCTCGTTCCAGTCTAACTTCATCCACCCGCATCTGAACCGCAACTTCACGGCACGTGAAGGGGCACGCCTCCAGTCGTTCCCAGATGACTTTGTTTTTGAAGGCATGCGCACCAAGATGTCGTGGGAGAAAGGCTTGAGCCAGTACCAACAGATTGGCAACGCCGTGCCGGTGCTGATGGCGAAAGCCATAGCAGAATGTATAACCGAACAACTGTCAGGCTTATGCAGCAGATAGACACAATAAGAGGTTTGATTCAGTCGCATCCGCAACTATGCCACGCTTCAAACATTATTGTCAAGTACGACGGCTCATTAAGCCCGTCGTTGCGCAAGGCACTGGACAATATCATCAATGCCTATGGCAAATACATCAAGTCGATGATGGCTGCCGAAGAGTATACGGACGAAGCAGTCAGGCAAAAAGTGGCAGTCCTCAATGAATACTACAACTTCATCCATGACCAAGGATACGACAACCTCTTCTCGTCGCAGGGCAAATTCAGGCCGACCATACTGGAAGAGTTCCTCTACCTGCTGTTCAAGGATGTCGTGGAAGAAAAGCGGAAGCTGTATGACAGCACTGACGTGCTGTCAAGTGGCAGCGTGAAAGCTTATACCAACATATACTTCAGGGCAAAAGACTTTGAAGACTTCGTCAAATCACCAGAGATAGACATCAATGAGAAAGACCAGGACTTCGCCATCTACAGGACGTTTGATGTGTCTATCAACAACAGTCCAGCCAAAAGGATACAGATACCTGCCGTCGCCATCGAGGCGAAAACTTACATAGACAAGACCATGCTCGACGGCATAATAGCCACGGCCGAGAAGCTCAAAAACGGCAACCCCTACACTCGGTTCATCGCTGTATCGGAGAGATACGACGTAAGCCTGTCAGTGGATCCGTCATACTCCCCTATAGACCAAATATACATACTGCGCAAAGGCATGCGCAAGGGTGAATGGCGAGATATTGACGCCAATGTGGTGCTGCGCATGTTCCATGAAACACTGCAACATCTGAACCGTCCTTGGTCGAATGTACAAAAGCGGTTGGAAGAAGAGGGTGTGATACTATGACAAAATTAAAAAACATAATATACCAATGAAACGTTACGAGATCAAATACCTCCTGAAGGAGGATGTAAAGGGACTGATTGGCACGCAGATTTGTGTCAAAGGGTGGGTGCGCACCAAGCGCGGCAACAAGAACGTGGCTTTCCTGGCCCTCAACGACGGCAGCATCATCCACAATATGCAGGTTGTCGCCGACCCGACGAAGTTCGAGGAAGAGCTGAAGCACATCACCACCGGCGCCTGCGTCGGCGTGGAGGGGCGGCTGGTGGAAAGCCAGGGAAGCGGTCAGGCCGTCGAGGTGCAGGCCGAGAAGATCATTGTCTACGGCGAGGCCGACCCCGAGACCTACCCCCTGCAAAAGAAAGGTCACTCGATGGAGTTCCTGCGCGAGATAGGCCACCTGCGCCTGCGCACCAACACCTTCGGCGCCGTCATGCGTCTGCGCCACAACATGGCCATGGCCATCCACACCTTCTTCCACGAGCGCGGCTTCTTCTACTTCCACACGCCGCTC
>JAFTBM010000032.1 GCA_017455205.1 Bacteroidales bacterium
AGACGAGGCGGACGCAGAGGATGTTGAGCCAGCGGAGGATTTCCTGGTCGGAGTGATGGGAGGACAGGCCGCTGGCCTGTGGCTGGGTAGGCTGGCCGTTGGCCTGCGGCACGGGCGAGCCGCCCGTGCTCCCGCCGCCCGTGCTCCGATACTGCTTCAGCAGGGCATCGTAGAGGCACCCCACTATCTCGCCTGCCTGGAGGGAGACGGCCATCTCGCGCTGGATGCGGTCGGAGCTGGTGTCCACGAGGAAGCTTAAAGCCCCGAGCTGCGAGGGCAAATCGGCGAGGGACAGCACCACAGGCTTGCGCTGCGGCTCTGGCAGTTCCATATCGTATATATGGAGTGTAGCAAAGTTGCAGCAGACTATCCAGCGGGGACGCTCGGAGAAGACCATGTGGGCAGCATAGTTGCAGGCTTGGCTGTAGGCATCAGCGAGGTCGGAGCCGAGACTTTTCTGCTCAATCAGCACATGGGTTGCGGGGATATAGGCATCAATGAAGAGGGTGCTACCCGTGCGGACAGGTTTCTCGAAGAGGATAAACTGTGTGGGGGAATCCACGCCCAGCAGCTCGTGCAGCAACTCGAGCCAGTAGGTCTGCGTCTCGCCTTTCTCATAGCCCCGCTCCGACCATCGGTCGGCGAAAGCTTGGGCGGCATTCTGCTGTTGGGTGGTGGTGGACATCGGTGGCAGGTTAGACGTTAAACCGGAAGTGCATTATATCACCATCTTGTACCACGTAGTCCTTACCCTCGACGGCTATCTTGCCTGCCTCGCGGCACTTGGCCTCGGAGCCGAGGGCTACGTAATCCTCATACTTGATCACCTCGGCACGTATAAATCCCCGCTCAAAGTCGGAGTGGATGATACCCGCCGTCTGTGGGGCTTTCATGCCACGGCGGAACGTCCAGGCGCGGCATTCTTTCGGACCTGCGGTGAGGAAGGTCTGCAAGCCGAGCAATCGGTAAGCAGCCTTGATAAGGCGATTGACACCACTCTCTTTTAATCCCAGGTCGTCGAGGAACATCTGCTTCTCCTCGTAGGTCTCGAGCTCGGCAATATCGGCTTCGATACCAGCTCCGACCAGCAGCACCTCGGCCTGCTCGTCCTTGACGGCTTCGCTGACGGCCTCCGAGTAGCGGTTGCCGCTGACCACCGAGGCTTCGTCCACATTGCAGACGTAGATGACTGGCTTGGTGGTGAGCAGCATCAGGTCGCGTGCCACCTCCTGCTGGTTGTCGTCCAGCTGCACCGTGCGGGCACTGCGTCCTTCGAGCAGAGCTGCTTTGTAGAGATCCATCACCTCCACCAGTCGCTTGGCACGGGCATCACCGCCCGCCTTGGCCTTCTTGACCTCCTTCTCGTAGCGGTTCTCTATGGTCTCAAGGTCTTTGAACTGGAGTTCCAAGTCGATGGTCAGCTTGTCGCGTACTGGGTCGACCGTACCATCCACATGCGTGATATTGTCGTCGTCGAAGCAGCGTAGCACATGGATGATGGCATCGCAATTGCGGATGTCGGCCAGGAATTTGTTGCCCAGCCCCTCCCCTTTCGAGGCACCTTTGACAAGGCCCGCAATGTCCACTATCTCCACCGTGGCGGGCACCACACTGGCTGGATGTTCTATCTCCACCAGCTTGGCCAGCCGCTCGTCGGGCACGGTGATGACCCCCACGTTGGGTTCTATCGTGCAGAAAGGGAAGTTGGCGGCCTGTGCCTTGGCGTTGCTCAAGCAGTTGAACAGCGTGCTTTTGCCCACATTGGGCAACCCTACGATTCCACATTGAAGGCTCATAACTCTTGTGCGATTAGGTATTGGTTGCGGGTGGTACTGTTGCGGCAGACCAGCTCGCCTATGAAGCCTGCGAGGAAGAGCATCAGTCCACTTAATATAAAGAACATTGAGAGGTAGAACCACACGCTGTTGGTCAGTGCAATACGGCCTATCATCCGCAGGATGAGTACCACCACGAGGGCCACCATACCCAGCACCAAGGCCAGGCTCCCCACCGCTCCGAAGAAGTGCATCGGCTGCTTGCCGAATTTCGAGATGAACATGATGCTCATCAGGTCGAGGTAGCCATTGATGAAGCGGTTCATACCGAACTTGGTTACCCCATATTCGCGCTTGCGGTGCTGCACCACCTTCTCCCCTATCCTGCCGAAACCTGCCCACTTGGCGATGACGGGGATATAGCGGTGCATCTCGCCATAGACCTCGATGCTTTTCACCACCTCGTGGCGGTAGGCTTTGAGGCCACAATTGAAGTCGTGGAGCCGAATGCCACTGAGCTTCCGTGTGGTCCAGTTGAAGAACTTGGAGGGGATATTTTTGGCCAGCTTCGAGTCGTAGCGCTTTTTCTTCCAACCGCTGACGAGGTCGTACCCCTCCTCTTTTATCATCCTCCTCAACTCTGGCACCTCGTCGGGCGAATCCTGCAAGTCGGCATCCATCGTGATGACCACCTCGCCCTCGGCGGCGGCGAACCCAGTGTTGAGGGCTGCCGACTTGCCATAGTTGCGGCGGAACTTAATGCCCCTATAGGCGGCATTGGCCTGGTGCAGTTGTTCCACCACCTGCCAAGTGCCATCGCTGCTCCCATCGTCCACCACGATCACCTCATAGTCGTAGCCCTGCTCACGCATCACCCTGTCAATCCATTCTGCCAAGTGGGGGAGCGATTCGGCCTCGTTATACGAGGGCACCACTATTGATATATCTTTCATTGCTTATGTTGTTTGATTTCTGCTTTCTCTGTGCGGAAAAATATTGCCCCTATGAAGGCACCGAAGCCGCCCAGCACAAGGGTCATCACGCAGGCGTAGAATCCCCACCAAGCAGCCCAATAGTGCAGCTGTGGGTCGTCTGCACCCACCGCCTGCCCAGTCATGCTGGTGGTGAAAAGAGCCTCCTGCTGTGGCGAGAGCAACCCTATCACCCACAAGGCTATGCCGTAGACCACTGCCGCCACCGCCGCCAAACCTATCCCGAAGAGCATGGCCTCTTTGAGCGTAATTTTCCGCTCGGGAAGCGATGCCCGATAGTAGGCCATCAGCAGCAACTCACCCACCAGCAGGATGCCATCGCTCGCCAGCGATGTGGGGCGCTCCACGGGCATCCCTACCAGCAGCCTCGCCACCACATACAGCGTCAGCAGTCCGCCCATCAGCACCCCCGACCGCAAGTAGGCCACCCGATAGTTGCCGTGTATCTCGCTCTTGTATCTATGGAATATTGCCATGTTTCACTCTTTATCTGACGTTGGCCTCCAACGCCTCGCGTATCATTCGTTTCAGTTCCAGCGTCCGCTTTTCTACCACACCCTGCTTCTCGGGCTTGTATAAATCGGCGTAGCGCACCTGCCCGAGGCTGACCTTCGGGTGGGCTATATCGCCCCTAATATCCACTCCCACCTTGGCCAACAGCGGGTTCTTGAGCAACTCGACGTGGTAGCCACACTGGTTGTCGAGCGTGTGCTTCCCCGACGCACAGAGCTGGTATTTCCCCACGTGGAGTATGAAGGGGAAGACCTCAATCTCTTTGCGCAGACAGGTGAGCTCCACATCGATGCTGTCCACCCGTATCTTGTTGTCCCGCTCTTTCCAGCTTTTGAGCTGCATCAGCTTGGCCACAGTCGATATGGTGCTGTTGTCCATCACCGTCAGGTCGCGTCCACTGATTGCTGCCGACCCCAGCAGCGAGCTCATCTTCGGCCTATATTGTGCGTCGAGGAAGGTCTCTGCCGCCAGGTGGAAGTTGGCCTTGCCCTCCAACGCGGCGAGCATGGGCACCAGCGTGTCGACCATCGGTATCATATCGATCAGCTCGTCCACCTGTATGTCGAGCAGATGGAAATCCAATGCACAGAAGAGGTTGTTGGGACGGGGTGACTTGTAGAGTGCCGTCAGCTGCATCGTCGCGGCCTTGCAGACGAAGCCTATCTGATCCAGCACCGCCACGCCGTCCTTTATCGTTACCGACCCTGCCACATCGTTCAAGTCGTTGCCGAAGGCCACACTGCGCTTGATATGCGTGTGGAGTGTGAAATCCACGTCCCGCGGCACTATGAAGGGGTTCGCCTCGGCTGGCACTTGGTCTTCTTGCCTCATCCGCTCCAGTGTGTCGGTATCGCTACCCATGCCGCTGAACATGTCCATCAGCTGGTCGATGTCGGCATATCCCGAGTTGAAATTCACATCGCCGTGGAGCAGGGCTTTGTGCTCCAACCACTCTTCGAGGTTGTCCACCGACCCGTAGAGCTGGAAGTCGGAATGCCCCACCCGCAGCTCGGCGGTGCTGATGTTGCAGCGCTTGGCATCGTATTGCAGGGCAAACTGTTGCATACGCAGGGCATCGGGAAGCGAGGGCGTATAGAAGGCCACGCTGTGCATCTCCACATCGGCCTCTGGGTTGAACCGCCGCAGCACATTGCTTTGTGCCGAATCCATCCGCACCGCCCCTTTCAGTTCCAACCCACCAATCGAGGCTACCATCGAGTCCACCATGGCTTCGACCTCACCCAAGCTGACGCTACACTCGGCGGCCAACTGCTCTTTCAACGGGTTGTTCACCCCAAGGGCTATATCGGGCTTCTCCAGCGAAGCTCGCACCCCCTCCGTGGCCACCTTCACCCCATCGCCTTTCAACTTCACGTCGGCCCATTTGCCTTTGTGCTGCCTGGCAGGAATTTCCACCTCCACCTCGAGCCCCGATGCCTCGGCCCGCAGGCTGTCCAGCGCTACCCGTGCCGCATCCGCCCGCAGCCGCACCGCAGCACGCACTTTCTCCAGCGCCATGCGCTGCACGTCGGCCAATTTCCCCTGCACATCGGCCTTCACTTCGGCCAAGCCCGAAGCCGCGAGGTGTAGCTCTGCGGGCAGCATAGGCTCGGCATCGGCCAAGCTCAACTCGCCGTCTATCGCTGCCCGAACCGCCATATCGCCCAGCAAATCGTCGGCCTGGCCATTCAGCGTGAGCTTGCTGTCCCCCACCCTCAACCGCAGCCCCTCCACCGAGGCGCTGCTCTGCCCGCCGCGCCCGAGGTCGAGCCGAGCCGAAGCCTTTCCTGCTATGTCTTTCACGCGGTAGGACAACGCCTGGGGATAATACAACTGCCCATCGGCCAACTGCAGCCGTGCCTCCACCAGCGGCATCGTGCTGTCGGTCAGCACACCCACAGCCGTGGCCTCAAACGATGCCAAGCCGTCAATGTCTATGTCCGAAAGGGCGGCCACATACTCCTGCGGCACCACTTGCAGCAACTCGCCAATGCTCCATTCCCCATCGCTCTGCACCCTGGCATCCACCGCCAGCGGCTCGCTGTCCGACGCCAGCCGTGCGTTGCCCGAGAGCAGTAGACCATAATCGGCCAACCGAACCCGTGCTTCCTCGCCTATCTTCACCTTCATCTGCGTCAGCCCCACTTGGCATGGCAAGTCCACCGAGAGCAGCCCCTTCTTCGAGGCCGAGAGCTTCTCGCTCACCATCTCCACGCCCCCCACCGAGGCCGCACCGCGTGCCACCTCCACCTTCACCCTCGCCTGCAATGCTTCCATATCTCCTTGTCCGCTCACCTTGAGTTCCAGTCCCTCCAATGCAGCCTGCAACGCGGCTGCCCCAACGCTGTCGCGCAGGTTTACCTCCACTCGCTCGCCCTCCACCGCCAGCTTCAGCTCTGCCTTCCCCTCGTTCACCTCGCCCTCAGCCTCGACCTCCACCTCCCGAGCCTTTGCCTCGGTGCCACCACGCGCATCGAGCCAAGTGGCCTGCCGCACCCCGAGGCTTATCCGCCGCAGGCTCATCATCGGCAGACTGTCGAGGTTAAACGGAGTCGATGCCGTATCCTCTTCATCGCTTTCGATGGCCAGCACGTCGAAATTAGCCTCGCCATCGGCATTGGTGTAGAGCGCAGCCTGCACCCCATCGAGCAGCAGCTGGTGCACCACCACCTCATTTTCTTTGAGGAAACGGCGCAAGTCGAGCCCCACCGTCAGCCGCTGCACAGCGGCCACCGTGTCGCTCGGCGCCCCCTCCATCGGATTGACCACACAGACATCCCGCACCTCAAGCCCCACATCGGGGAAGGTTCTGAAGAGGGTCAGCTCCACCTCGCCCAGCTTCACCTCGGCTTTGACATACCTTTCTGCCAGCGAGCCCACCACCTGCGTCAGCCGACTCGGGGTGAAGACCACCCACAACACCACGGCCACCGCCACCACTACCAACCCCAGCAGCGAGCCGCCCGCTATCAGCCCTATCTTCCACCCCCGCTTCATTTCTCCTGCACTTTTTTGAGTGTGTAAGCCATCCCGTAGTCGTCCTTCCACTGCATCGAGCTGCCCGATATGGCGGTGATGGTATACACCTTTGGCACCGCCTGATTGCCCTGCGCACCGCTGAAGACGTGCGTAAGCACTGCCCCGCTGATGCTCCAGGTGTAGGTCAGGTTGCTCTCCTGCTCGCTGATGTCGTCGGCCTCATCCCACGTAACGCCACTATGGTCGGTCCGATAGCGCCAGTACTCCTGGCTGCCACTCTTCACCCAAAGGCCCGCCACCTCACTGTCCGTCACCGTCAGCGTACTCTCTTCCTCATCCTTGCGGCAACCCACCACCAGCAGCAGCATCGCTGCCGCCACCGCAGCCAGCCGCACGGTAGCCCTTTTTATCGTCGTCTTCATACCGCCTCTGTCTTTGCCTGTTCATCCTTGGCATCCCCACAATGCACCATCACCTCTGCCAACCCGCGTCCAAGCCCATCGTAGTCCATCCCGTAGCCCACAATGAACTCGTTGCCTATCTCGCGTCCCACGTAGTCCACCCGATAGTCGCCCTTGAAGGCTCGGGGTTTGAAAAAGAGCGTGCATATCCTCATGCTCTGCGGATCCAAGGCGAGCAGCTCCTGCCGCATCCGCGCCATCGAAAGTCCGCTATCGACCACATCTTCCACTATCAGCACCTCGCGCCCTCGCGCCTCGACGGGAAACGGCAGCCCACACACCACGCTCCCCGTACTCGACATGCCGCTATACGAGGTGTAGCGCACAAAGCTCACCTCGCACTCCACCGTCAGCCGCCGCAGCAGGTCGGCCGCAAAGATGCAGGCTCCCGTCAGCACTGGGCACACCAGCAACTGCCGCCCCGCATAGTCGCGGTTCACCTCCGCCGCCACTCGCTCCACAATCCCCTCCAACTCCTGGCGGCTAATGAAGGTCTTGAATTCCTTGTCCTTTATCCGCATGGCTTCCCCTTGAATATCTACCCGACGGCGGACGGTTAATCTTCCGTCTTGTCCATCACCAGGCGCAGGCCGTAGTACTCCGTCTTGCCGTCGGGGACGTACCAACCACGGTCGAACACCGCGCAGGCCGACGAGGTGCTGTTGTAGTGCCCACCCCGCAGGATGCGACTTTCACCCGTGCGCGGCCCACGCGGACTCTGCTGCTCGGCTGCCGTGTAGTCTGCCATCCAGTCCGAACACCACTCGGCCACGTTGCCGCTCATATCGTAGAGCCCGAGCTCGTTGGGACGCAGCCGCCCCACCGCATGGGTGTGCCCATCGCTGTTGGCACAGAACCAAGCGTAGGCACCCAGCGCCTTGCGGTCGCTGCCTGCAAAGGGGCGCGAGGCCGAATGCTCGCCACCCCGCGCCGCATACTCCCACTCGGCCTCGGTGGGCAGCCGAAAGCGAAGCCCCGTCATCTGGCTGAGCAGGGTTACAAACTGCTGCGCTTCGACCCACGACACCTGCTCCACCGGCAGCGAATCGCCCACAAACTTCGAGGGGTTACTACCCATCACCGCCTTCCATAGTGCCTGCGGCACTTCGCAGCTGGCCATGAAGAAGCTCCCTACGCTCACCCGATGCTCGGGTCGCGCACTCTCGTAGAGGTGGCTCACGCCGCTCCCCTCGTTGCTGCCCATGGTGAACGTGCCACCTTTCACCCACACCATCTCTATCCGCTCGCCCCCCGCCAGGACTATCATCAGGCTGTCCTGCGCCTGGGCTGCCACACCCGCCACCAGCATCCACACCGCCCACACGGCCGCCACCGCACCTCTTTTCATTTTTCTGCCCATAACTATCGGTTTTTCTCAAGGTGCGGCACGAACCATCCACAGCCGCACCCCGCTGTCAATCCTGCATGTGTTCCTCGCTCCAGCGCTCGGGGTTGAGCCGCCAAGCCGAGAGCGAAGCCAGGGCCTCGGGCTGGATATACTCCTTGTCCCGCGCCACCTCTATCAGCGTGCTGTAGTCGGTCAGCGTGGCCAAATCCACCCCCTCGGCCTTGAAGTTCTCCTCGGCCACTTGGAGGCCATAGGTGAATATGGCCGCCATACCCTTGACCACACAACCCGCCTCGCGCAGCGCACGCACCGCCACCAGCGAGCTCTTGCCCGTCGACACCAAGTCCTCAATCACCACCACCGACTGGCCGCTATGTACCTCGCCCTCGATCTGGTTGGTCAGCCCGTGGCTCTTGTGCTCGGAGCGGACGTAGGCGAAAGGCCGCCCCAGCTCCTGTGCCACCAAAGCGCCCTGCGCGATGCCACCCGTGGCCACGCCAGCTATCACATCCACGTCGCCCCAGCGGTCGGCCACTATCGAGGTGAACTGCTGGCGAATGAACGTGCGTATCTCCGGATAGGAGAGCGTCAGTCGGTTGTCGCAATAAATGGGCGATTTGCGCCCCGATGCCCATGTGAAAGGATGCTCGTTGTTGAGCTTTACCGCTTTCACTTTCAACAGAAATTCGGCTGTCTGTGCAGCCATGTCTTTGTTAGTAATCATGCTGCAAAGTTACGCATTTTTTTCCTTCCGCGCACGAAAATTTGTATTCCTGCCCTCCCTCGCCCTGTTCCGACTGCGGTTTGCCCCCGACTGGCCAGCGGCCCGCAGGGGATTTCGAGCGTGCCATCGCCCTCCCTGGGGCGTGGTATCTCCGTGCCATGTCCGACCCGAGTCGGAGGTGACACGGACCTGACACGGAGATGACACGGAGATGACACGGACCAAGTCCCTACCAGAGACTGAAAATGAAGCAGTTAGATGCTTAATTGATATATACAGTATTGTATATCAGCTGTTTAAGCATTACAGAAAGAGGCTTTTTGGCGAGGAAAAGCCCCTCATTCGCATCGCTGGTCGGCTGCATTACTTTTCTCCGCAGCTGATGACTCGTGCCTCACCGCTGGTCGGTGTCAGCCAAAGCGTAGAAGGCCACGGCGGCGGCGGCGGCCACGTTGAGCGAGTCGACGCCGTGCCACATCGGTATGCGGGCTGTGAGCTGGCAACTGTGCAGCGCCTCGGGCGAGAGTCCGTCGCCTTCGCTGCCGAGGATGAGGGCGAGCCGCTGGTGGCCACGGAGCGAGGGGTGGTCGAGCGGTAGGGCACGGTCGGTCAAGGCGAGGGCTACGGTGGTGAAGCCAGCGCGGGAGAGCTGGACGTAGGAGTCGAGGTAGGCCCAAGGGAGCTGGAAGATTGTGCCCATACTGACGCGGCAGGCGCGGCGGTTGAGGGGGTCGCAGCTGGTGCGGGTGAGCAGGACGGCATCCATGCCGAGGGCTGCCGCGGCGCGGAAGATGGCGCCAGTGTTCTCGCTGTTGACCACCCCGTCGAGCACAGCCACGCGGTGTGCCGAGCACAGCACCTCGTCGGCCAGCGGCAGGGCAGGGCGACGCATGGCGGCAAGCAGTCCGCGCGAGAGCTCGTAGCCCGTCAGTTGGTGCAGGAGCGGGCTGTCGGCGGTGAGGATGGGCACCTCGCGCCAGGGAGTGCCACCGAGCAGCTCTTGCGCCTGCGGCAGGAATTTGCGCTCGCAGAGCATCGAGCAGGGCTCCACGCCAGCCGTTAGGGCTATGCGAATCACCTTGGCACTCTCGCAGATGAAAAGGCCCTGCTCGGCGTGTAGGCGGTTGCGCAGCTGGGCTTCGGTCAGGCGGGCGTAGGGCGAAAGGAGGGGGTGGTCGAGGCTGCGGATTTCGACTATGGGGTTGGGCACGGATGCTGCTGGCTGCGGGGCGGCTTTGGCGGTTGGAGTGGGATTCATTTGCTTATTCGATTCTTAAACTGCGGTGTTTCAAACTTGGGCATCGCTACCCGATGGCCTTATGGCGGTGCAAAGATAACACTTTTTCCCTAAACGGGCGGTTTTGAGCTTGCCAGTGGACAATTGGAGCGGGGTGAAAATATTTGTGATTATCCGCATGTACCCAATAGGCTGCCTGAAAGGCCATCAAGCTACCATGGTATAGAGGGCAAATCACGTTCGCCCTTAAAGGGCAAAAGCGTTGTTCCCCATGTTGGCTTTTGCCCTTTCAGGGCGTTGGCTATGCATCCATCCACCCAGGGCGATGCCCTGGGCTATAGGCTCATTGCCCCTTCGGGGCGTTTTCGGGTGGTTGCGGATAATCGTGAAAATATTTGTGCAATAAAAGGCAGGGAGGGGCGTTAATGGGGGGTATGGAAAAGAAGAGAATAGTGGTACTGACTGGTGCTGGGGTGAGTGCGGAGAGCGGGATATCCACCTTTCGCGACTCGGACGGATTGTGGGAGCACTACCGCGTGGAGGACGTGGCGACGCACGAAGCCTACGAGCGCGACCCTGCGCTGGTGCTCGACTTCTACAACCAGCGGCGGAGGCAGCTGGCCGAGGTGCAGCCCAACGAGGCACACAGGCAGCTGGCACGGCTGGAGGAGCGCTACAGCGTGGAGGTAATCACGCAGAACATCGACAACCTGCACGAGCGGGCGGGGAGCAGCCGTGTGCTGCACCTACACGGCGAGCTGACCAAGGGGAGGAGCGATGCTCGCCCCGAGCTGACGGTGGACATCGGCTACAGCGACATACGGCTGGGCGACCTTGCCCCCGATGGGACGCAGCTGAGGCCGCACATCGTGTGGTTCGGCGAGGCCGTGCCCAACATTGAGCCTGCGGCCGAGCTTTGCAGCGAGGCGGAGATATTCATCGTGGTTGGCACCTCGATGGCGGTCTACCCAGCGGCTGGCCTTATCCACTACGTGCCGCGCGAGGCGGAATGCTACGTGGTGGATCCCAAAGAGGTGCCCGTTAGCCGCCGCGTGAATTTCATCCGCGAGGTTGCCACCCGCGGGGTAACCCAACTTGTAAACCAACTAATGCAATGAGTACAGGACAGATTATCATTTTGAACGTGCTGGCCGTGCTGGCCGCCGTCGCTTTGACGGGCTGGATTTTCTACCTGCTGGTGAAGCGGTGGATAGACATGAAGCAGAAAGAGACGCTGCTGCAGCTGAAGATGGAGGAGCGTGGCGCGACGCTGCGGGTGGTTACCCCCCTCCGCCTGCAAGCCTACGAGCGCATGGCCTTATTCCTCGAGCGCATGATGCCGAGCAGCCTGGTGCTGCGCTGCTACCAGCCAGGGATGGACCTCAAGCAGCTGCAGGGCGTGATGACCAAGAGCATCCGCGACGAGTGGGAGCACAACCTCTCGCAGCAGGTCTACCTCAGCCCCGAGCTTTGGATGCGTATCCGCGAGGCCAAGGATGAGATGATCAACTTGGTCAATTCCTCGGCGGTGGGACTGGCCGAGGTGAACGACCCCACACGGCTGGCAGCCACGGTGTTTGCCTCGGTGGCCGACCATTCGCCTGCCGACAAAGCACTGGATGCCATGCACGCTGAACTGCGAGAGCTCTATGGCTAAATCCAGCAGCCAACAGAGGCAGCGGCAGCGAGTCTGGATCGCGGGAACATTGCAGTGGACGGCGATGGCCGTGGTGCTGCTATCGGCCTCGGCTTGTGCCAAGCAGGGGTATCCCAGCGGGGGACCGAAGGACACCACACCGCCCGTCGTAGTGGAGGCCAAGCCTAAAGTAGGCACACGGCACTTCGACCAGCCGATGTTCACCCTGCACTTCGACGAGTATGCCGTGATGAAGGATGCCGACCGCAACGTCATCGTCTCGCCCCCGCTCAAGCACAAGCCCGAATACGTGGTCAAAGGCAAGCGGTTGCAGGTGCGCCTGACTGATACCCTGCTGCCCGAGGCCACCTACCTCTTCCAGTTCAAGGAGGCCATTGCCGACTTCAACGAGGGCAACGTGCTACCCTCCTACGAATACGTCTTCGCCACGGGCGAGGATATGGACACCATGATGCTCTGCGGGCGGGTGGTAAGCGCACACAACGGCAAGCCGTGGAAGGAGCAGGTCGCGGTGCTGGCCTATCGCGACAGCCTCGGCATGGCCGACACCGTGGCCGCACAGCGTGCACCTGACTACCAGACACGGTGCGCTGCCGATGGCAGCTTCGCGTTCCACTATATCCGCCAGGGGGACTACCGACTGGTGGCCGTGGAGGATAAGAACCGCAACCTGCGCGTAGAGCGCGGCGAAGCAGCGGCCTGGACTGCCAGTGCCGCTACTGCCACCGACAGCCTCGACAGCACAAGGCTGGTGCAGATGCACATCTCGGCACCTGATGTGCGTCGGCAACGGCTGCTCAAAAGCGAGTTCACCACACGCGGACGGGCGATGATAGTGAGCTACTTGCCCATGCAATCGCCCACACTGACGGGCGACAGCCTGGAATGGCGGCTCAACGCTGGGCGCGATACCCTGCGGGTATGGTTTCGCAATGAGCAATGCACCGAGGCCACGCTGGTGCTGACCGACACCGCCCTGGCCGATACCCTCCGTCTGCGCTTTCAGCCGCCACGGCGCAAGCGGCGCGTCAAAGGCACCGAGGCAGAGGAGAAACCCGAAGGACTCGTCAAAGCCATATGCGAAGGGAGCAAAGCCTTCTACGATGACCTACGCCTCGCCTTCACCACCCCCATCCTCGCCCCAGCCGACAGCCTGACGGCAGAGGTGATGCACGTGGCCGATAGCCACCTCACGCGATGCACCTTCGAGGTGGACAGCCTCGGCCTCGGCGCACGCCTCCACCTCACCCTTCAGGCGGGCGAAAAATATCGCATCCGCCTGCGACAAGGGCTTTTCACCGACCTCCTCGGGCACCCCTCCGACAGCCTTGAGTTCACCCTCACACCCTGCGACTACGGCAGCATCAAGCTCCACATCAGCAACCTCACGGGGCAGCAACTCGCGGTAGAGCTGCTGGACGACAAAGACAGCGTGCGCCAAGTGCAGCCGATGTCGGGTTCGAGCGAGGTGCTGTTTTCTCACCTCAAAGCGGGAGAATACCGCCTGCGGGCGGTGGTGGATACCGATGCCAACGGGGTATGGACCACGGGCGACTACTTCACCGCGCGGCAGCCAGAGACGACGGTCGATTTCGAGAAGAGCCTACAAGTCAGGGAACGGTGGGAAATAGAAGAGCGATGGATGGTTGCGCTGCCCCTCTCCCCCACCCTGCCGCCTACCAGCACACCATGACATGCAAAAGAAGCTGCTCTCGGGTCTGTTTTGGGTGCTACTGGCCAACCTTATCGTCAAGCCACTTTGGATTTTCGGCATCGAAGTAGGCGTGCAGAATGCCGTGGGCAACGCCACCTATGGCTTCTACTTTGCCGTCTTCAACCTCGCCTACATCTTCAACATACTGCTCGACGTAGGCATCACCAACTACAACACCCGCAACATCGCCCAGCACCCGCAGCTGGTGGGCAAGTACCTCGGGGGAATACTGACGGCCAAGATTGCCCTGCTGGGGCTCTACCTGCTCGTTGCCTTCTCCGCAGGGATGGCACTGGGCTACAGCAGCGAGGAGTTCCACCTGCTGGCATGGCTCTGCTTGGCACAGTTCCTCAACTCGCTCATCCTCTACCTTCGCAGCAACCTCGAGGGGTTGCTGCTCTTCAAGTGGGACAGCCTCTTCTCCGTGCTTGACCGCCTGCTGATGATAGCCATCTGCGGCTGCATGCTGTGGACACCACTGCGGGTGCACTTCAACATCCGCTGGTTCGTCTACGCACAGGTAGCCGCCTACGCACTGACGGCGCTGACGGCACTTTGGGTTATCGCCCGCCGCACGGGTCGGCTCCGCCTCCGCTGGAATGGCCTATTCACTTGGGCCATCCTCAAAGAGAGTGCCCCCTTCGCACTGCTGGTGCTGCTGATGGCCTCCTACAATCGGATTGACCCCATCCTGCTGCGCCACCTTGCAGGTGCAGCCGAGGCTGGTATCTACGCTGGTGCGTTCCGCCTGCTCGACGCGCTGACGATGGTGGCCTACCTGGTCAGCGTGCCGTTGCTGCCCGTCTTCTCGCGCATCTGCTCGCAGAAAGGGAACGAAGCACAGAGGCAGGAACTCTCGGGGAGCATCAGCCTCGTCTTTTGGCCGATGATGGTGTTTGCCGTAGGGGTATCGGTGGCCGGTGCTATCTGGGCCGAACCCTTAATGGAATTGCTCTACCACGGGTCGGGGGCAGCCTACGTGCCAGTGTTCCGCGTGGTAGTGTTTGGTATCATTCCCATCTGCATCACCTACATCTTCGGTACGCTGCTGACCGCCGACGGAAAGCTGCGCCTGCTCAACCTGCTGGCTGCCACCAGCCTGCTACTCAACGTGGTCATCAACCTGCTGCTTATTCCACGGCTGGGGGCGGCGGGGTCGGCCTGGGCTTCGCTTTCGGCACAAAGCTTCATGGCCATCGGCCAGATGCTTTTGGCCATTCGCCTGCTGCACCTGCCGCCTTCGGCCTTCGGCCTGCCCCGAATAAAACGTTACCTCCGCGGGCAATAAAATCGGCTGCTGGGGAGTTAGTATGAGCGTAGTTTGACTTGATAAATGGATAAACGGCTGAAATACGGATTGATGATGCTGCTCTGCCTGATAGGGTGGCAGTATATGGCAGTTGCAGCCGTTGAAGCCCCTATAAAAGGTGGCGAAGCAAACGCTTCCACAATTGACCGCACCGACGACCGCCCGCAGTGGCACGATGTCAAGATGCGCGATGCGCTGGCTGTCATTGGTGGCAGCACATTGACTCCACCGACTACGGTACGCGTGGTGCACGACAGCCCGTCGGGCATCGCCCCAGCGTCGCATGCTGCTGCTGCGCGGTATTACAGCGTCCAAAGGCCATCGGTCTACGGCCACCACCGCACGGTCAGCGGCTACATCTATTTGATTCGCTGCTTAAGACTCTGATTTCACATTTCATAATTGTCTACTGCGGGCATGGAATACCATGTCTCGCTGCTGTGTATTATAAACATAAATGTGAAATCAAATGGAATACATCCGAAAATCAATTTATTCCCGTCCAGAGATACGCCGCACGCTGTTGCCCCTCTGGTCGGCGTGGGCACTGACGGCAGTCGGTGCCGTGTGCGGCGTGCCTTATTTCCTTGTCGAGAGTATCAGCGAGGCTGGACGCTCTGGCCTTTTGGGCGGAATGATTGTCGGTGGTTGCGCACTGGCCATAGTGCTGTGCTACTGGCTGTTCGGCGACAGCCGCCGACCTTACCACCGCCAGTTGCACGCCGTGCTTGAACCCACCTATGCTTACTACTCACCCTCGGTGCAGCAGCAACTTGTGGCTGCATTGGAAGCTGGCGACGAGAAAGCACTGGAAGCCGTCAAGCGACAGCCAAAGCCCGAGTTGGCGCTGGTGCGCTACAGCGACAAGGAAGAGCGCGTCTATTATTCGCAGCTCACACGCGTCGAGGGGAAGCGTTACATTCCCCTCACAGATATTGTAGTAAACGATCTAAGACAGAGATAAAATGGAAAGATATCAAACCATAGATGAATACGTCGCCGCCGAGATGGGCGACAAAATCAAACGCAAAGCCAAATCGCCCCTGTTGGGGTTGCTGATACTTGCCGTGGGAATCTTCCTACTGGTGATGCTTCGCACACAAAAGATGGGCGACACGCTGATGACTACATGCCTCACCGCGGGTATCATTGCGCTGGGGGCGGGGGTAGTAATTACAGCCATGTGCCTCACTGGCGCCATCAGCCACTATGTGTACAACCCTACACACAGCCGCATGAAGCAACGCAAATGTTACCTTAGCCTCGACGATTACAAACTCTGCATCGAAGCTATCGGAAACAACAACATTGCCGCTCTTGGTGGCCTGCAACCAGTTACAAGTTCAAATAGTGCACTAAACATTCTCTACAGCCGCGACCACGCTGTTGCCCTACTGCAAGCCATCCGCGACAATAGCGGCCACTTTGAGCCCGAAACCCCAGTCATACAACTGACTGGCAACGAGGTAAACGCAGTACAACAATTATGCAAGTAGAGTTCCTCCTGCTGATATTGTCAGTACTCTTCTTTGCCAGCATACTGGCCGGCAAGGCGGGCAGCCGTTTCGGTGTGCCTGCCTTGCTGTTGTTTCTTGGTGTGGGTATGCTTTTCGGCAGCGATGGCCTCGGCATCCATTTCGACAACATCAAGGTGGCACAGATGGTGGGTACCGTGGCACTGAGTGCCATCCTCTTCTCGGGTGGACTTGACACCAAGGTTGGCGACATACGTCCTGTGTTGAAACCTGGCGTGATGTTGGCTACGCTCGGCGTGCTGATTACCGCCTTGGCAACTGGCAGCATACTCTATTTCATCCTTCCCCACCGTGTGGGGCTGGGACTGATGGGATGCCTTCTGCTGGCTGCCACCATGAGCAGCACCGACTCGGCCTCGGTGTTCTCCATCTTACGAGGCAAAGGGCTGCGACTGAAACACAACCTGCGTCCCACGCTGGAACTGGAGAGCGGGGCCAATGACCCGATGGCCTACGTGCTGGTGCTCACCTTCATCTCGCTGGTGCAGCAAGGCGGCTCGCCCAACTGGGGCAGTACCATCGCAATGCTCGCGGTGCAACTGGCGGTGGGAGCTGTAGCGGGTTGGCTTTTCGGCAAGGCACTGGTGTGGACGGTGAACAAAATCAACATCGACAATGCATCACTTTATCCAATACTGGTGCTGGCTGGCTCGTTCTTTGTCTTCGCGGCCACCTATTACATCAAGGGCAACAGCTACCTGGCCGTCTATATCGCTGGCCTCGTGGTGGGCAACAGCAAGTTCGTCCACCGTCGCTCTACGCGCAGTTTCTTCGATGGTATCACCTGGCTGGCGCAACTCTCGATGTTCCTCACCCTCGGCCTGCTGGTCAATCCTTCGGAATTGAAAGAAGTATGGGGGGCAGGAGTGATTATAAGCTTTGTGATGATATTCGTCTCGCGACCGCTGGCGGTGTTCCTCTCGTTGATACCCTTCCGCAAGTACACGTTCCGTGACCGCCTCTTCGTCTCATGGGTGGGCTTGCGGGGGGCGGTGCCTATCATCTTTGCCATCACCTGCCGTGCTGCGGGGATTCCACACAGCGATGTGATGTTCAACATCGTCTTCCTCTGTACGCTGGTGAGCCTTGTGGTGCAGGGCACCACGCTGCCGCTGGTGGCGCGATGGCTGGGCGTGAGCGAGCCGCCCGAGGAACAGCGTCCCGAACTCTCGCAGGATTTCGACATCGACTTCCCCGAGGAAATCAAGTCGGCCACCGCCGAGGCCGAGGTCACGGCGGCGATGCTCAAGCGTGGCACCCGCATGATGGACTTCCGCCTGCCCGAGAAGACCCTCGTCATCATGGTCAAGCGCGGCGACAACTACTTTGTCCCCACTGGTCGCACCGAACTCCACCTCGGTGACCGACTCATGCTGCTGAGCGACAACCACGACGAACTCCATCAGGCCCTCTCCGCCCTCGGTATCGCCCCGCAGCCTGCCGACACACCCACCAAGCCCCGCCGCAAATGGATAGACATCTTCTTCGACGACACGACATCCTGACACTGATCACTGCCGCGCAGGTAGCTGCAGGTCAGCAGCTTTCTGCGCGGAGGAGAAATTATTTCCAAAACTCCATACAATTCAATCAGCAAGTTGTCGTTTTTCAGTGTGAATGACTTTTTCTCGACTTAATGTTTGAAGTGATTCGGAAATATGGCTCTGCCGTTATGCTCATTTTGATGGGTATGGTGCTGGTGTGCCTTGTGGCCGATGAGCTTACAGACTCACAGCATTTGGCCAAACAGGCTGCAATGTCTGCTAATGTAACCATTGTGGCCGACGATATAGACTTTGACGATTTCGATGACAATGATGACGATGTGATTGAAGAACAAAGCCTAAAACACCAGTCCTTTGCGACTATCCGTAACACCTCATCAAACATAAAAACCTTTAGGGAGAGAAAGTGTCCACTGTCATTGCAGAGAGGTCAAGTGAGGCGATACTCACCACGAAACGACCTTGCCGACGGCAATAACTATACCCTTTTGACAATCACCAAAAGTGGCGTGGATCTATTCCACGCCACTTTTTTTATGCAATTCAAAACTAAACTTTAACCATATGAAAGCAACAGAAATTCTATTGATTATTATCAACTTTGCAGGCTCTCTGGCAGTGTTTCTTTTTGCCATGAAGATGATGAGCGAGGGCCTGCAAAAGGCAGCGGGCAGCAAGATGCGTGCGGTGCTGGGCAAGATGACAGGCACCCGATTGAGCGGCATACTGACAGGTACAGCGGTGACGGCAGCCATCCAGTCGTCAAGTGCTACCACGGTGATGGTGGTGAGTTTCGTCAACGCGGGTTTGCTGACGCTCGGCGGGGCGGTGGCAGTTATCATGGGTGCTAACATCGGCACCACAGCCACAGCATGGATTATCACCCTACTGGGCCTCGGCGAGGGTTCGGGCTATTTCAGCCTACCGCTACTCATTGCTGCCGTCAGCCTCGTGTTCATGTTCGGTAAAAAGGACAAGATGAAGTCGATAGGACAGACCGTCATCGGATTATCGCTACTGCTTGTCGGCATGTCGCTACTACAGGCATCAATGCCAAATCTCGAGCAGTACCCCTCGCTGCTGCACGGCATAGCCTCGCTGAGTGGCTATGGATTCTGGTCGGTGCTGCTGTTTGTGGTAATCGGAGCGGGACTTACCTGCATCGTGCAGGCCTCGGCAGCGATGATGGCCATCACGCTGGTGATGTGCTACAACGGCTGGATTGGCCTTGATATGGCCATTGCACTGGTGATGGGGCAGAACATCGGCACCACCATCACCGCCAACCTTGCCGCCATGGTGGCTGGAACGGCGGGCAAACGAGCTGCCAGGGCGCACTTGGTTTTCAACGTTGTGGGCGTACTACTCACGCTCGTCTGCTTCCGCCCCATCGTCAGCCTAATACAACACATTTTCCCCACAGACCTGCCAATGGCTATAACACTGTTCCACACCATATTCAATGTGGGCAACACCATCATCCTCGCATGGTTCATACCTCAAATTATATGGCTGGTAGAGCGTATGGTCTCCGAACCAAAGGATGAAAAAGACACCGACGAGTTCCGCCTCACCTACATCAGCCGTGGTCCAGTCAGCACCGCCGAACTCAACCTCGAGAGCGCCAAAAAGGAAATCATGCTCTTCTCGAAACAGGTGCTGCGCATGTATGCCCTGTTGCCCGAATTTCGGATGGTGCGCAACACAAAGGATATGGATGACTTGGTTGCACGGATAGAGAAATATGAACGACTGACCGACCGCATGGACATGGAACTGACCAAGTTCCTGACCGCCGTGGGCGGTGGCGACATCAGCGGCCACGGCTCCGAACGCATCAGCTCCATGTTGCGCATTTGCGACAACCTGGAAAGCATCGGCGACAGCATTTTGCAGATTGCACTTACACGCAAAAACAAATATTCCGACGCCATACACTTTGGCGACAGCCAGAACGCCAACCTCGCCGAGATGAGTGCGTTGGTTGAAAACGCCCTGCTGGTGATGGATGCCAACCTTGTGGACTACAACCACGCCGACCTCGCCGCCGCCGAAGCCGCCGAGCAGTCCGTCAATGCCTTCCGCGACCGTCTGCGTGCCGAACACCTTAAAGCCCTCAGCCAAGGACTCTACGGCTATGAGGTTGGCAACGCTTACAGCAGCCTCTACGCCCAATATGAAAAGCTGGCCGACTTTGTGATAAACGTCAGCGAAGCAGCCGCAGGCGAGAATCACCACAATAAAGAGGTCAATTCTTGATTCACCCGAAGCCCAAAATCATAGTACCCTCGTTCTGCCACCACGATGCGGTGCGGGGAGACTATCACCTCGCGGGCGGAGGTTCCGACGGTAGGGACTTTCTCCGTGTTTGATCCGTGCATAGTCCGTGTTTGATCCGTGTTAAGTCCGACTCCACTCGGAGGTGACACGGAGGTGACACGGAGATGACACGGAGATGACACGGACCAAGTCCCTCGGTGGGCGGTGGGGACTGCCGGGTCTATTCTCGTCTGCAAAGTATACAGATACATGTTCACAGATAACCTTAATTTATCCACTCTTGGGGAAGATATTGCCGTATTTTTGCAAAAAGTGTTACCTCAATTATGGTAGGTGTCGTTTTGAGTATTTACTAAACGAGTTAGCTTCATTTAGTTATCTACAGACCCCTTTTTCTTTCCCATTACGAAATTCCGAATAAAACGTTTAGGACAGTCCCTACAAAGCCCCCACCTCCTCGATTTAATTGTCGCCTTCCCAGACATTTTCTTCCATCAAAAACAAACCGCCCCGCACGCCAAGCGTGCGGGGCGGGGAAGTGCGAATGTTCGCACGGCGGCGTAGAATCAATAGGCCGCAGTGAAGCGCTCCTTGTGGTGGTTTTCCTGCTCCAGTTCGTCGACCATCGCCACGGCGTAGTCCTCGACCGAGATGAAGCTCTCGCCTTTGTCGTCGAAGAGCATGTCGTCCTTGCCGAGGCGGTACTTGCCCGTGCGCACGCCGGTGGTCATGTTGCCCAGATTGCCAGCAGGCGAGAAGAATATCCAGTCGATTCCATCTTCCTTCATCAGCGTGTTCAGGTAGAACTCGCCGAGGCTCTTCACGCCGGGCAGCCACTCGGCGGGCAGCGTGCCGGTGTCGATGAGGCGTACTCCGGGTTTCACGAACAGCGTTCCGGCACCGCCCACGATGAGCAGTCGGCGTACGCCCGATTGTTTGGCACCCTCGACAATCTTGGGGTAGTTTTCCAGCGTCTCCTCGTACTGACGGGGATTTCCCCAGCCGGGGTTGTAGGCCGAGATGACGGCATCCTTGCCCTTGGCCAGTGCAGCCAGTTCGGCGGGGTTGGTGGCGTCGGCCACAACATATTCAATCTGAGGGTTGTTCACCTTCACGCTCTCCATGCTGCGGACGATGGCGGTGACCTTGTGGCCGCGTGCGACGAGTTCGTTCAGGATGGCGGTTCCAACGAAGCCGGTGGCTCCAATCAACAATACGTTTTTCATTTTTTCTGTCCTTTCTTATTTTGAAGTTAATATTCTGTTTGATTTTCGATGCAAAGATATAATCATTTTTTCGTTCAGCAAAGCGATTTCCTGCGGGTTTGATAGTTTCCAAATGGTAGGAAATGACAGAAATGCGAACCGTTGTATCTGCGTGATTTATGAAAGTTTAACAATTCGGGGCGCCTTGCCGCTTGATTTTTTCCGCCTACAATCTGGATAAAACCGCTATCTTTGCACAAAAATTCACCCTTATGATGACCGACGAAATCAAGATAGAATACCTGCGTTGCCC